>CAZQCA010000119.1:0-10229 GCA_964591845.1 uncultured Nocardioides sp.
GGGGCGAGCACCGCAACGAGTAGGCGTCCTGCACGCGGTTGCAGTCGGGACCGCGGTGCGAGGCGACGACGCCGGAGTCCCGCAGCAGCGCGGTGAGGTTGGCGGCGGACAGGGCCTGGCCGTGCTGAGGACGGAGCGACTGCAGCTCGGCCGCGAACACCCGGTCGGTGCCGAGCTGGGCCTCGACGGACATCGCGGCAGCGACATCGGCCTGGCGCAGCAGCGCCCGCAGGTCCTCGATCGCGAGCACCAGCATGCCGAGCATGCCGTCGGTGCCGTTGATGAGGGCCAGGCCCTCCTTGGCGCCGAGCGCGACGGGCGTGAGGCCCGCGGCGGCGAGGGCGTCGGCGGCGGGCATCAGCGTGCCGGCGGCGTCGCGGACCTCCCCCTCCCCGATCAGCGCGAGCGCGCAGTGGGCCAGGGGGGCGAGGTCCCCCGAGCAGCCCAGCGACCCGTACTCACGCACGATCGGCGTGATCCCGTGCGTCAGCAGAGCCGCCAGCAGCTGCGCCGTCTCGCGGCGGACTCCGGTGTGCCCGCTCGCCAGCGTCGACAGCCGCAGCAGCATGAGCGCGCGCACCACCTCGCGCTCGACCTCGGGACCCGACCCGGCCGCGTGGGAGCGCACGAGGGAGCGCTGGAGCTGCGCCCGCAGCTCCGGCGCGATGTGCCGGGTGGCGAGTGCCCCGAACCCCGTCGAGACGCCGTACGTCGGCGTCGGCGCGGCCGCCAGCTCGTCGATCACCGTCCGCGCCCGGTCGATGGCCGCGAGGGCGTCGCCGCCCAGGGCGACCGCCGCCTCCTGGCGGGCGACGGCGAGGACGTCGGCGAAGGACACCGGGCCGGTCCCGACGGCGACCGTGCGGACGCCCGTGGCGGCGTCGAGGCGCGTGCTGCTCATGGGCCCATTGCACTCTCCCGCGGTGCTCCGCACCAGCCCCGGGCCGGTCGATGCCGTCTCGGATCCGAGACGCGCCGGAGGTCCCGACGCATGGGCCCGTCGCCCCCGGGCACTGCTCGGGGAGTCGTCCGCGGCGGCCAGCGCCGGGACGCGAGAGTCGAAGGAGACGCATGTCCACCGGTCAGATCATCTGGATCCTCATCGCGCTCGTGGTCGTCGCGGCCGTCGTCGCCCTGGCCCTGGCGCTCGTACGCCGCGGCAACGCGCGCCGTCTCGAGCTCGACCGGGCCCGGTCGCAGGAGCTGCGGGACACGGCGGCGCAGCAGGAGCCGGAGCTGCACGAGGCGCAGCTGCGCGCCCGCGAGGCGTCGCTGGAGGCGGACCGGGCACGCCTCGAGGCCGAGCAGGCGCAGGCGCGGGCCGCGGAGGCGGAGCGAGGCGCCCAGATGGACGAGGCACGACACCACGACCAGCTCCGCGAGGCGGATCGGCTCGACCCCGACGTGGACACCTCGGCCACTGCGGACGCGCCGCCGGAGCAGCGCACGTCGACGACGGACGTCCCCGAGGAGACGCGGCGGGGCCCCTCGGCCTGACGTGCAGGCCGCCTGAGCGGCGTCGGCGACCGGGGGCCCAGCCCGCCGCTTGGCTAGCCTGGCGACATGGAGCTGCTGACACCGTCGTTGCGGTTGCGGCTGCCCTCCGAGGACGACGCGGAGCGGGCACTGGTCCTGCTCAACGACCCCGACGTCAGACGCTGGAACCCCACCCGGGAGGCCCCCGACCTCGCGACCGCGGCCGCCTGGTGCAGGAGTGGCGCCGACTGGTCCGACGGGTCCCACGCCACCTGGCACGCCGAGGACAGGGAGACCGGCCTGTTCGTCGCCAACGTCTCCATGTTCGCCATCGACGCCGAGCACGCCACCGCACACATCGGCTACCGGGTGATGCCCGACGCGCGCGGGCGCGGGGTCGGCCGCGAGGCGCTGGCGGCCGTCGCCGGCTGGGCGTTCGCGGAGCGCGACCTCGCGCGCATCCAGCTCGAGCACGCCGTCTTCAACGACGCCTCGTGCCGGGTGGCCGAGGCCGCGGGCTTCCGGCTCGAGGGCCTGCTGCGGTCGTCGTACGCCGTCGAGGGCGAGCGCTACGACGAGCACGTGCACGGCCGGCTGGCCTCGGACCCGGCTCCCTAGGTGCCCAGGCCCCCTCCCGGGTGGTGGAATGGCCTCAGCGAGCGAGAGCGAGGGCCCATGTCCAAGAAGGTCACACCGCCCGAGGGTGCCGACGACGTCAGCGCCAAGGAGGTCAAGGAGACCGGTCTCGACCCGGCGAAGTACAAGAAGGACGGCCACCTCAAGGGCGCCTACTACGACGCCGAGATCGCCCGGCTCCAGGAGCAGCTCGTGCTGCTGCAGTACTGGATCCAGACGCAGGGCCTCAAGGTGGCGGTCATCTTCGAGGGCCGCGGCTCGGCCGGCAAGGGCGGCGTGATCAAGCGGATCACCGAGCGCACCAGCCCCCGCACCGTGCGCGTGGTGGCGCTGCCCAAGCCCACCGAGCGCCAGAAGACGCAGTGGTACTTCCAGCGCTACGTCGAGCACCTCCCGGCGGCCGGCGAGATGGTGATGTTCGACCGCAGCTGGTACAACCGCTCCAACGTCGAGTGGGTGATGGACTACTGCAGCCCCGAGGAGCACCAGGAGTTCCTGCGCTCCTGCCCGGAGTTCGAGCGGATGCTGGTCCGCAGCGGCATCAAGGTCATCAAGTACTGGTTCTCCGTGTCCTACGACGAGCAGCGGCGCCGGTTCGAGGCCCGCAACGCGGAGCCGCTCAAGCGCTGGAAGCTCTCCGACATGGACCTCGCCGAGCACGAGCTCTACATCAAGTACTCCATGGCCAAGGACACCACGTTCCAGTACACCGACATCAAGCAGGCGCCGTGGTTCGTCGTCCCCTCCGACGACAAGAAGGCCGCGCGCCTCAACTGCATCTCCCACCTGCTGAGCCAGTTCCCCTACGAGGACGTCGCCCCCGACGTGGTGGAGCTGCCGGTGATGAAGGAGCTGCCCTACGTGCGGCCGCCGATGCACGAGCAGACGTTCGTCCCGCAGGTCTACTGACCGGTGACGGGGATCCGCCCGGCGACGCTCGCCGACGCCGCGGGCTGGGCCGAGATCGTCGCCGCGTGCTCGCCGTACATCGTGCAGGACGCCCGCTCCACGGAGCACGAGCTGCGCACCGAGCCTCGCGAGGTACGCCGGGTGGTGGCGGAGCGCGAGGGGCGCCTGGTCGGCGTGAGCCGGCTCCACGCCTACCTCGACGAGGACCACGCGACGCTCCTGGTGATGGTGCACCCCGACGACCGGCGTCGCGGCGTCGGAGCCTCCCTGCTCCGAGCCCAGCTCCCGGCGGCCCGTGCCGCGGACAAAGGCGTCGTCCGCTGCGTGGTGGAGGACGACGACGACAGCCGCGCGGCCGCGACGTCCTGGGGCTTCGCGACGACGCGCGGGTTCGCGATGTCGATGGTCGATCCCCGCTCGGTGACCGCGCCCGCTCCGGCGGCCGGCGTGAGTTTGGTGCCGCTGTCCGCGCTCGGCCCGCGGGTGGTGTGGCACGCCCATGCGGCCGTGGTCCGCGACGACCCGTCCGGGCTCTCGCTCCCGACGACGTACGACGAGTTCGTCGGCGAGTGGGGCGACCCGCGGATGCGGCCCGACCTCGGCCGGGCCGTGCTCGTCGACGGTGAGCTCGCGTCGTTCACGATGCTCGGTGTGGCGGGCGACCGGGCGTGGAGCGACATGACCGGGACGCTGCCGGCGCACCGCGGGCGCGGCCACGCCCGGCTCGCCAAGCAGCACGCCCTCGCCGCAGCGGCGGCCGCCGGGGTGACCAGGGCGATGGCGGGCAACGACGAGGCCAATGCCGCCATCGTGGCGGTCAACCGCAGCCTGGGCTACCGCGTGTTCGCGCATCCGTCGCTGGGGGAGCTGAAGGTCTGAGCCATGAGCCACGTGCCCGCGGCCACGCGGACGCTCCAAGTGCTGCGCTTCCTCGCCGCGCAGACCGAGCCGGTGCCGGTCGACCGGATCGCGCGGGCCGTCGGTCTGCCCCGGTCCACCGCCTACCACCTGCTGGGCGCCATGGTCGACGAGGGGTTCGTCGTCCACCTGCCCGACGAGCACCGATACGGGCTGGGCGTGGCCGCGTTCGAGGTCGGCAGCGGATACGCCCGCCAGGAGCCGTTGCAGCGCATCTCGCGCAAGCCGCTGGCCGCGCTCGTCGACGTGACCGGACACAGCGCCCACCTCGCGGTGCTGCACGGCCGCGACGTCCTCTACGTCGTCGAGGAGCGGGCGCCGGGGCGTCCCCCTCTGGTCACCGATGTCGGCGTACGACTCCCCGCGCCGCTCACCGCGTCGGGGCGGGCGATCCTGGCCGCGCTGCCGGCCGCCCAGGTGCGCGCGCTCTATCCCGACAGGTCGGCGTTCGTCGACCGGCACGGGCGCGGCCCGGCCTCGCTCTCGGCGCTGCGCACCCTGCTGACCGAGACGCGGCAGCGTGGCTATGCGACCGAGGACGGCGAGGTCACGCCGGGCTTCGCCAGCGTGGCCGCTCCGGTGCTCGACCACAACGACCACCCCGTGGCCGGCGTGGCGGTGACCTTCCCCGCCGGCGAGGTCGACGACGCCTCCGTGGCCGCACCCGTACGCCGTACGGCGCACGCGCTCAGCCAGCGCATCGGCGGCCGCTGAACCGGGTTGAACCACCGGTAGGACCTTCGTCACCCGCCTCCGGGGCTGTGGGCAGGCGGCATGTTCCGTATCGTCTGCTCGCGTGGACACTGTGCTCGTCATCGGCCTGCTGCTGAATCTCGTCGCGCTGCCGATCGTGGCCCGTCGGCTGTGGTTCCTGCTCCGCCTGGTCCGGAGCGGACAGCCCGCTCCCGACCGCATCCAGGGAGTCGTGGGCCGGCTCGGGCGGGCCGTGGGCACGGAGCTGACCGAGGTGTTCGGGCAGCGGCGGCTGCTGAAGTGGACGGTGCCCGGGCTCGCGCACTTCTTCACGTTCTGGGCGTTCGTGATCCTGGGCTCGGTCTATGTCGAGGCCTACGGCGTCATGCTCGGGCCCGACGACTTCCACATCCCGCTCGTGGGCCACTGGGCGGTGCTCGGCTTCGCGCAGGACACGATCGCGCTGCTGGCGCTGGTCGCGATCACGACGTTCCTGGTGATCCGGTTGCGCAACTCCCCCGCGAAGCTCGGGCGGGGCTCGCGATTCAAGGGCTCACACGAGTTCGGCGCCTACCTCGTGCTGTTCTTCATCTTCTGCGTGCTGTGGACGATGTTCCTCTTCCGCGGCGCAGCCTCGGCGCTCGGCAACTACGACAACTCCGGCGCCTACGTCTCCAACGCCGTCGGGTCGCTCCTCGACGGACTGTCGGAGTCCACGCTCCACTTCCTCGAGGGCCTCGGCCTGCTGCTGCACATCGGCGTGATGCTGGTGTTCCTCATCGAGGTCGTGCACAGCAAGCACCTCCACATCATGACCGCGCCGATCAACGTGCTCTTCAAGCGCCAGCCGATCGCCCTCGGCGCCGCGAAGCCGTTGATGTCGGCCGGCGCGCCGCTCACGCTGGAGCAGCTCGACGACCTCGAGGAGGAGACGTCCTTCGGGGTCGGCAAGGTCGACGACTTCTCGTGGAAGGGCATCCTCGACTTCGCGACCTGCACCGAGTGTGGTCGCTGCCAGAGCCAGTGCCCGGCCTGGAACACCGAGAAGCCGCTCTCGCCGAAGCTGATGATCATGGCGCTGCGCGACCACGCGTACGCCGCCGGTCCGGCGATCCTCGCGGGCAACGGGTCGGGTCCCGGGGCGGCCGTGGCCGAGCTCGAGCGGCCGCTGGTCGGGCCGACCGAGGGCGACCCGTGGGCGCCGACCGGCGGTGGGGTGATCGACCCCGACGTGCTCTGGTCGTGCGTCACCTGCGGCGCCTGCGTCCAGCAGTGCCCGGTCGACATCGAGCACGTCGACCACATCGTCGACATGCGCCGCTACCAGGTCCTGGTCGAGTCCAACTTCCCCGCCGAGCTCAACCAGCTCTTCAAGGGCATGGAGGGCCGGGGCAACCCCTGGAACATGGCGCCGTCCGGACGGCTCGACTGGACCAAGGGTCTGGACTTCGACGTGCCGGTCGTCGGCGAGGACGTCGAGTCCCTCGACGGCGTCGACTGGCTCTTCTGGGTCGGCTGCGCCGGCGCCTACGAGGACCGCGCCAAGAAGACCACGCAGGCGGTGGCCGAGCTGCTGCATCGCGCGGGGGTGTCCTTCGCGGTGCTCGGCACGGGCGAGACCTGCACCGGAGACTCAGCCCGCCGGGCGGGCAACGAGTTCCTCTTCCAGCAGCTCGCCCAGCAGAACATCGAGACGTTCCGCGAGTTCCGCGTGCAGAAGGTCGTCTCGACCTGCGCCCACTGCTTCAACACGCTCAAGAACGAGTACAGCCAGCTCGGCATCGAGCTGGAGGTCGTGCACCACACCCAGCTGCTCAACCGGCTGGTGCGGGAGGGCGCCCTCACGCCCGTGGCGTCGGGGCCCACCACCGGTCGCCGGTCGATCACCTACCACGACCCCTGCTACCTGGGACGTCACAACCAGGTCTACTCGCCGCCGCGCGAGCTCCTGCAGGTGCTCCCCGGGGCGTCGTACGTCGACATGCCGCGCAACTCCGAGCGCTCCTTCTGCTGCGGCGCCGGCGGCGCGCGGATGTGGATGGAGGAGAAGATCGGCGAGCGCATCAACGACAACCGCACTGCGGAGGCCGTGGCCACCGGCGCCGACCAGATCGCCGTGGGCTGCCCGTTCTGCCGGGTCATGCTCTCCGACGGGCTCACGGCCGCGCAGGCCTCCGGCGAGGCGCGGGCCGAGGTCGAGGTGCTCGACGTCGCCCAGCTGCTGCTGGCCTCGGTGAAGGGCGAGGCAGCCAAGACCGCCGCCCCTGCGGCGCCGGCACCCGCCGCGCCTGCCACGCCCGCCGCCGCCGCTCCGGTCGTCGAGGAGGCCGCCGCACCCACCCCCGCGACGAGCGGATCCTTGTTCGACGTCGCGCCGCCACCCGAGGCCCCTCCGGCCTCCGGCGGCTCGCTGTTCGACGTCCCCACCCCGGTCGTCGAGGAGGCCGCCGCACCCACCCCGCCCACGGGTGGCTCCCTCTTTGACATCGCCCCGCCACCCAAGGCCCCTCCGGCCTCCGGCGGCTCGCTGTTCGACGTCCCCACCCCGGTGGTCGAGGAGACCCCAGCCACCCCGGTGGTCGAAGAGGACAGCGAAGCCGGCGGTCTCGACACCACCACCGCCCCGGCCACCTCGATCCCGTCCGGCTCCCTCTTCGACATCCCCGCACCGGCGGAGGAGGAGGCCCCGCCGGCCACGGACCCGGCGCCGGCGCCGGTCCGGGGTCTGTTCGACGTCGAGCCCGCCGAACCCGCGGCCGAGGCGCCGGCCGACACCGTGGAGACCATCCTCGACGCCGACGAGCCCCCACCAGCGGCGCCGGTGCGGGGTCTCTTCGACGTGGACCCCGTCGACGAGGCACCCGCCGAGACCGCGACCACCGCTGCCCCGGAGGACGTCGAGACCGTCCTCGACGCCGACGACGAGGTGGCCGAGGAGGTGGCGCCGGGCGCCGGTTCCAGCTCCGGCGAGGCCCACCAGCCACGCACCGACGCCGACATCAACGCCGCCGGGTCGCTCTTCGACCTCTGATCCGCCCGGCATCCGAGCGCGGCCCACGGGGTCCGCAGATCTACTGGTGCGTACGGCGCAGCCCGCGCCGCCGGGATCGATCTACTGGTGCGTACGACGCATATGCCGGGCGTACGCACCAGTAGATCCCGCAGCGCGCGTCGTACGCACCAGTAGATCCCGCGCGCCGCCCAGCGTCAGCGACGCCTCGAGTCAGCCCAGGCACTGCGCGGCGGCGCAGTCGCGCAGGTCGGCGAGGATGCCGGCGAGGTGCCGCCGCGCTGCGGCGTACGCCGGGTCCTGGCCGAGGCTCCGCAGCTCGTAGGGGTCGGCGGTCAGGTCGTAGAGCTCGACGGCGCCGGAGGCGCGCTCGACGTACTTCCAGCGGCCGCTGACGACGCCGTGGTACTGCCAGCTCCCCGTGTCGCCGGGCACGGTCGCCTCGAGCAGCACGCCAGGCCTCGTCGAGTGGGCGGCCGTCCGGTGCCGCAGGCGGTAGAGCATCGACTCGCCGTCGAGCCGCCAGGCGGACCGCAGCGGCACGCCGGCCATCCGGGCCAGGGTCGGCGCCAGGTCGACCTGCGAGGTGAGCCCGGTGAACGACGTCCCGGCGGGGATGCCGGGACCGCGGATGTAGAGCGGCATGTGGTTGGCCACCTCGTAGGGCGCCATCTTGCCGCTGCGGATGCGGTGCTCGCCGAGCAGGTAGCCGTTGTCGCTGGTGACGACGACGAACGTGCGGGACAGCTCGCCCGACTCGTCCAGTGCGTCGATGACGGCGTCGAGCGCGTCCTGCGCCGACAGCAGCGCCTCCCGCCGCTGGGCGTTGACCTCGGCCTCGGCGCGGATCTCCGCCGGAGTGAGCGGTGCCAGCTGAGCGGGCTTGTCCGAGATGTCGGCCTCGTTGAACGACGGGTCCTGCAGGGGCTGCCCGGCGAAGACGTTGCGATAGGCGGGCGACACCGCGGGTGTGGGCATCGACGGGTCGTCGGGATCGCGCGGGGTGCCGGCGTGGGGCGCCACGACGTCGGTCATCAGGAAGAACGGCTGGGCGTCCGAGGCATGGCGTCGTACGAAGTCCGCCGCCAGCGAGCCGATGGTGTCGGTCTGGTAGCCGCTCAGGAGCACCCGCTCGGCCACCGCGCCGCGGTCGATCCACCACTCCGGGTGGTCGTAGTCGTACATCCGGTAGGGCACCATCCACTCGTCCCAGCCCGGTGGCACGTACGGCCGGGCGTACTGGTTGAGGTACTTCCCCACCAGACCCGTCGTGTACGTCGGGTCCAGCCAGGTCGCCAGCGTCGAGGAGTCGTCGAACGCGCCGAAGCCGCCCCCCGGCGCCTCGTTGGAGAGCACCCGGTGGTTGTGGGCGTAGCGACCCGTGAGCAGGGTCGCCCGCGCCGGGCAGCAGAGCGGGAACGGCGCGTAGTGGCGGGTGATCGTCACCCCGCGGTTGGCGACCCGCGTGCGCACGTCGCGCAACACCGACATGTCGTCGAGCCGCGCGTCGTCGAGGAGGAGCACGACGATGTTGGGCGGGCTCTGCACCGCCGGCGCCCGTCGGGCCGGGGACGAGTGGGTCGCACCGGGCGGCGACGGGAAGAGCAGGCCGCCGACCAGGACGAGCGCGACCCCGAGGCGTGCCGGCGTACGGCTGCCGAGCCGTCGGCTGGACATCTCCACCCCCCAAGGCGGGAAGACCCCAGTGGACCGCAGTCCGCGAGCAACCGTCCAGTCGTCGTCCGCGCCCTGGCCGCGCGGGGGCCTGCCGGTCCCCGCGGGGGCTCCCCTACGATCGGCAGCGGGACCGCGACGAGGCGGTGCCCACGACCCGAGGCGAGGTGGCATCGATGACGGTGACCGAGGAGCGGCGGCAGACGTTCATCCGGCCCGACGGCAAGGAGAAGGTCACCGGGCTCGGGCGCTACACCGCCGACGTGAACCTCACCGGCCAGGCGCACGGCGCGTTCCGCTTCGCCGACCACCCGCACGCCCGCATCACCCGGATCGACACGACCGCGGCGCGCGCGATCCCCGGCGTCTACGCGGTGATCACCCACGCCGACGTCCCGGAGAACCTCTACGGCGGCATGGTCCAGGACCGCCTGATGTTCGCCAAGGACGTCGTCCGCTGGGAGGGCGACGTCATCGCCGCCGTCGCCGCCCGTACGCCGGCCATCGCCCGGCAGGCAGCCGCCGCGGTCGAGGTGGACTACGACGTGCTGCCCGCGCTGCCCGACTTCGTCGCCAACGCCCAGCCCGGCGCCCCGCTGGTGCATCCCGACTGGTCGTCCTACGAGGGCGACGAGGACATGGGTCGCGACGGCAACGTCGTCGGGCACTCGACGATCCTCAAGGGCGACGCCGCCGCCGCGATGGCGGGCGCCGACGTCGTCGTGAAGAGCCACTACCGCGCCGACGCCTCCCAGGGGGCGCCCATCGAGCCCCGCGCGATCCTGGCGCAGTGGAACGGCGACCGCGTCACGATCTGGTCCTCGACCCAGGTGCCGTTCGCCGCCCGCGACGGCGTCGCCGACGCCCTCGGCATCCCGCAGTCCCACGTGCGCGTCATCGTCCCGCTGCTCGG
>CAZQCA010000120.1:0-10214 GCA_964591845.1 uncultured Nocardioides sp.
GGACGCCGAACAGGGCGAGGCCGACGGGGGTCGGGTCGAGCTCGTCGTCGTAGTACCAGTCGGAGAAGTCGGTGACGTAGGACGTGGCCGCGTGCACGACGAGGACACCGGTGATCGCCGCGACGCGCAGGTTGTCCACCCACGCGACCCGGGTGCCGCGTTCCTCGACCGGCGCTGGCGCGGGCATGGCTGCTGCCTCCCCTTCCACGCTGTCACCGGAGCCGTGGCGCCACCAGCCCCCCGGGCCGTTCCGTGCGCCACAGCCACTGTCCCGGCGATGCCTTCCGCGCGAGCGCGGCCCGTGGTTGGCTGACCTCGACCCGAGGGAGGTCCGATGGCGATCGACAGCTTCGACGCGGCAGTGGCAGCGGTCCAGGGGATGCAGGACGACCCCGGCAACGACACCAAGCTCCGGCTCTACGCCCTCTACAAGCAGGCGACCGAGGGTGACGTGACGGGCAGTCGGCCGGGGATGCTCAACCTCGTCGGCCGGTCCAAGTACGACGCGTGGGCGGCGGTGCAGGGCATGAGCGCCGAGGAGGCGCAGGCGGCGTACATCGCGGAGGTCGGCTCGCTCGTCGGAGAGTGAGCCGGCCCGGGGAGCCGGACCCGGGCTCGGCAGCGCCATACTGACGTCGCCCGACGAGAAAGGCGCCCATGGACGAGATCGACCCGGTGCTCAAGGCCGACCCGCCGCGCTTCAACGAGGCGGAGGCTGCGGGGCTCGGCTCCCGGCACTTCGGGGTGGCGGCGGACGGAGCGGTCAACCTCGGCAGCGAGCGCGACCAGACCTTCCTGCTGACCGAGGCCGGGGCTCCCGCGGCGGTGCTCAAGATCTCCAACGCGGCGGAGGACCCGGCCACGCTCGACATGGAGGCCCTCGTCGTCCGGCACATCGGCCGGGTCGACCCGGAGCTGCCCGTCGCCCGCCCGATCGCGCATCATGGCGCCGGCGACCCGGATGACCCGACGTCCTACCGCGTGCTCGTCACCGGGGTCCGCTCCGAGCACTGGGCCCGCGCCTACCCGGTGATGCCCGGCCGGATGCGCTCGGAGCCGGCGCAGCTCAGCGACACCGCCGTCGTCGCCTGGGGCGAGACGGTCGCGCGGCTGGCCAGGGCGATGCGCGGCTTCAGCCATCCCAGCGCCTACCGCTCGCTGCCCTGGGACCTCAAGTCGGTCCCGATGACCCGGGGCATGGTCCACGCCATCCGCGAGCCCGCGTGGAGGGACGCCGTCGAGCGCACCCTCGACCGGTACGACGCCACCATCGCGCCCCGCTGGGAGTCCCTGCGTGCCCAGGTCGTGCACGGCGACCTGAACATCGACAACGCCCTGGTGGACGACGAGGGGCTGATCACGGGGATCATCGACTTCGGCGACATGAGCCACACCGCGCTGATCACCGACCTGGCCTCCGTCATCGACAGCCTGGTGCTCGACCGCGAGCCGGAGGAGGCGTTCCGGGTGGCCCGGCTGGTGCTCGACGGCTACCAGCGCGTCACCCCGCTGGAGCCGGAGGAGCTCCGCCTGATGAGCGACGCCTGGGCCGCACGGGCTGCGGCGGGCATCGCCATCGCCTCGTGGCGCAGCGCCGAGGGCCTGGAGGAGCCCGAGTTCGCCGAGCGTGACCTGGAGCGCCTCTATCCCGTCCTGCGCCAGATCATCGACGTCGGCTTCGACCGTGCCGCGCAGCGGGTGAGCGGCCTGCGGCCGGCCGCCGACCGGGGCGACCTGATCGGCCGCCGCGCCGAGGCGCTCGGGCCGGCGATGGAGCCGCTGACCTACGACGAGCCGCTCTACGTCGACCACGCCTCGGGCGTGTGGATGTACGACGTCGACGGCCGCCGCTTCCTCGACGCCTACAACAACGTCCCGTCGGTCGGCCACGCCCATCCTCGGGTGACCGAGGCGATCGCCCGGCAGGCGCGCGCCGTCAACACGCACCTGCGCTACCTCCACCCCTCGGCGATCGAGCTGGCCGAGCGGCTGATCGCCACCTGCCCGCCCGGGCTCGACACCGTGCTCTACGTCAACTCGGGGTCGGAGGCCAACGACCTCGCCTGGCGGCTGGCCACCCACGCGACCGGCCGGCGCGGGGCGATGTGCACGCACTGGGCCTACCACGGGATCTCCGAGGCGATCGCGCCGCTGTCGCCCGAGGTGCTCTACACCGGGCGGGCCAGTCCCCACGTCGAGCGCTGGCACCCAGCCGACGCCTACCGCGGCCGTCACCTCGACTCCACCGAGTTCCAGGCCGCCCTCGAGCGGCTCGACGCCCGGGACCTGCCGCCCGCGGCGGTGATCCTCGACGGCGTCATGCAGAGCGACGGCGTCCTCGTGCTGACGCCCGACTACGTCGCCGACCTCGTCCGGCGTACTCACCAGGCCGGCGCGCTGTGGATCGCCGACGAGGTCCAGGGCGGCCACGGCCGCACCGGCGAGGCGATGTGGTCCTTCCAGCGGTTCGGCATCGAGCCCGACTTCGTCACGCTGGGCAAGCCGATGGGCAACGGTCACCCGATGGCGGCCGTGATCACGCGTCGCGAGCTCCTCGAGGGCTTCGCCGACGAGACCGTCGTCTTCTCGACCTTCGGCGGCAACCCCGTGTCCGCGGCGGCGGGACTGGCCGTCCTCGACGTGCTCGAGGACGAGCGGGTACTGCCCCGGGTCGTCGCCGCCGGCGAGGCCTGGCGGGCGGCGGTCGGCGAGGCGACCCGCGACTTCTCCTGCGTGGGCGAGGTGCGGGGCGTCGGCCTCGCCAACGCGATCGAGATCGTGGCCGACCGGGCATCGACGACCCCCGACGCCGCCACGGCCGACGCCCTCAAGAACGCGCTGAAGAGGCACGGCGTCCTGGTC
Organism: uncultured Nocardioides sp.; assembly: GCA_964591845.1. Lineage (GTDB taxonomy): Bacteria > Actinomycetota > Actinomycetes > Propionibacteriales > Nocardioidaceae > Nocardioides. The sequence continues at coordinate 2,863 of CAZQCA010000120.1, forward strand.
GGCACCACCGGCCCCTCCGGCAACGTGCTCAAGGTCCGGCCCCCGCTCGCATTCACCGAGCGTGAGGTCCCGGTCTTCGTCTCCGCGTTGGTCGCCTCGTTGCGCGAGCTCGACCTGCCGGGCTGACCCTGGCGGGCGCGCGTCGGCCGGAGGATCATGCCCCCATGCCGGTCAACGAGGAGCTGCGGGCGCTCATCCTGGGATATCGGCTGTCGTCGGCGCTGGCCGTCGCCGCCGACCTCGGACTGTCAGACGTGCTCGCCGACGGGCCGCGCGGCGTCGACGAGCTGGCCGAGGCGACCGGGGCCGATCCCGATGGCCTGTCCCGGCTGCTGCGGGCCCTGGCCTCGCTCGGGGTGTACGCCGTCCAGGACGGCCGCTACGCGCTGACGCCGCTCGGCGAGGGACTGCTGTCCGGCACCCCCGGCTCCTTGAGGCCGCTCGCCCGGACCCTGACCGACCCGGCGCTCTGGGCGGCGTGGGGTCACCTGGGTCACAGCGTGCGCACCGGTGAGAACGGGTTCGAGGCGCTGCACGGACTGGACGTCTGGGCGCACCGGCGGCGCCACCCCGAGCACAACGCGATCTTCAACGCCAACATGGCGTCGCTGAGCGCCGACGTCGCCGACGACGTGGCGGCCGCCTACGACTTCACGGGAGTGTCGACGGTCGTCGACGTGGGGGGCGGCCTGGGTGCGCTGCTCGACGCCGTGCTGTCCGTGCACGAGCACCTCTCCGGCGCCGTCTTCGACCAGCCTCACGTGGTGGGCCGCCGGCCGCCGTCGGGGTCGGACTCGGTGGCGGCGAGATGGTCCGCGGAGAGTGGCGACTTCTTCGAGTCCGTGCCTCCCGCCGACTGCTACCTCCTCAAGTGGATCCTGCACGACTGGGACGACGAGAGGTGCGTCGCGATCCTGCGCGCCTGCCGGGAGGCGCTGCGCCCGGACGGCGTGGTGCTGGTCGTCGAGCGGCTGCTCGACCGACCCGGTCGGGAGGCGGAGGTGGCCTTCTCCGACCTCAACATGCTCGTGCTCCCCGGCGGCCGCGAGCGGTCCGCGGCGGAGTTCGCCGCGCTGTTCGCGTCGGCCGGGTTGGCTTCGCGCCGGGTCATCCACACCCGGGGCCCGCTGTCGATCCTCGAGGCCGTGGCGTCCAGCGGACGCCGGGCAGACACCGGTCCTCGGGGTCGATCGCGCTCATGATCCGCTGCCCGATCGCCGTCAGCTGACGCACCTGGGCCTGGCTGAGCCGGTCGAAGACCAGCCGCCGCACCTCCTCGACGTGACCGGGCGCGGTCGCCACGACCACCAGCCAGCCCTCCTCGGTCAGCGTGGCCAGCGTGAAGCGGCCGTCGCCGGGATCGGGGCTCCGGGTGATCCAGCCGCGGTGCTCCAGGCGGCTGACCACCTGGGAGAGTCGCGAGAGCGAACCCTCGGCGAGCGTCGCGAGCTCGCTCATGCGCAGCGTCCGGTCGGGCGCCTCGGACAGGGCCGACATGACGCCGTACTCGAAGTGGCTCAGCCCGGCGTCGCGCCGCAGCTGGGCGTCGAGCGCAGGCCCGAGCCGGATGATCAGGCTGACCAGCGTCAGCCACGCCTCCTGCTCCTCGTCGTCGAGCCAGCGAGGCTCGTCGGCTCCGGCGCCCGTCACGCGGTCAGCGTAGCCATGGGTGTCCGGGGGCAGAAGGTCCCGAGGCGCGGGAATAGCCCGGGCCGGAGAGTCATTGACTCAGGCAATGACTTCACGGTTGAAGTCAATCGAAGGGAGTGACCGTGATGAACGTCGTCCTGTGGATCGTGGCGGGCCTGCTCGCCCTGGCGTTCCTGGCCGCCGGGGGCCTGAAGCTCGCCCGGACCAAGGAGCAGCTCGCCGCCTCGGGCATGGGCTGGGTCGAGGACTTCTCGCCCCAGGTGATCAAGGCCATCGGCGCCCTCGAGGTGCTGGGCGCGGTCGGGCTGATCGTGCCTGCTGCCGTCGGGGTCGCCCCAGTGCTCTCGGCGCTGGCCGCAGCCGGGCTCGCCGCCGTGATGGTGGGTGCCATCCTCACCCACGCCCGGCGTCGGGAGGCCCCGATGATCGCCGTCAACGCGGTGCTCCTCGCGCTCGCGCTGTTCGTGGCGATCGAGCGGTTCGGCCCCGAGAAGTTCACCTCGTGACGGCGTACCTCGTCACTCCTGCACGGGCACCCGCAGCCGCTGGCCCACGCGGATCAGGTCGGGGTCGACGATGCCCGGGTTGGCCTTGACGATCTGGGCGACGGTGACCCGGGTGAAGGGCTTGAGCTTCCGCACGATCCCCGTGAGCGTGTCGCCGGACTCCACCCGATAGAGCAGGTAGCCGTGGGAGCCGGGGAAGCAGATCACCTCGACCTCACGCGTGTCGAACCCCGGGCTCGGCCCCTCGTCGGGCAGCCCGGGGTTGTCCCCGAAGACCTGGACGGTCAGCCGCGTGCCGGGTCGCGGTGTGTCGGCGAGGCGCACCCGGGCGCTGAAGTCGCCGATGCCCACCATGCCGCCGCTGGACTGCGCCGAGTCGGTCGCCAGGACCCGACCCCCAGGGCCGAGCACGCGGATCCCGATCGTCCCCTCGAAGCCGTTGCCGATGCCGGCGACCACGAAGCGGTCGCTCACCACGTCGTCCACCCTCGGCTGTCGCACCCGCACGTCCGTCATCAGACCCATGTCGACCCCTCACCTCGAGGCGCGGCCCGATGCCGTGCCGTCTCGATCGTCCTCCGACCGGTCCGTCGTGTCGACGGGTCCCCGACCCGACGGGGGCCCGACCGACGGGGTGCCCGGGGGACCTGAGGACGTTTGTCGTCCGGAGTGGCCCCTAGCGTGGGTCGCATGACCGACGAGAGGCGACCGTCCTTCCCCGAACCGCCCGCCGTGGGCGACGAGGCCGCGACCCTGGCCGGGTCGCTGGAGCGGCAGCGGGCGACCTTCGCCTGGAAGTGCGCCGATCTGTCGAGCGAGGGGCTGCGCCGGCGGCTGGGTCCCTCGGAGCTGACCCTGGGCCGGCTCCTCAAGCACCTCGCCTACATGGAGGACCTCAACTTCACGACCGGGATGGCGGGGCTGCCGCTGCCGTCACCCTGGTCGGAGCACGACGCGGCCGACCGGTCCGACTGGGCCCTGGGCTCGGCCGACTCCGACAGCGCCGAGACTCTCTACGCCTTGTGGACGGAGGCGGTGGGGCGGTCACGGATGGTGCTGGGCCGGGCGCTGGCCGACGACGGCCCGGACCTCGTCTTCCGCAACGCCGGCGGCCACGAGGAGAGCCTGCGCAGGCTGCTGGTCGACATGATCGAGGAGTACGGACGGCACACCGGCCACGCCGACCTGCTCCGCGAGGCGATCGACGGTCGCGTGGGGGAGGATCCGCCGGGGACCCCCTACGCCTTCCGCCTGGGGTGACGGCTCCGGCCGGCGGGGGACGTCACAGCCGCAGCATCGACGCGCAGATCAGGTAGGCCGCCGAGACGACCTCGGGCTCGACCAGCGACCCGGGCTCCGCCAGCACAGCCTCGGCGCGGGCCCTGATGGCGGCGCCCGGGTCCTCGGCCACCAGGTCCTCGCACAGCCCGGCGACCACGGCGCGCGCGTCCGCAGGGTCGAGCCCGTCCAGCGCGAGGCCGTCGTGGAGCATCGTCGCCGCCTCGGTGAAGACCTCACGCGCCAGCTCCGGGTCGACCTCCGGGCGGGCCGCCGCCACCTGCTCGGCAGTGTCGAGGAACGGCTGGAACAGGGGGTCGACGGCTCGCGAGGTCACGCGCGAGAGCCTCGCAACGAGTCCGCGCGCGGACAACCCGATTTCTGGTTCGCCGCCCTATGTCCGTGGACCACTTCTGGAGGATCCTCACAGGGAGAGCCATCAACCCCGAGGAGTCCGCCATGCCTCAGCCCGACACCGTCACTCTCACCCCCGACCACGGACTCGGCACCGTCCGCACGATGCCGGACTTCCGGGAGCACGTCTCCCAGAGTCCGCTCACCGAGGCCCAGCGTCGCCTCGCGCTCGACCAGGCCGAGATCCTCATCGGCGACCTCTACACCCATCTCCCGCTGAAGCGGGCCATGCACGCCGTGGATCCGCTGCAGGCGCTGCGGCTCCTCCGGCACCGGCTCGCCGAGCTCTCCGAGCCGGAGTTCCACCAGCAGATGCAGCGCATCTTCCTCGGGCTGCGCGACATGCACACCAACTACATCCTCCCCTCGCGCTACACCGGCCTCGCGTTCCTCGGGATCTTCCTGGAGCGCTGCGTCGACGCCGGGCGCACGGCGTACGTCGTGACGAAGACCTTCGACCACATCACCGGCGACCCCCAGCTCAAGGCCGGTGTCGAGGTGACGCACTGGAACGGCACCCCGATCCAGCTGGCCGTCGAGGCCAACGCCGCGAGGGAGGCGGGCAGCAACCGCGCCGCCCAGCTCGCGCAGGGCCTGGAGAACATGACGCTCCGCCTGATCAACATGTCGCTGCCGCCCGACGAGGACTGGGTCGACATCACCTACAAGGTGGACGGCTCGTCCCACGAGACGAGGGTCCCGTGGCGGGTCTTCGAGACCGCCGCCGAGGCCACCACGCCCGGCGCCCTGCCGTCGCTGCCGTCGGGGGTCAAGGTCGACCTCAAGCACCTGGTCGCGATGGACCTGCGCACCGAGCTCACCCGTCGGGCCAAGCGGCGTCTCTTCGCGCCGCAGTCGTTCGCGCCGCAGCGGGTGCCGCGGAGGCCGAAGGCGAGCGCCCGCGCGCCGCGGCTGGACGATGCCGTCGCCGCCGGACCCGTGCCGACCAGCCGGCCCAAGGAGATCAAGGCACGCATCGTCGACACCCCGAGCGGCACCTTCGGGCACCTGCGCATCTTCACCTTCCACATGGAGGACAAGAAGATCGAGGCCTTCGTCAACGAGTTCATCCGGCTGCTCACGGTGCTGCCGCCGCAGGGGCTGGTGCTCGACGTGCGCGGCAACGGCGGTGGCTATGTGATCGCGTCGGAGTTCCTGCTCCAGCTGCTCACCCCGCGCCGGATCACGCCGGAGCCGTTCCAGTTCGTCAGCACCCCGGGCACCTCCGGGCTCGCCGACAACGTGGCCGACTACGCCCAGTGGCGGGCGTCGCTGACGGAGTCGGTCACCACCGGGTCGGCGTACTCCACGGCGTTCCCGCTCTCGCCGGAGAAGGTGGTCAACAGCGTCGGTCAGGTCTACCAGGGCCCGGTCGTGCTGGTGACCGACGCGCAGTGCTACAGCGCCTGCGACATCTTCGCGGCCGGGTTCCAGGACCACGAGATCGGTCCTGTGCTCGGGGTCGAGGGCAACACCGGCGCGGGTGGCGCCAACGTCCTCGAGCACGAGGACCTGCGCACCGAGTGGACCGGCGGACCTCTCAAGCAGCTGCCCAAGGGGATGCAGATGCGGGTCGCGCTGCGCCGCTGCCTGCGGGTCGGCTCGCGGATGGGGCAGCCCGTGGAGGACCTCGGCGTCGTGCCGGACGCCGTCCACGAGCTGACCAAGCGGGACGTGCTGGAGGACAACCAGGACCTGCTCGCCGCCGCCGGTGCGCTGCTGGCCGCGCGGACGCCGCGGCTGCTGGCGTTCACCTCCGCCGCCTCGGGAGCGACGAAGCGCAAGCTCACCCTGACCAGCGGGGCCGTCGCCTCGGTCGACGCCTATGTCAACGAGCGCCCCGTCGCCACCGCCGCGGTGTCCGACGGCACCAGCTCGATGACCGTCCCCGCGGTGGCGGGGGATGTCGTCCGGCTGCAGGGGTACGACGCCAGTGGGGCGCTCGTCGCCGCCAGCCAGCAGAAGGTGTGAACGACCGGGCCGCCGCGCCGCGGGGACCCATGACGCGAGAACGGGTGCCGCGATGCCGTCGGAGGAGCCGCTCGAGGCCCGCCTCGTGCTCCTCTGGGGGCATCGCGTCGACCGGCTGCTCAAGACCGCCGTCGTGACGGCCGCCGTGGCGCTGGTGGCCCGCGCGTTCGCGGGGTCGGGCGGCAGCTTCGACACCCCGCTCGGAGCACTGCCCCTGGACGTGGCGTGGCTCGTCTTCGTGCTCGGCACGGGCGCCCACGCCTTCTGTGGGCGCTTCCTGATCCGCTCGGTGCAGGACCTCTCCACACGCCGTGACCTCGCTCTCGAGGACGGGGTGCGCGAGCAGCTGCTGTCCGGCGGCGGCTACTTCGTCAGCGTCAGCGTGCGCCGTCTCCACGTCGACGAGGACGAGGAGAGCTTCTCGCGGATGGACCTGGGCGACGCCTCCACCTGGACGTCGTACGCCGCCGCGCTGCTGGTCTATGCGGCGATGCTGCCGTGGCACCTCGACGGCGGGCGGCTGGTGGTGGCGTCGACCTGGTCCCTGGTCGTCACCGCTGTGGTCGCCGCGCTGGTGCTGGTCGTCAACTGGTCGATCGGCGGCCACTGGGCGCTCGCGGTCTCGAGCCTCGGCCGTCCGACCAAGCTGCTCTACTGGCCGGGCCTCGGCGGTCCCTCGGCGGAGCCCACGCTGACCGCCGGGATCGGCTGCATCGCCGTCGTGGCCACCGTCCTCCTGGTGCTGGTGGCCGTGGTCTGGCACGGTCGGCTCGGGCTCTAGCCGGGCACCCTCGCGGCGGATGAACGAACGTCCGTTCACCGGGCCACATGACCACACGTTCGGTCAACCCACAGGGGACGGCCTCGCGGGGCCGACCGGTCGTCGCCTCCGTGCACAATGTCCCCGTGAAGATCGACCTCACCGTGGCCGCGATCCCGGCGTTCATCGGAGCCATGGGGGCCGAGTACCTCTGGCAGCGGTCGCACCCGGTCGCGTCCGGGACGCGGGCCGGCGACTACCAGCTGGCCGACACGCTGGCGAGCCTGACGATGGGCGTGGGCAGCCTGGTGGCGCCCTACGTCGCCAAGCGGGTGCTGGACCCGGTCACGCCGGGCATCGGCCGACACGGCCGGACGGTGCTGTCGATCGGCGCCGCGGCGGCGGTGCTGACCACCGTGGGCGACGTCGTACGCCGGCGGCTGCAGGACGGCCGGCTGCCCGACCCGCAGACCGTGCCGGCCGAGGTGCGCGCGGTGCAGGAGGAGCTGGCCGAGATCCGCACCGGCCCCGCCGCGGACCCCGAGCAGCGGCAGCCGCTGGGCCCCGCGATCCGGAGGGTCCACGCCGGCCTCGCCGTGAGTGCGGTGGCGTCGACCGTGCTCGTCACGTCGACCACCTGGGCGGCGCTGACCTCGGGCAAGCGGCTGTTCGCGAAGAGCCCGCTCGACCTCGGCACGACTCGGTGGGCCTGGGCGGCGGCGATCCTGGGCTGGGACTTCATCTACTACTGGAACCACCGGGCCAGCCACGAG
>CAZQCA010000121.1:0-10148 GCA_964591845.1 uncultured Nocardioides sp.
TCCTCCAGGGTCACCCGGGGGCAGCGCATCACCCGAGCCACCACGGTCGCCCACGAGATGGCCCACCAGTGGTTCGGCAACCACACCACGCCGGTGTGGTGGGACGACCTGTGGCTCAACGAGAGCTTCGCCGAGTACATGGGTGTCCGGGTCACCGCCGACGTCACCGAGTACGCCGACGCGTGGACCAACCACGCCTACTCCCGTCGGCAGTGGGGGCTGGTGGCCGACCGCCGTCCCAGCACCCATCCCGTGGCGGGCAACGGCGCCGTCGACGCCGCTTCGGCGCTGCAGGACTTCGACGGCATCTCCTACGCCAAGGGGTCCGCGATCCTCAAGCTGCTCCACACGCGGCTCGGCGACGAGGTGTTCTTCCGCGGCGTGGTCGACCACTTCCGGTCGCACTGGTTCGGCAACGCCACGATGCACGACCTGTTCGCCAGCTGGGAGCACGCGGCCGACACGGACCTGTCCGAGGTGACGGGCGACTGGCTGCGCACCGCCGGGGTCGACACGCTCACCTTCGACCGCGCCGCCTCCGCCGTACGCCGGGAGGTGCCGGCCGACCATCCGGCCGACCGGCGGCACACGTTCCGGATCGTCGCCGCCGCTCCCGGCGGCGACCTCGTGGCGACCTCGGTCACCGTCGGCGCCGACCCGGTGGGGTTCGAGCCGCCGATGCCCGACGCCGCCGTCGTCCTCGACGCCTACGAGGACACGTGGGCGGTGCCGCACCTTGACCGGGCGACCGTCGCCGCGCTCCCCACGCTGATGCCCACGGTGCGGGACCCCGACGTGAGGGCCGGCCTGTGGAACGGTCTCGGCAGCACGTTCCACGACGCCGCGCTCGACCCCCACGACTACGTGGCGGCGCTGGCGGCGACCGTGCCGACCGAGGAGAGCGACGACGCGCTCTACTACCGGCTGCGCGGGGCCCTCCTCCGCGTCCTCCCGGTGACGGACGAGCCGGCCGCGGCGACGGCCGCGATCCGCCGGGCGCTCCGGCGCCGGCTCGACACGGCGCCCGCCGGGTCGCCGCTGCAGCTCGCGGCGTTCCAGAGCGCCGCCGAGACCTGCGCAGACCCCGAGGTCCTGCGGGGCTGGCTGGCCGGAGACACGCTGCCCGACGGCCTGCCCCTCGACCTCGACCTGAGGTGGGTGCTGGTCGACCGGCTCGCGGTGCTCGGCGCCGTCGACCGAGACGAGCTCCGGAGACAGCTCGAGCGTGAGGTCACCGCGGTGTCGACGGTGGCCCACGTCAGGGCCGTCGCCTCCCTCCCCGACGTCGAGGCCAAGGAGTTCGCCTGGGCCCACTTCACGGGCGATCTCGACGCGCCCAACTACGAGCTCGAGGCGGCGGGACTCGGCATGTGGCGTCTCGGCCAGGAGGCGCTCACCGACCCGTTCGTCGCTCGCTACTTCGACGAGCTGCCCGGCACGGCCAAGGTCCGTGAGGGGTGGATGCTCGGTGACGTCGCGCGCGACTTCTTCCCCCTCATCTCGATCCGTCGCGACACCCTCGACCGCTCTCGTCGCCTCCTCGACGACGACGACCTCGACCCGGCCCTGCGCCGGGCCGTCGTCGACAGCGCCGACGAGCTGGCCCGCAGGCTGCTCGTCCGGGAGCGCTTCGGACGCGACGCGAGGCCGTGAGCGCGGCCCGATGACCTCGCGACGACCCGGGCCGACGGTCCGCACCAAGGTGACCGAGCTCCGGCTCGACGGCGAGCAGGTGCGCGAGGACCGCCTCGCCACCGAGGAGCCGCTGGAGGTCCGGCTCGCCTGGCCCGGCGCCACCCCGCGACGTGTCTGGGTGACGATGCGGACCCCGGGCCACGACTTCGAGCTCGCGGCCGGGTACGCCGTCCACGAGGCGCTGCTCGACGCCGACCGGCTGCGCGGCGTCGCCTACTGCACCGACGAGGACCTGACTCCCGCCCAGGAGTACAACGTCGTCACGGTCACCCTCGGTGCCCCGCCACTGCGCGACCCGGGCGAGAGGCACGGCATCGGCGCCGGCTCGGCCTGCGGCGTGTGCGGCAAGGACAGCATCGAGGAGGTCCTCGACCTGCCCCGGGCGCCCGCCTGGTCGGGCGCACTGCCCGCACCCGACGTCGTACGCACCCTGCCGGAGCGACTCCGCACCGCGCAGAAGGTCTTCGCGCGCACGGGCGGCGTCCACGCAGCGGGCCTCTTCGACGCCACGGGCGAGCTCGTGGTCGTGCGCGAGGACATCGGCCGGCACAACGCGGTCGACAAGACCACCGGGGCGCGGCTGCTGGCCGGCCGGGACCCCGCGACCGCTTGCCTCGCGGTCAGCGGGCGCGCCGGCTTCGAGCTGGTGCAGAAGGCGGTCGCCGTGGGGCACGGCTGCCTCGTGGCCGTCGGCGCCCCGTCCAGCCTCGCGGTCGATCTCGCCCGCGACGCGGGGCTCGGGCTCTACGGCTTCACCAGCGAGCGGCGGGTCGTCCGCTACGCCTGATCCGCCGACGGCGGCCCCCGGCGTGGGAGCGCCGCGCGGTCGGCCCGGCGTGGGAGCGCCGCGGTGTCGGCGGAGCCTTCTAGCGTTCCCCGTGTGCGGATCCTCCACACCTCCGACTGGCACCTGGGGCGCTCCTTCCACCGCGAGGGCATGCTCGGCCACCAGGCGGCCTTCGTCGACCACCTGGTCGACGTGGTCGAGGCGGAGCGGGTCGACCTCGTGGTGCTGGCGGGCGACGTCTACGACCGGGCGCTGCCCCACGTGGACGCCGTCCGCCTCGCCGACGAGGCGTTCGCGCGACTGGCCGCGAGCCGGGCGCGCACCGTGGTCACGAGCGGCAACCACGACTCGGCCCAGCGGCTGGGGTTCGGCTCCAGGCTGATCGACGCGGCCGGTCTCCACCTGCGCACCGAAGCCTCGACGGTCGGCTCGCCGGTGCTGCTCGACGACGACCACGGACCGGTCGCGGTCTACGGCCTTCCCTACCTCGACCCCGAGGCGCTCCGCGAGCCGTGGGGCCTCGGCGCGCGCTCCCACGAGGCCGCGCTGGCCGAGGCCATGCGGCGCGTCCACGCCGACCTGGCTCGGCGGCCCGGCGCCCGCAGCGTCGTCCTCGCCCACGCCTTCGTCGCGGGCGCCCAGCCGAGCGACTCCGAGCGCGACATCAGCGTCGGCGGGGTCTCGCTGGTGCCGACCGCCGTCTTCGACGGCGTCGACTATGCCGCCCTGGGCCACCTCCACGGCCGCCAGGTCCTCACCGAGCGGGTGCGCTACAGCGGGTCGCCGCTCGCCTACTCCTTCTCCGAGGAGACGCACACCAAGGGCAGCTGGCTGGTCGATCTCGACGCGGGTGGCTTCGCGACCGCGGAGTTCGTGGAGGCGCCGGTTCCTCGGCCGCTCCGGCGACTGCGCGGCGACCTCGACGACCTGATGGGCGACCTGACGCTGACCGACGCCGAGGACGCCTGGGTCCAGGCCACCCTCACCGACGACCTTCGGCCTCCCCGCGCCATGGAGCAGCTGCGTCGGCGCTTCCCCCACACGCTGGTCGTCGGCTTCGAGCCCCGCCATCCGGCCGTGTCCACGGTCCCGGTCGCGAGCTCCGGCTCCCGCACCGACCACGAGCTGGCGCTCGACTTCGTGGCCGACCTGCGGGGCGTGCCGGCCACCCCCGCCGAGAGTGCGCTCCTGCAGACCGCATGCGACGCCTGCGCTCACGACCCCGAGCGCGACGTGCTGGTCCCGGGGGCCTGATGCGGCTCCACTCCCTGGAGGTCACCGCCTTCGGCCCGTTCGCCGACACGGTGAGCGTCGACTTCGACTCCCTCTCCTCGGCCGGTGTCTTCCTGCTCACCGGGCCGACCGGAGCGGGCAAGAGCAGCGTGCTCGACGCCGTCTGCTTCGGTCTCTACGGCGACGTGCCCGGTGACCGGGCATCGGCCAAGCGCCTGCGTTCCGACCACGCGGCCGCCGGCGTGGCCCCCCGGGTGCGGCTCGAGTGCACCCTGTCGGGTCGTCGCTTCCGGATCACCAGGTCACCCGGTTGGGAGCGGCCCAAGAAGCGGGGCCCGGGCACGACCCGACAGCAGCCCAGCGTGTCGCTGAGCGAGCGCATCGACGGCGCCTGGCAGCCGGTCACGACGAGGCTCGACGAGGCCGGACACCTGGTCGCCCACCTGCTCGGCATGAACCTCACCCAGTTCACCCAGGTCGCGATGCTGCCGCAGGGCCGGTTCCAGTCGTTCCTCCGGGCCCGCAGCGACGACCGCCACCGCCTGCTGCAGCAGCTCTTCCGCACCGGACGCTTCGAGGCGGTCGAGGCCTGGCTCCGCGCCAGGCGGTCGGAGCTCGCGTCGCGAGCACGCGATCATCATCAGCGCGTCGCCGAGCTGGCCAGCCGTGCGAGCGAGGCGGCCGGACGGCCCCTGCCCGCGGGCTGGCTCGCCGGCGGCCTCGACGACCCCGGCGCGGTCGGCGGGCTCCACGCCTGGGCAGCCGAGCATCGTGCCGGCCTCGACGACGAGGTCGGCAGGCTCACCGCGTCGCTCCTGACCGCGCGGTCCCACGCGGTCGCCACCGCGTCCGCCCACGACGAGGGCCGCGCGCTGTCGCAGACGCAGGAGCGGCACCGGTCCGCGCTGGCGGAGCGAGCCGCCCTGCTCGCCCGCTCCGACGAGGTGGACGCCCTGCGCGAGGCCGTGGCGGCAGCCCACCGGGCCGCTGCGGTCCTGCCGCTCACCCGTGCCCGCGCCGCCGCGGCCAGCGCCCGCGACCTCGCGCGCCGGCGACTGAGCCAGCTGGCCGACGTCGCCCGCGAGTGGGATCTGCCCGACGCCGGAGAGGATGCCGTGACCGCGGTGGTGGCCAGCCTCACGGCGGAGCTCGCGGCCACCGAGGCCCTGCTGCCCACCCAGCGCCGTCTCACCCGGGTGCTGGAGGAGGCGGCGACCCTCGAGGAGCGGCAGGCCGCCACCGAGGCCGAGCTGGCCGTCGTCACGGCCGTCGTCGAGTCGGCACCCGAGCGGTTGGCCTCGCTCGTGGCCGAGCGCGACGGGGCCCGCCTGGCCGTCGACGCGGCACGCGTGCTGTCGGCCGACGCGGAGGGTCTCCGCGCGCGTGTGACGGCGGCGCGAGAGCTCGTCGAGCTCGGCGGTCTGCTGGAGTCGGCCGAGGAGCGGCGCCGCGCCGCGGTCGACGCCGCGCAACGGGCGAGGGACGACTGGCTGCGACTCCAGGAGCAACGCATCACCGGCATGGCCGCCGAGCTGGCGGGCACGCTGGCCGTCGGCGGCTGCTGCCCCGTGTGCGGCTCGGCCGAGCACCCCTCCCCCGCCCGGGCCCTTCCCGACGCCCCCGACGAGGCCGCCGAGCGAGACGCCCGACGGCTCCTCGACGACGCCGAGACGCACCGACACGCCCGCGAGGAGGCAGTGCGCGACCTGCGCACCCGCATCGCGCTGGCGGAGCGCGCCGCCGACGGCTGCTCCGCGGTCGACGGCGAGACCCGGCTCGTGGCACTGGACCACGAGCTCGCACAGCATCAGCACGCGGCCGCCCGCCTGCCCGACCTCGACCTCCGGGTCGACGCCGCCCGCACTGCCCTCCAGGCCGACGAGCAGCGTCGTTCCGAGCTGCGGCTGACCCAGGCCCGAGACTCCGCCGCGCTGGCCACGCTGGCCGGCGAGGCCGAGGAGATGACCGCCCACCTGGGCGCGGCGCTCGCCGGCACCGGCGCGGTGTCGCTCGACGCGCGTCGTCGTCAGCTCTCCCGGGGCCTGACCCGGCTGCGCGATCTGGCGGTCGCCGTACGCGCGGTCGAGGACGCGTCGACAGCGGCGGCTCTCGCCGACGAGCAGCTGGCGGACGCGGCCCGCACCGCCGGCTTCGCCGAGTCCGCCGATGCGCTGGCGGCGGTGCTGCCTCCCGCCGACCTGACGGCGGCCGAGTCGGCGCTGTTCGCCCACGACGCGGCCCTGGCCGGCTGTCAGGAGGTGCTGGCCGACCCCGACGTGGCGGCGGCCGCGGACCGGCCTTCCCCGGACCTCCCCGACCTGGAGCAGCGGTCGGCGCGTGCCGCAGCGGACCTGATGGACGCCGAGACGGCCACCCGCACAGCGGTCGGCCGGCTCGCGCGCTTCGAGGAGCTGGCCTCCCAGCTCACCGATGCGCTCGCGGCCGCGGCGCCGCTCCACGACGACCTGGCCCTGGTCACCCGTCTCTCCCTCTTCGTGGACGGTCGCTCCCCCGACAACCGCCTGCAGATGCGGCTCTCGGCCTATGTGCTGGCTGCCCGACTCGGGCAGGTGGTCGCGGCCGCCAACGAGCGGCTCGCCACGATGAGCGACAGGCGCTACGCGCTGGAGCACACCGGTCGCCGGGGCGCGGGCGAGACGCGCGGCGGCCTCAGCCTGGTGGTGCGCGACGACTGGACGGGGGAGACCCGCGACCCGGCCACCCTGTCGGGCGGCGAGACGTTCGTGGTCTCGCTGGCACTGGCCCTGGGTCTGGCGGACGTGGTCACCCACGAGACGGGTGGAGCCTCGCTCGACACCCTCTTCGTCGACGAGGGCTTCGGGGCGCTCGACGCCGACACCCTCGACGACGTCCTCGACACCCTCGACGCGCTGCGCGACGGCGGCCGGATCGTCGGAGTGGTCAGCCACGTGCCCCAGATGCGAGAGCGGATCCCCGCCCACCTCGACGTCCGCAAGGGCCGCCACGGCTCCACGCTGGCGCTGTCGCGATCCTGAGCGGAACCTCCCTCCCGGGCGATCCGTCACACTGAGGCCGGCGACGTCGACCGACGAGGGGGCCACAGCGCATGAGGGCATGGATCGCACCCGTGGCCGCCGTCGTCGCGCTGCTCGCCGGCTGCTCGCAGAGCGCTGACTGCGAGCCCGTCGGCGCGGCGGACTGCGGCATCGCCGTCAGGCTGCAGGACGTCGAGTACGTCGAGATCGGCTTCACGCGCCAGCCCGCAACCCGCTACGCCGACGCCGAGCTCGCCGCCTGCCACGACGTCGGGCAGGACGCCGAGGGCTCGTGCTTCGAGGAGACGCCGGAGAAGGTCGTGGCCTACTCGTTCGCTGGTCAGGACCCGGCGACCGTGATCGCGATTCGCGCGCCCGGCAAGCAGCTCCGGGTGATGCTGGCCGCCGACGCCTCCGCCGAGTCGGAGAGCTCCGTGCGCACGGCCCTGCTCGGCCCCCGCTGAGCCACGGCGCTCGCGTCAGCCGCCCACCGAGCGCCACCCGGAGAGGTCCAGCCCCCAGTCGTCGCGCAGCCGCTGGAGCTGAGGCTCGTAGAGCACGCGGAGGGACTCCTCGAGGCCCTCGGGCGGCTCCCACTCGACCTGGCTGCTCGACCGAGACGGCCGGCTGACCTCCTGCAGCGCGACCGGGCCGAGGCCCAGCCGGGCCCACACGGCGTCGACCGCGGCCTGGGCGTCACGGCGTACCTGCTCGTAGACCATCACGACCATGCGGTCGCGGCCGACGAAGTGCGCCCACATCGCCAGCTGGTCTGCGTAGAAGCCGCTCCAGGTCTGGACGGTGATCGGCACCGGGTAGGGCCACGGCGAGGTGCCGCGCGTGGCGTTGAGCCGCATGGCGGAGAGGAACCGCTCGAGGGGGTCGCGGAGGAGGACCAGGATCGGGGTGCTCGGGTCGAGCAGGCGCACCGCCGTCGCGGGCGCCGAGGAGTGCCGGAGGTACTGCGGCGTCCATTCGCCGCGACGCACGTCGTCGTCGGGGAACAGCTCCAGGTAGTCGTCGGCGGTACGGCTGCCGTCGCCGACCTTGTGCAGCAGGTGCTGCTCCTTCTTGCCGTTGGTGCCCAGCCCGACCTGGGGGTGCTGGCACAGGAGATCGGTGAACCACGTGGTGCCGGAGCGCTGGGCGCCGATGCCCAGCCAGGCCGGTGACGTCATGGGGGCGACCCTATCGGCCGTCGGGATGGGGGCCCGGCTCCCGGGTGTAGACGAAGGTGGCGATCTCCAGGTGGCTCACCGTGCCGTCGGGGTGGCGACGCACCCGGAGCGTCTCGCCCGCGTGGTAGCCGGACACTCCCACGACCCGACCGTCGCGGACGGCGAAGTCGTACTCGCGCACGCCGCTCTCACGGGCCACCAGCCGCCCGTCCTCGAGGGCGAACGTGAACGGCGTGTTGCCCCAGTGCCACACGCCCAGCACGTCGGCGACCTCGTCGGGCACCGCCGGCTCGGGCGTCCACGCGGCACCGACGGAGGGCTCGCGCTCCTCGAGCCGCTCGAGCAGGTCGCGGACCAGGTCGGCGGGCGGCACGCCGGTCGTCGCGTTGGCCAGCACCACGCCGCCCGTCCCGCGGACCCGGTCGACGAACAGGCCCGCCAGGAAGCCCGGCATCGATCCGCTGTGGCCGACCAGGACCCCCGAGCCCCCGGCCACCAGCATGAAGCCGAGCCCCATCGCGAAGCCCAGCCGGTCGTGCCGGTCGCCGGACTGGGGATGGCTCGCCATCAGCAGGTCGTCGATCGTGAGCACCTGGGGGTCGCCGGCCACCAGGAAGCCGGCGTACGCCGCCAGGTCGGCCGCCGTCGACCAGAGCTGGCCGGCGGGCGCCATGGCTCCGGTGTCGGTCGCCGGCTCGGCGTGCAGCGTCCGCGCATAGGGGTGGACGCTGTAGCCGCGTGCCGACGGCGCCTCGGGCAGGTAGGTGGTGCGAGTCATGCCGAGCGGGTCGAGCACCTCCTGTCGTACGCCGTCCCACCAGCCGCGTCCGTCGAGACGCTCGACCATCCGCCCGAGGATCGCGAAGCCCAGGTTGGTGTAGTGGAACTGCTGGCCCGGCGGGAAGGCCGCGGCGGAGCCGTCGTGGGCGGCGGCCAGCTCGTCCCAGCCCACCCCCGGTGATCGCTCCCACCAGGGTCCGGCGGGCTCGGACTGCATGCCCGACGCGTGGGCGAGCAACGACCGCACGGTGCGGTCGGCGTACCCGATCCCGCTCAGGACCTCCCCCACCGTGGTGTCGAGCGTGAGGGAGCCGTCGCGCACCAGCTGGAGCACGCGGACGGCGGTGAGGGTCTTGGTGATCGAGCCGATGCGGAACTGGACGTCGAGAGCCGGCGGTGGGCCACCGGTCGCCTCGCCGCGGGTGTCCCACCAGCAGACCGCCCCGTCGCGCACGAGGGCGGCGACCACGGACGGAAGCCTGCCGGAGCGCTGCGCCTCGGCCAGGACGGCGGACAGGGACCGGGCCGTGCTGTCGGCCACCGTCATCGGGACTCAGTCCTCGCTCGGGTCGGCGAACGCCTCCGGTGCGGGGCAGGAGCACACCAGGTGTCGGTCGCCGTAGGCCTGGTCGATGCGTGCCACCGGAGGCCAGTACTTGTCGGGGTCGATCCCGGCCGGGAAGAACGCCAGCTCGCGGTCGTAGCCGCGCTGCCAGTCGCCCACGAGGGCGCGCGCCGTGTGGGGTGCGTGGCGCAGGGGGGAGTCCTCCGGCGTCCACTCCCCCGCCGCGACCCGGTCGACCTCGCCCTTGATGGCGATCATCGCGTCGCAGAACCGGTCGAGCTCTCCCAGGTCCTCGGACTCCGTCGGCTCCACCATGAGCGTGCCCGCGACCGGGAACGACATGGTCGGAGCGTGGAAGCCGTAGTCGACCAGCCTCTTGGCCACGTCGTCGACCGTCACCCCCGTCTCCTTGGTCATCGGCCGCAGGTCGAGGATGCACTCGTGGGCCACCAGCCCATGGGCTCCTCGGTAGAGCACGGGGAAGTGCTCGTCGAGCCGGGCGGCGACGTAGTTGGCCGACAGCACCGCCGTCGCGGTCGCGGCGGTCAGGCCCTCGGGGCCCATCAGCCGGATGTAGGCCCACGAGATGGGCAGGATCCCGGCCGAGCCGTAGGGTGCTGCGCTGACCGGTCCGATGCCCTGGCGCTTGGCCGGCTCCGGGTGCATCGGGTGCGACGGGAGGTAGGGCGCGAGGTGGGCGCGTACGGCGACCGGGCCGACGCCCGGGCCCCCACCGCCGTGGGGGATGCAGAAGGTCTTGTGGAGGTTGAGGTGTGAGACGTCTCCGCCGAACTCACCGGGCCGGGCAAAGCCGAGCAGCGCGTTGAGGTTCGCGCCGTCCACATAGACCTGTCCCCCGTGGTCGTGCACGATCTTGCAGAGCTCACCGATGG
>CAZQCA010000122.1:0-10109 GCA_964591845.1 uncultured Nocardioides sp.
TGCGGCTGACCCTGGTCTTCGCGGGCCCCCCGGAGGACGACATCGACTGGGCCGACATGTCGCCCAGCGGCTCGCTGCGCTTCCTGCAGCGCGCCTGGCGACTGGCCGGAGACGTCACCTCGGAGCCCGGCGTCGACCCGGCGAGCGGCGCGGGCGCCGACAGTGTGGCGCTGCGCAAGGTCACCCACCGCACGGTGGCCGACGCGGAGCAACTGGTGGAGGGCTACCGCTTCAACGTGATGGTCGCCCGCACCATGGAGCTGGTCAACGCCACCCGCAAGGCCATCGACAGCGGCGTCGGCCCGGCCGACCCTGCTGTCCGCGAGGCCGTCGAGGCGGTCGCCGTGCTGCTGTCCCTGGTCGCGCCCTACACGGCCGAGGAGATGTGGGAGCGGCTGGGCCACCAGCCGTCGGTGGCCCGCGCCGGCTGGCCGGCCGTCGACCCGGCCCTGCTGGTCCAGGACTCCGTGACGGCCGTGGTCCAGATCGCGGGCAAGGTGCGCGCGCGGCTGGAGGTGTCGCCGGACATCTCCGAGGCCGACCTGGAGCGCGCGGCGATGACCGAGCCGGCCGTGGTGGCGGCGATCGACGGACGGCCGGTGCGCAAGGTGGTCGTGCGGGCACCCAAGCTGGTCAACGTCGTGGTCTGAGGCCGGCCGGCGCCCGTGTGAGGTAGGTCCTGGCGCCACCACCCCCGCGGGTGCACCATCGAGGGAGAAGCCATCCGCGCGCCGTCGTGGAGGTCCACGACGGGCCACCCTGGGAGGACGTCGTGACCACCACCAAGACCTGGCGGGTCGAGCTGTTCCTGTACGAGGAGGGCGACCACACGAAGGCCGACGCGGTCCTGCACACCAGTGCGGGCACCGAGCTGCGCGCCTCCGGCGTCGCCCGTCGTCATCCCGGCGACCGCGAGGTGCCCGAGATCGGGGACGAGCTGGCCAGCTGCCGCGCCCTGAGCGAGCTGTCGCACCTGCTGCTGATCGCCGCCACCAACGACGTCGAGGAGAACATCGGCGCGGCGGCCTCGCTGAACGCCTGAGCTCCGCCGGGTCGTGTGCCTGCGCCGTCGTACGCCGTTCGGTCCTCCGACACACGACCCGCGCGGGTGCGGGCGCACCCTGCGGGTAGCCTTCGGCCATGACCGAGTCGGACGTCACGGGGCCGCCGACCGGCGTCGCGGTCGTCACCGACTCGACGGCGATGATCCCGGAGAAGGTGGCGGTCGAACGCGGCATCGTCGTGGTCCCGCTCCAGGTCGTGATCGGCGCCGAGGCGTTCGACGAGGGCTCCGAGGGCGCGACGCCCGAGCGGGTGGCGGCCGCGCTGCGCGAGTTCCGGCCGGTGAGCACCTCCAGGCCGGCGCCGGCGAGCTTCCTGACAGCGTACGACGCGGCGGCGGCGGCCGGCGCCCGTGAGATCCTCTCGATCCACCTGTCGGGTGAGATGAGCGGCACGTTCGAGGCGGCTCAGCTCGCCGCGCGGGACGCCTCCGTGCCGGTCACCTGTGTCGACGCGCGTCAGGTCGGCGTGGCCACCGGCTACGCCGCTCTGTCGGCGTCCGACGTGCTGTCGGCGGGAGGTTCGGTCGCCGAGGCGGCCGAGGCGGCCCGGGCGCGAGCCGACGCGTCGTCGTCGTACTTCTACGTCGACACGCTGGAGTACCTGCGCCGCGGCGGACGAGTGGGCGCCGCGAGCGCGCTGCTCGGCGGGGCGCTGGCGGTCAAGCCGCTGCTGACGATCACGGACGGCCGGGTGTCCACCCGCGAGAAGGTGCGCACCGCGGCGCGCGCGCTGGCCCGGCTGGCTGATCTCGCCGTCGAGGCGGCGGGCGCGGTGCCCGTCGACATCTGCGTCTCCCACCTGGCCAGCCCCGACCGGGCCGCGGCACTGGCCGACCAGCTCTCCGAGCGGCTGGCCGACAACCTCGAGGGCCGGGCGGTCTGGTCGGGGGAGCTGGGCGCGGTGCTGGGTGCCCACGTCGGACCTGGCATGGTCGCCCTCTGCGTGGCTCCGCGGCTGCCGTCGGACGGCACGCTCGGGGCCTGATCCCGTCCCCTCTGCCGGTGTCGAAGCGGTTGTCCACAGGGCCGCGCGGGCGGGCTGTCGTGGCCCCGGAGCCCGGCCTAGGTTGCGGTCATGCGCAGGGGGCGGCCACGTGAGGAGCACCGAGCGGCGGTGCAGCGCCGGCTCGCGTTTCTGAGCGACGAGCTGGCGGTCCTCGACGAGGTGGCGACGCCGGCTCCCGACGAGCCGACCCACACGCGCATCCGGGCGGCGCCCGGCTCCGCCCTCGCGGAGCCGGTCGTCGGGGGTGCGTCACCTGCGTGGGCGACCGAGGCGGAGCAGGCGGCGCCGGTGGCCGTCGTACCCGTTCCGGGCCGGCACGCGGCCCGCCGACCGGGTCGCGCGTGGGTGGCGACACCAGGTGCGGGCGGCCTCGGCCCGGCGCAGGTCGCGGTGGTGGCCGTGGTGGTCGCGCTGGGGCTCGCCGTCACCGGGTGGTGGCTGCTACGCAGCGACAGCGAGGCGCTGCCCACGGCGCCTGCGGCGACGGCTCCGGCCCTGGTGACGCCGGTGGCCGAGGGCGCCGGGGGAGAGGGCGTCGTCGCCGCCGACGAGCCGACCGAGCTCGTGGTGGACGTGGCCGGGCGGGTCCGCCGGCCGGGCATCGCGGTGCTCCCCGCGGGCTCACGCGTGGTCGACGCGCTCCAGGCGGCCGGCGGGGCGCGCCGCGGGGTCGACCTGTCCTCGCTCAACCTCGCGCGGCTGGTGGTCGACGGCGAGCAGATCCTGGTGGGCGTCGAAGGGGGTCCGGCGGCAGGCGCGGCGCCCGGAGCTGCGCCACCCGGTCCCGTGACGCTGGTCAACCTCAACACGGCCGGCCAGTCCGAGCTCGAGACGCTGCCCGAGGTGGGTCCGGTGACGGCGCTCGCCATCATCGCCTGGCGCGACGAGCACGGCGGCTTCGCCTCCGTCGACCAGCTGCTCGACGTCGACGGGATCGGTGAGGCGACGCTCGACACCCTCGGCCCGCTCGTCACGGTGTGAGGGTGCGGTCGTGGACTGCCGGCTGGGCGCGACGGGTCGGCACCGCGGTCGTGGTGCCCGACGCCCGGCTGCCGATGCTCGGCGCCGCCGCGTGGGTCGCCGCGCTGGCCGGGCTGGCGTGGCAACCCACGTGGCTCGCCGCGGCGGGCGCGGGTGGAGTCGCCGGTGCGGTCGCCTACTGGTGGTGGACCAGACGCGGTGCCGGGGCAGGGCGCGGTGGCGCCGGTGGGTGCGCGGCGCTGGTGCTGGTGGCGCTCGCGGTCGGGCTCGCGGCCCAAGTGCGGGTCCACCGCGTGTCCCACAACCCGCTGGCCGCGCTGGCCTCCGCGCGGGCCGCCGTCGAGGTCGATCTGGTGGTGACCTCCGACCCTCGCACCGTGGAGGGGAGGTTCGCCGACCAGCAGGTGCTCCGCGGACGTGTCGAGCGGGTGGCGTCGCGCGCCTCGGCTTACGACGTGGCGGTGCCGGTGCTCGTGATGGCGCCCGCCGACTGGACCGGGGTGGTCCTGGGCGAGCGGGTGGTGTTCGTGGCCCGCCTGGGGCCCAGCGACGACCGTGACCTGTCGGCGGTGCTGCGGCCGCTGGGGCCGGCGGAGCGGGTGGAGGCGCCGGCGTGGTGGTGGCGGGGGGCCGAGGGGGTTCGCACCTCGCTGCGTGCCTCTGTGGTCGACGTACCCGCCGACCGACGACCGCTCGTGCCGGCCCTGGTCGTAGGCGACGACCAGGGGCTCGACCGGGCCCTCGCCGACGACTTCCGCACCACCGGACTGACCCACCTGCTGGCGGTGTCGGGCACCAACCTGACGCTGCTGCTGGGCTTCGTCCTGGTGGTCGCGCGTGGTGTGGGGGTGCGCGGCCGGGGGCTCCACGCGGTGGGCGCCGCCGGGGTCGTGGGGTTCGTCCTGCTCGCGCGCCCGGAGCCGAGCGTGCTGAGGGCCGCCGTCATGGGGTCGGTGGCCCTGCTGGGTCTCGGCGCCGGCGGCCCGCGCCGGGGAGGCCGCTCCCTCGGCGTGGCCGTCGTCGTGCTGCTGCTGGTCGACCCGTGGCTCGCGCCGACAGCGGGCTTCGCGTTGTCGGTGCTGGCCACCGCCGGCATCGTGTTCGTCGGGCCGGTGTGGAGGGACGCCCTCCAGGGGTGGCTGCCGCGCTGGCTGGCGGAGGCGATCGCAGTGCCTGCCGCCGCCCAGCTGGCGTGCACGCCTGTGGTGGCCGCACTGTCGGGTCAGGTGAGCCTGGTCGCCGTCGTGGCCAACCTGCTCGCCGCGCCGGCGGTGGGCCCGGCCACGGTCCTGGGACTGGGGGCCGGGCTGGCCGGGCTGCTCTGGCCGGGGCTCGCCCGCCTGGTCGGGCGGCTCGCAGGATGGTGCGTCGCCTGGATCGTCGCGATCGCGCGCCACGGAGCGGCGCTGCCGCTCCCGGCCGTCGAGTGGGGCGCGGGCGCCGGCGGGCTGGTGTTGCTCACCGGGTGCTGCCTGGTCGTGGTCGTGGTGGCGCCGACCTGGCTGCGTCGTCCCTGGCTGGCGACGCTGTCGGGG
Source organism: uncultured Nocardioides sp. (assembly GCA_964591845.1). Lineage (GTDB taxonomy): Bacteria > Actinomycetota > Actinomycetes > Propionibacteriales > Nocardioidaceae > Nocardioides. The sequence continues at coordinate 4,587 of CAZQCA010000122.1, forward strand.
GTTGCGCTGGCCCTGGTGACTCTGGTCCGGCTGCCCACGCCGGGTTGGCCGCCCCCCGGCTGGGTGGTGGCCATGTGCGACGTGGGACAGGGCGACGCGCTCGTGCTGCGGGCCGGTCCCCACGAGGGCGTGGTCGTGGACGCGGGGCCCGACCCTGCCCTCGTCGACGGGTGCCTGCGGCGTCTCGGGGTCGACCGAGTCCCGCTAGTCGTGCTCACCCACTTCCACGCCGACCACGTCGGCGGACTGGCCGGAGTCGTGCGCGGCCGTGCGGTGGGAGCGCTCCAGGTGACCCCGCTCGCCGACCCGCCTGACGCCGTGCTCGACGTCGCGGCGGTGGCCCGGCGGATCGGCGCCCCCGAGACGGTCACGACCTTCGCCCGCACCCAGCGGGTCGGCGACGTGACGCTCCAGGTCCTGTGGCCGCCGCCCACGCAGTCCAGCCTCGGCCCGGGCGACGGCAGCACGGCCAACAACGCGAGCGTGGTGCTGCTGGCGCAGGTCCGGGGCGTGCGCCTGCTGCTCACCGGCGACATCGAGCCGCCGGGGCAGGAGGCCCTGGCACGCCTCGTGCCTGGGCTGAGGGCCGACGTGCTCAAGGTGCCGCACCACGGCTCGCGGTTCCAGGACCTGCCGTGGCTGGGCTCGCTGGACGCTCGGGTCGCGCTGGTCAGCGTGGGCGCCGACAACGACTACGGTCATCCCGCCGAGGCCACCGTGGCCGCGCTGCAGTCCGCGGGCGCCGAGGTGCTGCGCACCGACCAGGACGGCGACGTCGTCGTCTGCGAGCGAGCGGGCCACCTCGTCGTGGAGCGGTCCTGAGAGCGGCGCCGGCACCCGGGCGGAGTGGTCGGAGGGCTGTGGCAGGCTGGGCCCACCATGGCAGCGATCCGACCCGCAGACGTCCTCGGCCGGGTCACCCTCGTGACCGGCAAGGAGGAGTTCCTCAACGAGCGCACGATGGCCGCGGTCCGCGACGCCTGCCGCCGCCACGACCCCGAGGCCGAGCTGTCCGAGACTGTGGCGTCCGACCTGACGCTCGCGAGCCTGGGGGAGCTGTCGGCGCCGTCACTCTTCTCCAGCACGCGCTGCGTCATCGTCCGTGGGCTGGAGCTCCTGCCCGAGGAGTCCGCCGACGGGCTGCTCGACTACGCCGCCACCCCCGTCGACGACGTGGCGCTGGTGCTGGCCCACGGCGGTGGCCCCAAGGGATCGGGTCTGCTCGCCCGGCTGCGCAAGCTCGACACCGTGACCGAGCTCAAGTCGGGCGAGCTGAGGCCGTCCGAGTTCGCCGGCTTCGTCGCGTCGGAGGTCCGGGGGCTCGGCGCCACCATCGACGAGCCGGCGGCCGAGCTTCTCGTCCAGTCGGTGGGTCATGATCTGCGATCGCTGGCCGCCGCGGCCCACCAGCTCGCCAACGACTTCCCCGGAGAGGCGCTGACGACCGACAAGGTCAAGCGATACTTCGGTGGCCGGGCGGAGGCCAAGTCGTTCGCCGTGGCCGATGCGGCGTTCTGGGGGCGGCGGGAGGCGGCGCTCGAGGAGCTGCGCTGGGCGCTGGACGGTGGCACCGCGCCGGTGCTGGTGACGTCGGCCTTCGCCGGTAGCGCCCGGGGCATCGCCCGCTACAAGGCGGCCCCGCGCGGCATGCGCGAGGTCGACCTGGCTCGCGAGGTCGGCGTACCACCGTGGAAGCTCCGCACCATCCGCGACCAGTCGCGCGGGTGGACCGACGGCGGGGTCGCCCACGCGATCATGGCCATCGCCCGCGCCGACGCCGACATCAAGGGCGCCGCCAGCGACGCGGCCTACACGCTCGAACGGCTCGCGCTCACGATCACGGCGCTGCGCGACCCCCGCTGACCCCCGGACGCAGCGAGCCCGCCCGGGGGACCGGACGGGCTCGGCGAGACGCGGCCTCGGGCCGCGGCGGCAGGCTCAGAGAGCCTCGGTGCGCGAGGCGATCGAGGACTTGCGGTTGGCGGCCTGGTTCTTGTGGATGACACCCTTGGACGCAGCCTTGTCGAGCTTCTTGGACGCGTCGCGGCCGAGCGCGATCGCGGCCTCCTTGTCGCCGGCGTCGGCGGCCTCACGGAACTTGCGCACGGCGGTCTTGAGCGAGGACTTCACGGCCTTGTTGCGCTCGTGACGCTTCTCGTTCTGCTTGTTGCGCTTGATCTGGGACTTGATGTTCGCCACTGATCTGCCTCGTGTGCCTTCGCTGTCGGTCGGGGAATGCTCATGGAGTCGGGGCGGCCGGTCGGCCCACAGGGCAGGCTGACGCAGGACACGCGACGGGCCACGCTACCAGCGCGTCCGGGACCGCCCCAAATCCGCCGATCGGGTGCGTGAGCGCGCGCCCCAGCGCTTCCCGGGCGTGGTCACGACCATCCGCGGCGCTCCGCGAGCCACCCCCACGCAGCCTCCGCGCACCAGGCCTGGTGCTGGCGCAGGTAGGGGGAGCTGGGCGGCACGGGCTCGTCGCGCTGTCGCAGGAAGAACCCCGCGAGCAGCGCCAGCGTGACATCGACCTCGTCGGCAGGCACGTCGCACGTCAGCCGGCGCTGCGCCAGCAGCGGCTCGACGTCGAGCCCGTCGCCGCGCGGCTGGAGCAGCAGGAAGACCGTGTCGAGCCAGGCGGCACCGACCACCGGCCAGTTCCAGTCGCAGATCCAGACGTCGTCGTCGCCCAGGAGCAGGTTGTCGTCGCGCAGGTCGGTGTGGACGACCGTGTCTCCGGCGGTGACCTCGGCGTACGCCGCGGCGAGTGCGGCCGCCTCCGAGATCCGGGCTGCGGTGGCGGCGGGGAGCGACGACGGCAGCGCGGGAGGCGCTGCCGCCAGCTCGTCCCAGTGCCCGGCGAACCCGGCCAGGTCGTCGGCGATGGGACCGAGCGCCAGACCCGGCGGCGCGGGCGTGAGCACGTCGGCTACCCGCTCGACCGCGTCGAGGCAACGGTCGAGCTCGAGGCGTCTCCACGGTCGCCGAGGCGCCCGGCCCTCGACGTACTCGAGGCCCAGCACGACCCAGTCGTCGTCGACGCTCCACTGCAGCCGGGCGGCGGGTACGCCGAGCGGGAGCGCGGCCAGCTTGCGCGCCTCCTCCCTGTAGGAGTCCGCGAAGGGGCGCTGGGCCTTCGCCGACGCAGCCTTGACGAAGTGACGCGAGCCGTCGGCACAGGTCAGCACGGACGCGAAGCCGGGCGTGAAGCCACCGCCCTGCGAGCGCGCGTCGACCACGGGCGAGCCGCAGTGGTCCTCGACGAGCGCGCGGACCTCAGGAGGGAGGAAGCGCCACTCCAGCCGGCGTGCGGTGCGGCCGGGCGGCGGCAGCGGAGTGCCCTCGGTCATGGGGACCATCGTGCGTCACGGGCGCTCGCACGCGGTGCGCGTCTCGGCTGCGCACCAGTCGTCGCCGGGGCCGCCGTACGCCGCGTCGACGCCGACGCCCGCTCTGATCACGTCCGCGCCCGCGCGACCCCTCAGGATGTCGCTGCCGGGGCCGCCGAGCAGGGTGTTGGCGGCCGCGTCACCCCGAAGGCGGTCCTCGCCGGCGCCGCCGTCGGCCTGCTCGAAGCCGCGCACGAGGACCTGGACCCCACCCCAACGCCAGAGCAGGGTGGCCAGGTCGACCTCGTCGCGCCCGTCGCCACCGACGACCCGGTCGATGCCTCCCGCTCCGTCGACGGGATCGGCCGACAGCGACTGGAGGTCCGACACGACGTCGGCGCCCGTCCCGAGGCGGATCGTGGAGTCGGCGGGGAGCGAGCCCGAGAGGCGGTCGCGACCCGGGCCGGCCAGCCACGACACCGAGCCTCCGGTGAGCCGGAGGTCCGCCCGGTCGTCGCCGTCGCCGGTGTCCAGGGTGACCGTCGACTCGTCGGCCCGGGCGGAGACGACCTCGCTGCCGCTGCCCACGGCGACCACGCGCAGGCCCTGGGAGGCGTCGCTGATCGTCGTGGTCCCGGCCGACCTGACGTCGACGACGTCGCGCCCCGTGCTCACGTCGGGGATGTCCTCGACGACCACCACGTCGGGTCGGCGGACCAGGTAGATGTCCGACCGCTGCCCGAGAGAGAGGGTGAGGCGGGATGCGGTGACGCCGACCGCGTCCTCCAGCGTCCGCACAGTGTCCTCGTGGTCGCCGGTGACCTGGACCGCGCGGGTCGCCCGGCCCGTGCGGACGTCGTACGACGCGGTGCCGGAGCCCACGAGGATCTCGAAGCGGTCGAGGGCGTCGGTGCCTGCGCCGGTGGACCAGCCCTGATCGAGGTCGACCACGGTCTCGGTGGAGGTCACCATCCGGAGCGTGTCGACGCCCGGACCGCCGTCGAGCTGGTCGTGGCCCTTGCCGCCCCCCACGATGTCCGCACCTTCGCCGCCCACGACCCGGTCGACGCCGGCGCCCGCGTAGACGACGTCGTCACCGCCCCCGGCGCACACGAGGTCGTTGCCGCTGCGCGAGCGGATGACGTCGTTGCCGCCGTTGCCGACGATCACGTCGCGCCCCTGCGTGCCCGAGAGCTCGTCGCTGCCGGAGGTGCCGACGATGGTGGCCGCCCGGCCACCGCACCAAGGGGTCCCGGCCACCGCCGGTACGCCGATCACGGCGGACGCCCCGAGTACGACTGCTGTGCCGACGAGCGATGCGCGGACCCCGCGCCATCTGCTCCGCACGTCTCCTCCTCCTTGCCAGCGCCGACCCTAGCCCGTGCCGCCGCGGGTTCGGAGGACCGAACCGCCCCGTGGAAGAATGGGAGACCGCCGCGGACCCTGCTCCGGCGGTGCCCATCCACCCTCCGAAAGATGCTCCGACCTGCCGTGACCAGCCCCCACGCGTCCGCGCCGCAGCCTGGTCACACCGACCCGGCGGTGATCCGCAACTTCTGCATCATCGCCCACATCGACCACGGCAAGTCGACCCTGGCCGACCGGATGCTGCAGCTGACCGGAGTGGTCGACGAGCGCAGCGCTCGGGCGCAGTACCTCGACCGGATGGACATCGAGCGCGAGCGCGGCATCACCATCAAGAGCCAGGCCGTGCGGATGCCGTGGACGGTGCGGCCCGACAACGCCGAGGGCGCCACGCCCGGGACCTACGTCCTCAACATGATCGACACCCCGGGCCACGTCGACTTCACCTACGAGGTGTCCCGGTCGCTGGAGGCCTGCGAGGCCGCGATCCTCCTGGTCGACGCCGCGCAGGGCATCGAGGCGCAGACGCTGGCCAACCTCTATCTCGCGCTGGGCGCCGACCTGCACATCATCCCCGTGCTCAACAAGATCGACCTGCCGTCGGCCAACCCCGACAAGTACGCCGCCGAGCTCGCGGGCATCATCGGCTGCGATCCCGCCGAGGTTCTCAAGGTGTCGGCCAAGACCGGCGAGGGCGTCGAGGCCGTCCTCAACGAGATCGTCAAGCAGACGCCGCCGCCCGTGGGCGACCCTGCCGCACCGGCGAGAGCCCTCATCTTCGACTCCGTCTATGACACCTACCGTGGCGTGGTCACCTATGTCCGGGTGG
>CAZQCA010000123.1:0-9984 GCA_964591845.1 uncultured Nocardioides sp.
GTGGCCTCGGCGATGGTCGCGACCATCGGCGCCATCACCCAGGTCTCGGTGCCGGTGTGCTCGGCCGCGAGCTTGATGCCGTCGAGCTGGCGGGTCAGCAGGTCGGGGTTGCCGAAGGACAGTCGCAGGCCACGCACACCGAGGGCGGGGTTCTCCTCCTCCTCCATGTTGGCGAAGGCGATCGGCTTGTCGCTTCCCGCGTCGAGCGTGCGGACCACGACGTAACCGAGGTCGTGGAAGGGACGCAGTACGGCGCCGTAGATCTCGCCCTGCTCCTCGGCGGACGGCTCGTCCTGGCGGTCGAGGAAGCACAGCTCGGTGCGGAAGAGGCCCACGCCCTGGACGGGTGCGTGAGAGGCGCTCTCGGCCGAGGCTCCGTCGGCGACGTTGGCGAGCAGCTTGACCGGCGTGCCGTCGGCGGTCGCGGCTGGGCCGGTCCAGGCCTCCAGGCGCGCCCGGGCCTCCCGGTCCGCGGCGGCGAGCCGCTCCGCCTCCGCCGGGTCGGGGTGGGTCTGCACGGTTCCGGCGCGGCCGTCGACCAGCAGAGGCGTGCCGGCGGGGATCTCCATGACGCCGTGCGCCCCGACGATGCAGGGGATGCCGAGCTGCCGGGCGATGATCGCGGTGTGGCTGGTGGAGCCACCGCGCTCGGTCACCAGCGCGACGCAGGTGGCCGGGTCGAGGCCGGCCGTGTCGGCCGGCGCCAGGTCGACCGCGACGATCACCGCGGGCTCGTCGGGCACGGACACACCGGGCTCGGGCTCGCCCACGAGATGGGCGATGACGCGCCGCTCGATGTCACGCAGATCGGTGGCGCGTTCGGCCATCAGCCCGCCCATGGCGGTGAAGATGTCGACGAACTGGGTGGCCGCCGCCTGGACGGCACCCACGACGCCGGTGCCACCCTTCAGCGAGGTGGCCACCGCCCCTCGGAGCCCCTTGTCGCGCGCCAGACCCGCGCTCGCGGTGAGCACCTCGGTGGCCGCGCCGGACGCGGCGGCCGCCTTCTTGGAGAACGACGTGGCGACGGCCTCGACGGCGTCGTCGTACGCCGCGAGCGCCGCGTCGTCGTCGGCGAAGCCGCCGTCGCCGAAGCGCGCGACGGCCTCCTCGGACACCTCACCCCGCACCAGGAGAGCGGGGGCGAAGGCCACACCGCCGACCACGGGAGTGCCCGAGAAGCTGGAACCGGAGGAGGAAGGGGTGACGTCCGTCATAGAGAACACTCAACCGGGCTCGCCCTTGACAGTCAAGACATTCGGGGCTAAAACAAAGCAAACGCAGATCCGGACACAGAGACGGGGCCCCATGTATGCCGAGGAGCGACAGCAGGCCATGGCCGAGCTCGTCGCCCGGCGCGGCAGGGTCTCGGTCAACGACCTCGCGCACGAGTTCGAGGTGACCACCGAGACGGTCCGTCGCGACCTGTCGCTGCTGGAGTCCCGCCACCTGTTGCGTCGCGTGCACGGCGGCGCGCTGCCGGTCGACTCCTTCACCGTGCTCGAGCAGGTGCTCAGCGACCGCGACGCGTCGCGGATCGACCAGAAGCGCCGGATCGCCGCCGCCGGCCTGGCGCTGCTCCCGTCGGTGGAGGCGACGCTGATCATCGACGCGGGCAGCACCACGGTGCGGCTGGCGGAGCTGCTGCCTCGTGACAGCCCGCTCACCGTGTTCACCCACTCGGTGCCGATCGCGGCGCGCCTGTGCGACCTCCCCCAGGTCGAGCTCCACCTGCTGCCCGGCCGGGTCCGCCGCAACACCCAGGCGGCGGTCGGCGTCGAGACCGTCGAGGCGCTCGCCAAGATCCGCGCCGACCTGGCCTTCGTCGGGACCAACGGCCTCACCCTCGGCCACGGACTCTCGACGCCCGACATCACGGAGGCCGCCACCAAGGAGGCGATCGTCGCCAGTGCTCAGCGGGTCGTGGTTCTGGCAGACTCGAGCAAGATCGGTGAGGAACGCACCGTGCGGTTCGCCTCGTTGTCCGACGTCGACGTGCTCGTCACCGACGACGGCATCCCGCCGGGGCGGGTAGCGGAGCTCGAGGACGTAGGCCTGGAGGTGATCGTCGCGTGATCGTCACCCTCACGCCCAACCCCAGCATCGACCGCACCGTCACCCTGGCGGCCCCCCTGGCGCGGGGTGCCGTGCAACGGGTGGTCGCCGTGACCTCCCAGAGCGGCGGCAAGGGCGTCAACATCTCGCGGGCCGCGGTGTCGGCCGGGATCGCCACCGTCGCCGTCCTGCCCGCCGCCGACGACGACCCGTTCGTCCGCGACCTCGCCCTCGCCTCGATCCCCTGCCTCCCCACGCTGCCCGCGGGCGAGATCCGGATGAACATCGCGGTCACCGAGCCCGACGGCACGACCACCAAGCTCAACAGCCCGGGTGCGACCGTGACCGCCGAGGTACTGGCGGCGATGGCCGACGCTCTCGTCGAGCGGGCCGGCGCCGCGCGCTGGGTCGTGCTGGCCGGCTCGCTGCCGCCCGGCGCACCCGCCGACTGGTACGCCGGCCTGGTGCGCACGCTGCGCGGCTCCGGCGTACGCGTGGCCGTCGACACCAGCGAGGAGCCGCTCGAGGCCCTCGTCGCGGCGTTCCCCGAGGCCGCCCCCGACCTGATGAAGCCCAACGGCGAGGAGCTCGCGTCCCTCACGGGCGCCGACCCCGCCTCGCTGGAGCACGACCCGGTGGCGGCCGCCGGCGCCGCCCAGGTCCTGGTGCAGCGCGGCGTCTCCACGGTGCTGGCCACGCTGGGCGGGGACGGAGCGGTGCTCGTGACGGCCGAGGGCGCCTGGCACGCCGCCGCCCTGCCGATCGAGGTCGTGAGCACCGTCGGTGCCGGCGACTCCAGCCTTTTCGGCTATCTCTTCGGCGACGAGCAGGGGCTGTCCGCTCCCGAGCGGCTCGCGTGGGCGGTCGCCTACGGCAGCGCCGCCGCGGGCCTGCCGGGCACCACGATTCCCGACCCGTCGCAGGTGCACGTCGACCAGGTTCGCGTTACGGCTCTTGCCAGGTCCCAGGTCTGAGCGCCAACGTAGTGCCCGTGGCACCCGTCTCCTGACCTGCAGCACGCACTCGGAAGGGTCGACGCATGACCGACATGATCACCTCTGACCTGGTTCGGCTCGACGCCGACCTCGGCAGCGACAAGACGACCGTCATCCGCTCCCTCGCCGCCATCGCCGGCGAGGCGGGCAGGACCAACGCGGTCGACCAGCTGGCCGCCGACGCGATGGCCCGGGAGGAGACCTCGCCCACCGGCCTGCCGGGCGGCATCGCCATCCCGCACTGCAGATCGGCGGCGGTGGCCGAGCCGACCCTGGTGTTCGCGCGGCTCCAGCCCAAGGTCGAGTTCGGCGCCAACGACGGACCCGCCGACCTCGCGTTCCTCATCGCAGCGCCTGCGGGTGGCGATGCCACCCACCTCCAGGTGCTCACCCTGCTCGCCCGGGCGCTGGTCCGCTCGGAGTTCACCGACGGGCTCCGTGCCGCGCAGTCGCCCGCCGAGGTGGTGGCCCTGGTCGACGAGGCCGTGTCGGCGATGAGCCCCGCTTCCGCCGCCGCACCCGGGGCCGCCGCTGCGGCGCCGTCCGCGGCGACGGCGACCAAGCGACGCAGCCTGGTGGCCGTGACCGCCTGCCCGACCGGCATCGCCCACACCTACATGGCCGCCGAGGCGCTGGAGCAGGCCGCGGCCAGGGCAGGTGCCGACATCCACGTCGAGACCCAGGGATCGGCCGGGGCGAAGCCGCTCGACGCGGCCACCATCGCCGCCGCCGACGCGGTCATCTTCGCCTGCGACGTGGGCGTCCGCGACCGGGGCCGGTTCGCCGGCAAGCCGATGGTGAGCGCAGGCGTCAAGCGCGCCATCGACGACGGCGACGGCATGGTCGCCGAGGCACTCGGCTATGCGGCCGACCCGGCCCACGCGCCCAAGGTCGAGGGCACGGCGGGTGCGACGGCCTCGGCCGGCGGAGCCACGGGCTCCGAGAGCTGGGGGGCGCGCGTGCGCCGAGTCCTGATGACGGGCGTGTCCTACATGATCCCGTTCGTCGCCGCGGGCGGCCTGCTGATCGCTCTCGCCTTCCTGCTCGGCGGCTACGAGATCGCGCTGGGCTCCAAGTTCGACGGCGCCGACGTGAGCACGGCGCAGCACATCGCCACCAACTCGACCCTGTTCAACCTCCCCGACCCCGCGGCGTACACCGACATGGCCGGTGGCGCGGAGCTCACCCGGAGCCCGCTGCTCACCTACCTGGGAGCGCTCCTGATGGCGCTCGGCGGGCTGGCCTTCGGCTTCCTGGTGCCCGCGCTGGCCGGCTACATCGCCTTCGCGATCGCCGACCGGCCCGGGATCGCCCCCGGGTTCGTGATGGGCGCGCTGGCCGGCACCCTCAACTCCGGCTTCCTCGGCGGCATCGTCGGCGGCGTTCTGGCCGGGATCGTGGCGCACTGGATCCAGGGCTGGCAGGTGCCCAAGTGGTCGCGGGGCCTGATGCCCGTGCTGATCATCCCGCTGCTCACGACGCTGGTGGTGGGCGCCTTCATGGTGATCGTCCTGGCCAAGCCGCTCGCGAAGCTGATGACCTCGCTCAACAACGGGCTGTCGGACATGAGCGGTGGCTCCGCCGTGCTGCTGGGCGTCGTGCTCGGCCTGATGATGGCCTTCGACATGGGCGGGCCGCTCAACAAGGTGGCTTATGCCTTCGCCACCACCGGGCTCTTCGCGGCGGCGACCGCGGCGAACGCGCCCCAGCTGAAGATCATGGCGGCCGTCATGCTCGCCGGCATGACGCCGCCGCTGGCGCTGGCGCTCGCGACGGTCGTGCGGCCGCACCTCTTCAGCCCCGCCGAGCGTGAGAACGGCAAGGCCGCCTGGGCCCTGGGCGCCTCGTTCATCACCGAGGGCGCGATCCCGTTCGCCGCGGCAGACCCGCTCCGCGTGATCCCGTCGATCATGGCCGGCAGCGCCCTGACGGGGGCCCTCGCGATGGCCATGGACGTGACGCTGCGCGCACCTCACGGCGGCATCTTCGTGCTCTTCGCCGTCGACAACGTGCTCGGCTTCCTGATCGCCCTGGTCGCGGGGACGCTGCTCTCCGCGTTCCTGGTGATCGTGCTGAAGTCGATGAGCCATACCAACGCCGAGGAGCTCGCCACCGTCTGATGACCGGATGCCGTCCCGGTGGCTGACACCCGGCCACCGGGGACGGCATCATGATCCCCACCTGTCCCTGGAGCCTTGAGGAGCGCCATGCCCAGCAAGTCCGTCGTCGTCGGTTCCTCCGTCGGCCTGCACGCCCGTCCGGCCGCGCTGATCGCGGAGAAGGCCGGCACCCTCGGCGCCGGGGTCACCATCAACGGCATGGACGCCAGCTCGGCGCTGATGCTGATGACGCTCGGCGCCAAGTGCGGCGACAGCGTCGAGGTCGCCTCCGACGACGAGTCCGCGATGGAGGCCATCGCCGCGATGGTCGAGCAGGACCTCGACGCCTGACCGGCTGCCCGTGACGCGTACGCCGGTCAGGCCAGCGCGCGGTAGACCAGCCGGACGCTGGCCGCACGGTCCAGCTCGCCGATGATGCTGGAGAAGAACTGGCGCCGGTAGGTGCCGTCGTTGACGGCGTACACCGTGAAGTAGAGGCCCGAGAAGGCCGCGAGGAACGTCGCCACGCGCACCAGCTCCTGGCTGACACCCAGACCCAGCATGGTGGGCTCGCGCATCGTCCACGAGCTGACGACCTCGGGGTCGATCGCCAGGACGCCGAAGGGCAGGAAGAACACCCACACGGCGACCGACAGCAGCATCACCTGCACGGCTTGGGCCACGAGCAGCACGAGGATCAGGTTGACCCGCTCGAGCCCCCCGATCTCCGCGTGCACGTGGATCTGGTCGTCGGTGAGGCCGAGCTCCGGCACCACGTCGGCCAGCGGGGTGCCCTGGCAGGCCGCGGCCAACCGATCGGCGTCCATGTCGTCGTCGAAGCCGTCGAGCTCGTCGGGGAGCTGGCCGAGCAGGAAGCCCACCCCGACGGCAGCGAAGAGCAGGATCGAGGCCCACATCACGCCGCCGTCGAGCCGCGAGGCCACCTGCCAGACCTCGGTGTTGATGAACAGGAACGTCACGAACAGCAGCAGCAGCGGGAGCGCCCTCGTGGCGAGCGGCAGCAGCAGCCCCAGCGAGGCGAGGGTCCTGCGCGCGGCCCATCGGGCGACCGTCAGCCCGTGGAGGCCGAGCAGGAGGTAGCCGATCCCCGCGGCGCCGGCCACCGTGAGCGCCACGGCGACCCCGAGCGAAGGGTCCTGGGCCCAGCGTCCCGTCGCCGCTCCGGCGAGGACGCTCGCCACCAGCGCGGCGGCTCCCCACCGCAGGAGCAGGCCGCGGTCCAGCCGGCGCCGGACCCGCAGCCGGATGTCGTCGACGAACCAGGGCAGCCCGTGGCGGACGAACCACTCCTCGGTGGCGGTGCGGTCGGGGGCGGTCACGGGACCAGCAGCTCACGCGTGCGGCGTACGTCGTCGCGCATGGCCTCGACCAGGTCGTCCACGCCGTCGAACCGGGTCATCCCCCGCAGCCGGCGGACGAAGGTGACCTCCACCTCGACGCCGTAGAGCTCGAGGTCGTCACGGTCCAGCGCGTAGGACTCGACCCGGCGCTGCCGCTCGCCGGCGAACGTCGGGTTGGTACCGACCGAGATCGCCGCAGGGTGGCGCTCTCCCATGTCGACACGGGTCAGCCAGCCGGCATAGACGCCGTCGGCCGGCGCCGCGGAGGACGGGTCGGTCGGGACGTTGGCGGTGGGGAAGCCCAGCGCCCGGCCGCGGCGGTCGCCCTCGACGACCACGCCGCGGACCGAGAACGGCCGGCCGAGCGCCTCGGCCGCACCTTCGACGTCGCCGGCGGCGAGGCAGGCCCGGACGTAGGTCGACGACCACACCTGGGGTCCGCCGTCGAGCGCGACGCCGTCGACCTCGAAGCCACGGGTGCTGCCCGCCTCGGCGAGCAGGGCGACGTCGCCGGCGGCCTTGTGGCCGAACCGGAAGTTGGCCCCCACCACGACCGCGGCGGCGTGCAGCGCCCCGACCAGCACGCGGTCGATGAACTCCTCGGGGGTCCAGGCCGCCATCTCCCGGCTGAACGGCAGCACCAGCACGTCGTCGGCGCCCAGCTCGTCGAGCAGCCGGGCCCGCTCCTCGACGCCGGTGAGCATCATCGGCGCGTGCTCGGGACGCAGCACCGCGAACGGATGGGGGTCGAAGGTCACCACGACCAGCTCGGTGCCGCGGTCATCGGCGTCCTCGCGCGCCCGGCGTACGACGTGCTGGTGGCCCAGGTGGACCCCGTCGTAGTTGCCCACCGTCACCACGGTCGGGCCCAGGTCGGCCGGGACCTCCTCGAGGCGTCGCCAGATCCGCACGCCCGAAGCCTGCCACAGCCGGGGTAGTCCAGTGCGTTTCCGTGGTGGAAAGCCCGTTATCCACAACGGAAACGCACTGGACTACCCCGAGAACACGGCAATCGCGCGGGCGGGGGATGCCGGATCCGGCTGCTCGTAGAGGGCCAGGAAGTCGCCTCCAGGGGCGAAGACCGCCACGGGGCCGAGATGCCCGAGCTCACGGTTGAGGCGACGACCCACCCGGACGTCCGCGGCCTCGTGCGACGTGAGCTCCACCGAGGGGAAGGCCCGCCGGGCCGCCTCGCCGAGGGGGAGCACCGCGAACGACTGCTCCAGGTCGTCGAGCGTGCGCGCGTGAGCCAGGTCGAACGGACCGACGGCGGTGCGGCGCAGGGCCGTGAGGTGGCCGCCGACGCCCAGGGCCTCCCCGAGGTCGCGTGCGATCGCGCGCACGTAGGTCCCGCTCGAGCAGCGGACCGAGACCACGACGTCGCGGGTCGGGCCCGCGGCGCCGAGGTCGTGAGCCACGATCTCGTGCACGGTCACCCGGCGGGCCGGGAGGACGACCTCCTCGCCGTCACGCACACGCTGGTAGGCGCGGCGCCCACCGACCTTGATCGCCGACACGGCCGAGGGCCGCTGGTCGAGCTCCCCCACGAAGCCTCGCAGCGCCTCGGTGACGTCGGCGGCGGTCAGCGCCGACGCGTCGGCGCCTCCCGCCGGCTCACCCTCGGCGTCGTCCGTCGTCGTCGCGGCCCCGAGACGGATAGTCGCGTCGTAGGCCTTCTCGGTGAGCGTCAGGTGCCCCAGCAGCCGGGTCGCCCGCTCCACCCCGAGCACGAGCACCCCGGTCGCCATCGGGTCGAGGGTGCCGGCGTGGCCGACCTTGCGGGTCCCCGCCAGCCGGCGTACGCGCGCGACGACGTCGTGGGAGGTCATCCCTCCCGGCTTGTCGACGACGACCAGGCCGGGAGCCGGGGGCGGCTCCACGGGGCTCACGCCTCGTCGGCCTCGTCGTCCTCGTGCCGCTTGTAGGGGTCGGCCTCGCCGGCGTACGCCGCGCCCGCGCGTTGGGCCGCCACCGCCTCGTCGGAGGCGCGGGCGGCAGCCAGCACCTCGTCGAGGTGGCGAGCGGTCTCGGGGAGGGCGTCGTGGACGAACTCCAGGCTCGGCGCGTGGCGCATGCCCAGCTGCTTGGCCACCTCGGAGCGGAGCAGCCCCTTGGCCGACTCGAGGGCGGCCGCGGTGCCGGCCATCGAGTCCTGCTCACCGAGCACCGTGTAGAAGATGGTGGCCTGCTGGGTGTCGCCGGTGACCCGGACGTCGGTGACGGTCACGAACCCCAGCCGCGGGTCCTTGATCCTGCGCTCCAGCATCTCCGCCACGATGACCTGGATCCGGTCGGCGATCTTGCGCACCCGGGGGTTGCTCATCTGCTCCTGCTTCCTTCCATGCCCGCGAGGCGCCACCGGCCCCGGCGAGGCGCCGCTGCACCGCAGCGACGCCTCGGTCGGGGATCTGCGACGTCTCGGTGCGAGAACCGCGACGCCTCGGCGTCAGGCCCGGGGGATCTCGCGCATCTCGAAGAACTCGACGATGTCGTCGATCTTGATGTCCTGGTAGTTGCGGAGCACCAGACCGCACTCGAAGCCCTCCCGGACCTCGGTGACGTCGTCCTTCTCGCGACGCAGCGACGCGACGTCGAGGTTGTCCGTCACGACCGCGCCGTCGCGGATGAGCCGCGCCTTCGCGTTGCGCCGGATCGTCCCGTCGACGACCATGCAGCCGGCGATGTTGCCGATCCGCGACGAGCGGAAGATCTCGCGGATCTCCGCCCGGCCGAGGACGGCCTCCTCGAACTCCGGCTTGAGCATGCCCTTGAGGGCCGCCTCGATCTCCTCGATCGCCTGGTAGATGACCGAGTAGTAGCGGATCTCGACGCCCTCGCGGTCGGCCAGCTCGCTCGCCTTGCCCTGCGGGCGGACGTTGAAGCCGATGATGATCGCGTCGGAGGCCGCCGCCAGCATCACGTTGGTCTCGGTGATCGCACCGACACCGCGGTCGATGACCCGCAGCGACACCTCGTCGCCCACGTCGATCTTGGCCAGCGAGTCCTCGAGCGCCTCGACCGAACCGGACACGTCGCCCTTGAGGATGAGGTTCAGCTCCTGGCTCTCGCCCTTCTCCATGGAGGCCATGAAGTCCTCGAGCGTACGACGCACGCGACGCTGCGCCTGTGCGGCCGCCCGCTCGCGGGCCTCGCGCTTCTCGGCGATCTGGCGCGCCATCCGGTCGTCCTCGACGACGAGGAAGTTCTGACCTGCACCGGGCACGGCCGACAGGCCGAGCACCATCGCGGGGCGGGCCGGGTCGGCCTGCTCCATCGGGTCGCCGTTCTCGTCGAGCATGGCGCGGACCCGGCCGTGGGCCGGCCCGGCGACGAGCGAGTCGCCGACCCGGAGCGTGCCCCGCTGGACCAGCACGGTCGCGACCGGACCCCGGCCCTTGTCGAGGTGAGCCTCGACCACGAGGCCCTGGGCGTCCTGGTCGGGGTTGGCCCGCAGGTCCAGGCTCGCGTCGGCCG
>CAZQCA010000124.1:0-9893 GCA_964591845.1 uncultured Nocardioides sp.
CGTCTGCTGGCACACCGCGTCGAGGAACCACCGGTCGTGGGTGACCACGACGAGCGCTCCTGGGAGACCGACCAGGTGGGCGGCGAGCCCGGCGCCCGCCTCGACGTCGAGGTGGTTGGTGGGCTCGTCGAGCACCAGGAGGTCGTGCTCCTGCAGCAGCAGCGCGGCCAGAGCGCACCGGCGGCGCTCCCCGCCGGAGAGGCCGCGCACCGGGCGGTCGAGGGCGACGCCGACGAGCAGCTCCTCGACCACCTCGCGGGTGCGGCTGTCGGCGGCCCACTCGTGGTCGGCCCGGCCCGCGAGGACGGCCTCGCGGACCGTGTGGGTGTCGTCGAGCTCGTCGCCCTGCTCGAGGAAGCCGACGTGGAGCCCGCGCGCCATCGAGACCCGTCCCGAGTCGGGGGCCTCGAGCCCCGTGAGCACCCGCAGCAGCGTCGTCTTGCCGTCGCCGTTGCGGCCGACCACGCCGATCCGCTCACCCGCCGAGATCCCCAGCGAGACGTCGGACAGGAGCGGGCGGATGCCGTAGGCCTTGGAGACCCGCTCGAGATTGACCAGGTTGGCCATCAGCGGGCCTCGGCGGTCACGACGTGCGCTCCGGCCACCGGGCCGTGCGCGACCAGCGCGGTGGCGTGGCGGCCCCGCAGGTCACCGGCCACGCCGCGGGCGTGCTCGGCGTCGTGGGCCAGGAAGACGCAGGTCGGGCCGGAGCCCGACACGAGACCCGCGAGCCCGCCGGCCGCCACACCGTGGGCGAGGGTGTCCGCGAGGTCGGGCCGCAGGTCGACGGCGGCGGCCTGCAGGTCGTTGTGCAGCGTGGGCGCGAGGCGTGCCGGGTCGCCGCTCGCCAGCGCGTCGAGGAGCGCGTCGGCGGGCGCCGGCTCGCCGGGGGCATCGGGCCGGAGCTCGTCGTACCTGCGATAGACGTCGGGGGTGCTGAGCCCGTCGCCGGACGACGGTACGACGACCCACCACCAGGTGGCGGCGTCGGGCACGGGCCGCACGACCTCGCCGCGGCCGGTGCCGAGAGCGGTCCCGCCGACCAGGGAGAACGGCACGTCGCTGCCGAGGCCGGCCGCGAGCGCCAGCAGGTCGGCGTCGGAGGTGCCGAGGTCCCAGAGCCGGTCGAGCGCGACCAGCGCGGCCGCCGCGTCCGCGGAGCCGCCGGCCATGCCGCCGGCGACGGGGATGGACTTGTCGATCACGACGTGCCCGGTGACCGGACGGCCGTGGTGCCGCGCCAGGGCGGCGGCGGCCCGGTCGACGATGTTGTCGCCCGCCGACGGCAGCGCGGATGCGTCGACGTGGCGGCCGGTGCGCGTCTCGACGCTCCAGTCGGACGCGGGCGTGACGCTGAGGTCGTCGCAGAGCGAGACGGCGTGGAAGACGGTCACCAGCGGGTGGAACCCGTCGGGCCGGGGCCGGCCGACGCCGAGGTGGAGGTTGATCTTGGCCGCCGCGCGCACCGTCACCGCCGTCACCGCAACAGCTCCTCGGTGAGGCGGACGAAGCCGGCGAGGTCCAGCACCTCGCCGCGGGCGTCGGGCCCGATCCCCGCGCGGGCCAGGGCGGCGACCGACGCCTCGGTGGACCCTGCCAGTCCGCGCAGGGCGGCGCGGAGGGTCTTGCGGCGCTGGCCGAAGGCGGCGTCGACGACCTCGAAGACCTGGTCGCGGCTCGCCCGGGTGGCCGGTGGCTCCCGACGCGTGAGCGCGACCAGGCCGGAGTCGACATGGGGGGCGGGCCAGAAGACGTGCCGGCCGACGGCGCCGGCCCGGCGTACGTCGGCAAACCAGGCGGCCTTGACCGAGGGGAGGCCGTAGACCTTCGAGCCGGGGCCCGCGGCGAGCCGGTCGGCGACCTCGGACTGCACCATGACGAGCCCGTGCCTCAGCGACGGGAGGGTCTGGAGCAGGTGCAGCAGCACCGGCACCGACACGTTGTAGGGCAGGTTCGCGACCAGGGCGGTGGGGGCCGGACCCGGGAGCGTGGTCACCCGCATCGCGTCCGCCTCCACGACCCGGACCTCCGCGGCCCGCGCGCCGGCGTACGACGCGAGGGTGGCGGGCAGCTCGGCCGCGAGGACCGGGTCGACCTCCACCGCGGTCACCTGCGGGGTGAGCTCGAGCAGCGCCAGCGTCAGCGAGCCCAGCCCCGGGCCGACCTCGAGCACGACGTCGTCCGCCGTGACACCGGACTCGCGGACGATCCGGCGCACGGTGTTGGCGTCGATCACGAAGTTCTGACCGCGCTGCTTGGTGGGCCGCAGGCCCAGCCGAGCCGCGATCGCGCGGACATCGGCGGCGCCCAGCAGCCTGACGCCCTCGTCGGCCGGGCTCTCGCGGGGGAGGCCGACGGGTTCATCGGGCATGCCGGCAAGCGTAGTGAGTGACCGGCGCCGAGCCCGGTCCCGGGTCAGCGGGGCAGGCCGAGCTTGGCCGCGCAGCCCGGCCAGGCGCCGTAGCCCCCCTGCGCGTTGCGCAGCCGGGTGGCCACGGCGATCTGGGTCTCGCGGCTGTGCTGGTGGGGGTAGCCGGTGCCGCCGTAGGCGTGCCAGGTGCCGAGCGAGAACTGCAGACCGCCGTAGTAGCCGTTGCCGGTGTTGATCGCCCAGTTGCCGCCGGACTCGCAGCGGGCGAGCGCGTCCCACACCGTGTTGCCGCCCGCGAAGTTCGCGGTCGGCTGCTCCTTGGTGCCGACCATGACGATGGCCGACACGGGCCGCTTGAGGACGTGCTGGTGCACGACCTTGCGGGCGATCAGCCGACCGTTGCGGAAGACGAGCTTGTAGGTGACGTTGCGAGTGCCCTTGACGCCGGCACGGTCGACCGAGGTCTCGCCCTCGTAGGACGACGGGTCGTCCTTGCGGATCGTCTCGAAGGCGACCGCCTCGCCCTTGACCACCTTGCGGATGATCTTGATGCGAGTCAGCACCAGCTTGTCGCCGTCGCCGATCTCGGTGTCGAGGCCGGGTCGCACCTTGTCGTGCCGGCGTACGTCGATGCCGAGCGCCTCGAGCGCGTCGCCGACGGTGAGGGCGGGGAGCTTCGCGACGCGGGTCTCGTGGCGGCCGACCTTGACCTTGAGCCGCTTCTTGGTGACGACCTCGATCTCGAGCCCGTCGCGGCCGATGGCGGCACTGCGGCTCAGCGACAGGTCGGCGCCGTGGTAGCCGCGGCCCAGCTCGACCAGCGCGCTCTTGACGTCGGTGGCGTAGACCCAGACGTTCTGCGTCTGTCCGTCGACGGTCAGCTCCACCTCACGACCGAAGCGCACGCTGATCGCGCTGCCGTCGGTGACCGCCTCGTCGAGAGACGGGATCACCTGGTCGTGGTCGCCGACCTCGATGCCCTGGGACTCCAGGACGCCGCCCACCGTGCCCGCGAACGCGCGCACCTCTCGGGGCTGGCCGTCGACGGTGATCGTGACGGAGCGGCTCAGCGCGGCGAAGCCGTAGGCGCCGCCCGCGACCGCGAGGACCAGGACGCCGACGATCCCGGCGACCAGTGCCTGGCGGCGTCGCGTCCACTCACCGGCGAGGGCGCCTCGCGCCCGGCCCGCGAGTCCGGTCGTCGCGCTGGCTGTCAGTCGTGCAATGCGGTCCCGCACAGCTCTCCGTAGGTCGTGCTCCCCGGTTCTCGGGTGCCGGCGCGACCCGCGCGCGACTCACCGCAGGGGTGAGGGGAAGGTGCGAGCGGGGGGTCTCGCGTCGGCTGGAAATCAGTCCCGATCCCGGCCAACAATCACAAAACCATAACGACCGATGCCGTGAGGGCAAAATTCGCCGGACCGCTCCGTGGGACGAGGGGGCCCCCGGGGTCAGGGCCCCCAGGGGCCTCCGAAGGCCGCCGTCGTCGCCTCGTCGATGCCTCGGCAGAGGGTCTCGAGGTCGTCTCCGCGCACCTCCGCGAGCGCCCGGACCGTGAGCGGCACGAGGTACGACGCGTTGCTGCGCCCGCGGTGGGGCATCGGGGTGAGGTAGGGGGCATCGGTCTCCACGAGCAGCCGGTCGAGCGGCGTCAGCGCGGCGGCGGCGCGCAGGTCGTCGGCGGCCTTGAACGTGACGGTGCCGGCGAAGCTGAGCCTGCCCCCGCGGTCCAGCACCCGGCGCGCGAACGCCGCGTCTCCGGAGAAGCAGTGCATCACCCACCGGTCGGGAGGTGTCTCGTCGTCGAGGACCCGCAGCACGTCGTCGTGGGCGTCACGGTCGTGGATCACCAGCGTCTTGTCGAGCCGCTTGGCGAGGTCGACGTGGCGGCGGAAGCTCTCCTCCTGCACGCCGCGGCCCTCCTCGCCGGTGCGGAAGTAGTCGAGCCCGGTCTCGCCGATCGCGCGCACCACGCGGTCGGCGGCGAGCTGCTCGATCTCGGCCCAGGCTCCCTCGAGGGTGCCCGCGGCCGCGAGGCGGGGCGCCTCGTTGGGGTGCAGGGCCACGCCGACGACGAGCGCGGGCCTGGAGCGGGCCGCCGCGACCGACCAGCGGGCGCTCTCGAGGTCACAGCCGATCTGCACGACCCGGGTGACGTGGGCGGCCGCGGCCAGCGCGAGAGCGTGATCCGGGTCGAGGGGCGGCTCGTCGGAGCCGTGGCGGCGGTGGTCGAGGTGGCAGTGGTTGTCGGCCACCGGGTGCGGCAGCGGCTCCGGGGCCGGCGGCCAGCCCTCGGGCGGGGCGGTCACCGACCGTCCCGGTGGACCAGGTCGTAGACCTCGCGCTTGGGCAGCCCGGCCTCGCGGGCCGTCGCAGCGATGGCGTCCCTGCGGGTGCTCCCCTCCTCCTCGAGCTCGGCCACTCGGCGGCGCAGGCTCGCCGGGTCGGTCGGTACGCCGGCGCCCGCGGCGGCCCCCTCCACCACGATCGTCACCTCGCCCCGCACCTCGCCCGAGGCCCAGCCGACGAGCTCGGCCAGGGCGCCCCGGCGTACCTCCTCGTGGGTCTTGGTCAGCTCGCGGCACACGGCCGCCCGGCGGTCCTCGCCGAACGCCTCGGCCATCGCCGCCAGCGCGGCGTGGGTGCGGTGCGGCGCCTCGAAGAACACCATCGTGCGCTGCTCCGTCGCCAGGCCCGCCAGCCGCCGGGACCGCTCCCCCGCCTTGCGCGGCAGGAAGCCCTCGAAGCAGAACCGGTCGACCGGCAGCCCGCTGACGGCCAGGGCCGTGGGCACGGCCGAGGGCCCGGGGATCGCGGTCACCCGGATTCCCGCCGCCACGGCCGCACTGACCAGGCGGAAGCCCGGGTCGGACACGCTGGGCATCCCCGCGTCGGTCACCAGCAGCACCCGCTCACCGGTCGTCAGCGCGTCGACCAGCAGCGGCGTCTTGGTGGCCTCGTTGCCCTCGAAGTAGGACACCACGAGGCCCTCGGGCTGCACGTCGAGCTCCTGGCACAGCCGGCGGAGGCGGCGGGTGTCCTCGGCCGCGATGACGTCGGCGTGCGCGAGCTCGTCGGCCAGCCGGGCCGACGCGTCGGCCGCACGGCCGATCGGCGTGGCCGCCAGGATCAGCAGCCCCTCGGCGGCGTGCTCGCTGCTTCCCCCGGTCACCGGGTGATCATGGCAGGTCGTGAGCGCCGCGAGGGAGCTGATGACGGAGTCCGTGATCTACCCGGTGCACCACGGGCTCCGCAATGACGCGGCCGCGGCGTGATGATCGACACCTCGGCCCGGGGTGGTTTCGAGACGCGGCCTGCGGCCGCTCCTCAACCACCAGAAGGACGGCCGCTGCGCGACTCCTCCACCACCGGTCGCCCGCAGGAGTGCACGTAGCATCGGGTCCCGTGACCCCACCCGCGCTCCCGGAGGCCGAGGAGGCGCCCCCGGCCCCGAGCGAGGAGCAGCCGGGTCGCTGGCGTCCGTACGCCGGCCTGTCGCGCAACGCCGCGGGCCGCGCCGTACCGCTGGCCGCGCAGCGCGCCTACCGCCGGATGGACGACGCGTTCGTCGGGTGGTTCGCGAGCGTGGCGGTCACCCTGCTGGCGCTCTTCCTGCGGCTGTGGCAGCTGGGGCGGCCCAACGCCTTCATGTTCGACGAGACCTACTACGCCAAGGACGCCTGGTCGCTGGCGCACTTCGGCTACGTGCGCTCCTACCAGAGCGGTGCCGACGAGCAGATCCTGGCCGGGCACGTCGACGGGCTCTGGACCGACACCCCGTCGCTGATCGTGCACCCCGAGGTCGGCAAGTGGCTGATCGCCCTGGGCGAGAAGGCGTTCGGCATGGACGCCTTCGGCTGGCGGGTCTCCGCGGCCGTCGCCGGCTCGCTGATGGTGCTCGTGATGTGCCGGCTGGCTCGGCGGATGACCGGCTCGACGCTGCTCGGCTGCGTCGCCGGGCTGCTGCTCTGCTTCGACGGGATGCACCTCACGCTCTCGCGGATGGCCCTCCTCGACATCTTCGTGGCGCTCTTCATGATGCTCGGCGTGCACGCCGTCGTCGCCGACCGCGACTGGTTCCGCAGACGGCTGGCCGGCCGGGTCGGCGAAGCCGGCGTCGCCGGTGGCTTCGGACCGGTCCGCGCGGCGCTGTTCCGTCCCTGGCTGCTGTGGGGCGGCGTCTGCTTCGGGCTGGCCGTGGGCACGAAGTGGGGCGCGATCTACCCGCTGGCCGCGTTCGGGCTGCTCTCCTGGCTCTGGAGCGCCGGGGCCCGACGCTCCTTCGGCGTCCGCGCCGCCACCCTGCGCTCGGCGCTCGTGGACGGCGTCCCGGCGTTCGTCCACCTGGTCCTCGTCGCCTTCGTGGTCTACGTCGCCTCCTGGACCGGCTGGCTGGTGCACGCGCACGACTACGAGGAGAGCTGGTCGAGCACGCGCTACACCCAGTTCGTCTCCTGGGACGGCACCTGCGACACCGAGAACGAGAAGGTGACCGACGTCGTCAGCAACGAGGACCGCTGGCCGGCGGCCACGGCCAAGGATGCGCACGGCCTGGGCGAGGTGGTGCAGTCGCTCCACTCGCTGTGGAACTACCACCAGGATGTCTACACCTTCCACCGCTACTTCCTCGACTGCTCGCAGCACAGCTACGCCTCGCAGCCGGCCGGATGGCTGCTGGTGAACCGGCCGGTCGGGGCCGACGCACAGAACGACATCCAGCCGGGCGACCAGGGGTGCGACGCCGAGGAGGGCTCCGACTGCCTCCGGCAGGTGCTGATCCTCGGCAACCCCGTGCTGTGGTGGGGCTCCGTGCTCGCGCTGGCCGCCTCCGCGGTGCTGTGGGTCGGGACCAGGGACTGGAGGTACGGCGTCGCCGTGGTCGGCACGCTGGTCACCTGGCTGCCGTGGCTGGCCAACGACGACCGGCCGATCTTCATCATCTACGCGATCCTGACGCTGCCCTTCCTGGTGCTCGCGTCGACGCTGGTGATGGGCCGCTTGATCGGCAGCGCTGCCGACCCGTCCGGTCGGCGTACGGCTGGGGTGGTCGTGTCCGGGACGTTCTTCGTGCTCGTGCTGGTGAGCTTCGCGTGGTTCTGGCCCATCTGGACCGACGGGCTGATCACCCATCGCGAGTGGCTGGAGCGCATCTGGTTCCAGCGGTGGGTCTGATGCCCGAGCTGACCGTCCCGACGACCGCCCTGCGCGAGGCGTGGCTCGACTCGCGCGACGACTGGGGCCGCGGCGTCCAGCAGGACGGGTCGGGGCTGCGTCCGGAAGACGAGGTCGACTCGCCCGCGGACTTCGCGGCGTACGTCGCGCGGCTGCTGCGGGAGGGCGACGTCACGGTCCCGCCCGCCGAGGGCCGCGTGCACTGCACCCACCGGTGGATCACCGAGGACGGACGGGTGCTCGGCGCGATCGCGCTGCGTCACGAGCTCAACGACTTCCTGCTGCGCGCAGGTGGCCACATCGGCTACGGCATCCGGCCCTCGGCCCGCCGCCGCGGGCTCGCGTCGTGGGCGCTCGCCCTCACCCTCGAGCGCGCGCATGGCCTCGGCCTGGACCGCGTCCTCATCACCTGCGTCGAGACCAACCTCGCCTCCCGCCGCGTGATCGAGAAGGCCGGCGGCGTGCTCGAGGACGTGCGCGAGACCGAGCTGGGCCTGACCCGGCGCTACTGGATCGACCTGGGGGCCACCCCGGCGTCGTGAGGCGGCCGGCTGTGACGGGCCGAACACTCCGAGCGTGACGTGCGCCCTTGGGCGTCCCCGCCGATCGCGGCACGCTGGAGGCAGGAGCTCCGGCGGCGACGGCCGCCCGGGTCGCGGCGCCGCGGCTCGGGGGAGGCTGTCATGTTCTCGGCACTCACACGTGTCGTCGCGACTCTCACGTTGGTGGGCGGTGGTCTCGCCGCAGGGGTCGGCGCCGCGGGCGCGACGGCCGCGAACGGTTGGAGCGCCCCCGTCGACCTCGCCCCCGAGGCCACCCCGGTCTCGGTCGCGATGTCCGACGACGGCGAGCTCGCGGTCGTCTGGCAGACCCAGGACGGCCCCCGGCTCGCTATCCGGGCGGCCGGTGGCGGGTGGGGCTCCACCCGGGCGATCGGGCACGACGCCGGACCGGCCCGCGCGGCGTACGACGGCTCCGGCAACCTGGTCGTCGCCTGGGGCGAGAACGGCGGCGCCACACCGGCCCGGGTCCGGGTGCGCGTCCACACCGACAGCGGGTGGGGGCAGGCCGACACCGTGGCCCAGCGTGACCGCGGTGGGGTCGGCGTCCGCGACCTCGCGGTCAACGCGAGCGGGACCACCCTGGTCGCCTGGCAGTGGGAGTTCCGGCAGAACCTCAAGGGCCTGGTCACCCGGGGCCGCGCGGGAGGCAGCTGGACCACCGGGCTGAGGGCGCCTCGCGCGGTCACGATCGACGTGGCACTGGGCGACGGCGGACATGCCGCCGCGCTGGTGCAGCACGCCGTCGCGGACCCCGAGACGTCGGCGGCGGAGGAGCTGAGCTGGCAGGTCGCCCGTCAGGCTCCCGGCCAGGCGTGGGGACACTGGAAGGTGCTGCAGCGCCTCACCGACGTGGCGCCCTACTGGCCCGGCCCGGGAGGGGTCTGGGTCGATGCCGCCGGACGCACCACGGCGTCGTGGGGCCACCTGATGCCGACCGGCCGGTGGCGCATCGTGGCCGCCCGCGCGGTCCCCGGGAGCCCCTGGCAGGCGCCGGTCGTGCTCGGCCGGGGTGGCGGGACGGACTTCCCGGTCCGCGTCACCGGCTCCCAGGCAGGAGACGTCCTGGTGACCTACCTGCGGGGCGTGGGCAACACCTCGGTCATGTCGGTCCGCTGGGGCAGCCCCGGCTGGAGCAGGCCGGCGAACGTCTCCGGCGACGTGTCCCATGTCAACGACTGGGACGCCGCCATGGACCCGAGCGGCACCGCCGTGGCGCTCTGGACCGTCTCGGACGGACCCGGGTCGCTCGGGCGCGGGGTGACTGCGGCCCTGATGGCGGCAGACGGCAACTGGGCGGCGCCACTGCGGCTCAGCAGGGCCGAGACGCCGGACGGACACGCTCGCGTCGTCGCCATGAATCACGGTGAGGCGGCCGCGGCGTGGAACCAGTCGACGGGCCAGCAGACCGGGGCCGGTTCCGTGCTGCGCGTGCGCACGCACGGCTGAGCAGAGGAGCCGAGGAGATGCCGCGGTCGGTGCAGGAGTTCATGGAGTCGGTCGAGGCGCGCAACCCCGGGGAGCCGGAGTTCCACCAGGCCGTGGCGGAGGTGATGGGGTCGATCTGGCCGGTGCTGCGGCGCAGACCGGCGTACGCCGAGGCGAAGATCCCCGAGCGCATGGTCGAGCCCGAGCGGGTGATCAGCTTCCGGGTGCCGTGGGTCGACGACGGCGGCGAGGTGCAGGTCAACCGCGGCTACCGCGTGGAGATGAACAGCGCGATCGGGCCCTACAAGGGCGGGCTGCGCTTCCGCTCCGACGTGACGCTGGGGACGCTGAAGTTCCTCGCCTTC
>CAZQCA010000125.1:0-9825 GCA_964591845.1 uncultured Nocardioides sp.
CTCGGTGACGCCTTCGTCGAACTCGTGGTTGCCGACGCTGGACACGTCGAGGCCGAGCGCGTTGAGCGACTCCACGGACGGCTCGTCGTGGAAGAGGCCCGACAGGAACGGCGAGCCGCCGACGAGGTCGCCGGCCGCGACGGTGAGGGAGTAGCGGTGCCCCTGGCGGAGCTGCGACAGATGGGTGGAGAGGTACTCCGCCCCGCCGGCGACGGTCGTGCCGACGGTGCCGGGCGTCGTCTTCTCCAGGTGCCCGTGGTAGTCGTTGAAGGCCAGCAGCTGCAGCGGCACGGTGGTGCTCGCACGGGCCGCGGCACGCGCCTCGCGAGGACGGGCGTCCGCGGGGGAGCCGGTGGTGCCGGCGAGCAGGCCGGCGGCCAGCAGGGAGGCGGCGCCTCCGGCGATCATGCGCACCCGGCGGGATCGTCCGCCGGCGCTCGGGGATGACAGCTTCATGCACTCTCCTCGGGATGGTGGCTGACCCGGTCACCCTGCCACGCTGGTCTGGACCGCTGCTAGAGGGGCGGTGGGGTCTTTGCCAAGCGGCTGGAGACCGAGCAAGCCCCACGAGGTTGTCTCATCGGCACCGCGCGAGGTCCTGATACCCCGGGGGGTATGCGGTAGGCTGGTGCGGTGCCGCACACCGACCCACAAGACTCGCCGGTCGCCCGCCTCCGGCCGCTCTTCGAGTCGCCCGTGCCGGCGATCGCCCTCCGGGTCGCGGCACGGCCGAGGTGGCGGCAGGTCCTGAGCCCGGCTCGCCTCCTGCTCGCCTGCGCCCTGGTGCCGTTGCTGATGACGGCGTACGCCGACCAGCTGGGCGGTGGGGACTCGCTGACCTGGGGTTGGCGGGTCGGCCTGTTGCCGGTGGCGCTCCCGGCGGCGCTCACGCTGGCGACGTACCTCCCGCAGCGCGGCGCGGCCGTGGCGGGCTCGCCCTGCGCCGCGGCTGCCGGTCTCACCGTCCTCTTCGCGGGCATGGCCCTGGGTGGAGCCCCGCCCCAGGTCGCGACCCTGCTGCTGGCCTCCGGGCTGGCCTCCTACGGCCTGCGACAGCGCCTCCGCGGCGCGGCCGCGTGCGGGCCGCGAGCGAGGTACTAGGCCCAAGGTCCGATACCGGACTGCCCCCGACTCCTGGGAGAACTGAGGGTGTCAGCCCCCACGGCCCAGGAGTCCCCATGAAGCACCTCGCCCTGATCGGCTCGGCGACCGGCATCGCCATCGCCGCCGCCACCATCTCCCTGACCTACGCCAGCACCGGAGCCAAGCCGCTGCGCGACGAGCCCGAGGTCGTCATCAGCCGGCTCACCCAGGGCTCTCCGTCCGGGTCACCGTCGGAGGCGCCCTCCGACGAGCCCGGCTCGTCGAGCAGCCCGGGCGACGACCCGAGCAGCCATGACGCGGGCGACGACCACGGTGGTGACTCGTCGGACGGTCCCGACGACTCGCCCAGCCCGTCGGACGACGCGAGCAGCCACGACGCGGGCGACGACCACGGTGATGACTCCGGTGGTCACGGCAGCGACGACCCGAGCGACCACGGTGCCGGTGACGACCACGGAGGCAACTCCGGCCACGGTGGCGGAGACGACAGCTCCGGCCACGGCGGCGGAGACGACAGCTCCGGCCACGGCGGCGGAGACGACAGCTCCGGCCACGGCAGCGGAGACGACAGCTCCGGTCACGGCGGCTCGGGCGGCGGACACGGGTCCGACGACTGACCGACGCGACCCGACCGGGTGAGCCCCCACCACCACTCGGTCCCAGCACGCCGGCCCGCGCACCTCGCGGGCCGGCGTCGCTGTGGGAAGGGGTCCGCCCGGGCTCGCTCGGTGGCCGCGGCCGTCAGGCGTGGGCGCCGCCGACGAGGTTGAGCCCGATCACGCCCATCACGATCAGCACCAGCGACGTCGCCTTCAGCCAGCCCATCGACTCGCCGAGGAAGACATAGCCCACCACCGCCACGGCAGCGGTGCCGATGCCGGCCCAGACGGCGTACGTCACCGAGACGGGCAGCGTCCGCACGATCACCGTGAGCAGCCAGATCGACACGGCGTACCCGCCGAGGACGACGGTGCTCCACCCCGGGTGCGTGAAACCCTGGGCCCGCGGGAGCACCGCGGTGGCCCCCACCTCCAGTGCGATGGCCACCGCCAGCAGCACGGCCGCGCCGAACACCTGCCTCACCCTCTCGTCGAAACGTCTGATGTAGCACTCGCTACAGAACAAATGTAGCACATGCTACGTTGAGCGGGTGAACGATCGTCGCGCCGAGCTGCTCGACGCCGCCACCGACCACGTACTGGGTCACGGCCTGATCGGGCTCACCCTGCGCCCGCTGGCCGCCGCGATCGGCACCAGCGACCGGATGCTCGTCTACCACTTCGGCAGCCGCGACCAGCTGGTCTCGCGGATCGTCACCACGGCCAACGAGCGCGCGGTCGTGGCGATCCGCTCGCTGCCGCCCGCCGCGGACCCGGGCGCGGCGGTGCGGCAGCTCTGGGCGGCCTACCAGACGAGCCCCCTGTCGTCGTGCCTCGACGTCTACTGCCAGGCCGCCTGCGAGGGTCTGCTCGGTCGCGAGCCCTACCTGTCGGAGGCCCGGGCGGCCAACGAGCGCTGGATCGAGGCACTGCTCGACCACTTCGCCCGCAGCGGTACGCCGTCGAGCCGGGTCGTGCGGGTGGTGTCGCTCGTCGACGCCGCCCTCTATGGCTTCCATCTCGACCTGATCACCGACCGGCCGGACGAGATGGCCCAGGGCATCGAGGACCTGGCTCGGGCGGCACGGCTGCTGGCCGACCAGGTCTGAGGCCCCCCAGGCGCCGGCGTAGGCCGCCGACCTAGGGTGGGGCGGTGGACCACGAGTTCGACCGTCACACCGCTGTCCGGCCCTCGGACCCAGGCATCTTCCTCGCCGACCTCGACGCCGGCTGGACCGTGGGCGGAGGGCTCAACGGTGGCTACCTCCTCGGTGTCGTGGGCAGCGCCTGCCGCGAGGCCCTGCCCGGCAAGCCGCACCCCGTCGCGGTGAGCGCCCACTACCTCGGGGCGGCCACACCGGGTCCGGCCGAGATCCGGACCCGCGTCGTGCGCGACGGCGGCTCGCTCGGCACGGTGGCCGCCGAGGTCCGTCAGGGAGAGGCGGTCCGGCTCACCGCGCTGGCGACCGTCGGGGACCTGGCGGGGCTGAGCGAGGAGGTCGCCACCACCGCCGAGCCGCCCGACCTGCCACCGCCCGAGCGCTGCTTCGGTCGCGAGCACGCCCCGCCCGACTATCTCGAGATCGCGCCGATGACGGCGCGCTTCGACCTGCGCTTCGATCCTGACAGCGTCGGCTGGGCGGTCGGCCGGCCGAGCGGTCGGGGCGCGCTGCAGGCGTGGTTCAGGCTCGCGGACGGCCGGGAGCCCGACCCGCTCAGCCTCCTGACCGTCGTCGACGTGCTGCCGCCGGTCACCTTCGACCTCGGCCGGCCCGGCTGGGCGCCGACCCTGGAGCTGACGGTCCACGTGCGCGCGGTGCCCGCCGCCGGGTGGCTTCGGGTCCGGCACCGCACGAGCAACCTCGCGGGTGGGATGTTCGAGGAGGACTGCGACGTCTGGGACTCCGCCGGGCGGCTGGTCGCCCAGAGTCGACAGCTCGCTCGCGTGCCCCGCTGACCCGAGTACGGCTTCCGAGACGACCCGGTCAGGCGAACCACGACCGGCGCAGGGCGACGACCCAGCGCCGCCAGGGATGCTCGGTCAGCGTCCACAGCTCGCCGGTCGACGGCCACGCGGCGATGTCCTCGGGTCCCATCGGCACGGCCAGGTGGCGGGCGCGCAGCTGTCCTGGCGTGCCGACGTAGACGCTGCCGGGGAGCACCGGGCCCTGGGAGACGGTGACGTACCACTGGCCGTCGACGACGACGGCCCCCTGCATCCGGCGTACGCCGTCGTCGAGCTCGACCGGGCGGCAGCGGCCGTCGTCGCCCGTCTCGAGCAGCCCAGTGGCCAGGTCGAGCGGGAAGCGCGCCAGCCGCGTGGTCTGGTCGCCCCGGCCGTACTCGCCGGCGATCAGCGCGGCCGGCGATCGCCGGTCCAGCGACAGGAACGAGTAGCGGAGGCGGGTCGCGCCGTCGTCGGCCCGGGCCCGGTAGCGGAAGCGCACCGGCAGGACGTAGCGGTAGCCGTAGGACGCCACGGCCTCGCCGTCGACCCGCAGCCTCCCGAGCGCTCCCGCGCGGTCGTCGGGCACCCGCATCAGGTCGTCGAGCCGGCAGGTGACGAAACCCTGCGAGGTGGCCGCGATGTGGACGTAGTCGCCACACCAGACGAGCCCCCCGGCATGGACGCGGAGAGGTGCCAGCCCGAGCCGGCCGTCGCGCAGCTCGGGCACCACCAGCAGCACGTGGCGGTAGCGCAGGGTCTCGAGGTCGAGGAACGTGATCCGGGACCCGGGGCTCTGCCCGTCGACCTCGGGGGCGTACCAGGTGGCGAGCAGCAGCCGCCGCCCCTCGACGGCCCCCTCGTCCGAGGCGTCGGCGGAGGTGGTGATCCCCTGCGGCCACCAGTCGCGGGTGCGCCGGTCCTCCGCGTCCCAGGTGAGCGCGCGGTCGACGGCCCGCCCCAGGAAGGCGCCGAGCGGGCGGGGGACCGGCCTGGCCCGCCGGTGGAGGTCGCCCAGCATCGGCCCCAGGCCGACGCGGCCGCCCAGCATCGCCTCGAGGGCGGCGATCTCGGCGACGTTCTCCTCGGTGCGCTCCAGATGGACGCTGGGGGCGCGGTCGGGCGGGGTGGGCACGACCGCAACCGTAGTCCCGGCGCGGGTCCGGGCCCCGCTACGGTCGCTCCATGTCGCCGCGCGCCCGCACCCTGGTCGTCGGGGCGGCGATCCTGTCCGGTGACCGCGTGCTCGCGGCCCGGCGTACCCACCCGGCCGAGGCGGCCGGCCGCTGGGAGCTCCCGGGCGGCAAGGTCGAACCCGGCGAGACGCCGGAGGAGGCGCTGGCCCGTGAGCTGGCCGAGGAGCTCGGCTGCGGGGTGCGGCTGCTGACCTGGCTGGGGCCGACCGTGCCGGTCGGCGACCGGCACGAGCTGCGGGTCGCCGTGGTGCGCCTGGTCCACGGCACACCGACGCCCGTGGAGCACGACCGGGTGCGGTGGCTGACGGCACCGGAGCTCGACACGGTCGACTGGCTGGAGCCGGACCGGACGTTCCTGCCCGAGATCGTCGCCAGGCTCGGCGGAGGCGTGGTGGGCGAGGCTCCCTAGGATCGGAGCCATGAGCTCCCGCCCCGAGCAGCGCCTGCTGCTGGTCCACGCACATCCCGACGACGAGACGATCGGCCAGGGCGCCACCATGGCGAAGTACGCCGCGGAGGGACGCGGCGTCACCCTGGTCACCTGCACCGCCGGCGAGATGGGCGAGGTGCTGGTCCCCGGCCTCGCCCACCTCGCCGCAGACGAGACCGACACGCTGGGGGAGCACCGGCGCGGCGAGCTGGCCGCGGCCATGGCCGAGCTCGGCGTCACCGACCACCGCTTCCTCGGCGGGTTCGGCACCTACCGCGACTCGGGCATGCAGTGGCACGAGGACGGGCACGCGATCGCGGCCGACTCCGTGCACCAGAACGCCTTCTGGCGCGCCGACCTCACCGAGGCGGCCAGCCACCTGGTCGCGATCATCCGCGAGGTGCGACCCCAGGTGATGGTCACCTACGACGAGTTCGGCGGCTACGGCCATCCCGACCACATCCAGGCCCATCGGGTGGCGATGTACGCCGCCCAGCTCGCGGCCGTGCCGTCCTTCCGACGCGACCTCGGGGAGGCCTGGGAGATCGCGAAGATCTACTGGGGGGCGATGTCGGAGAGCCGGATGCGCGCCGGGCTGCGGGCGCTGCGCGACGCCGGCGACACTACCTCCTTCGAGGGGATGGACCCCGACGGCCCGCTGCCCCGGTTCGTGGTCGCCGACGAGGACCTCGGCGCCGTTGTCGACGCCACCGACCACGTCGAGCGCAAGATGGCCGGGCTCCGCGCCCACGCGACCCAGATCACGATCGACGGGCCGTTCTTCGCGCTCTCCAACAACGTGGGCGACCAGGTGTGGGGCCTCGAGTTCTTCCGCCTGGCCAAGGGCAGTCCCGGCCCGGTCGGCGACCAGGGGCTCGAGACCGACCTGTTCGCCGGCGTCTGACGTCGGCTGGTGGCACCTCCCGCGTGGGGCGGTCGCGGCGCCCGCTGGCTGGTCGGCGTCGCGGCGGGCACGTCCTCCCTGGCGCTGGGGCTGGTGCTGGCCACCATGGTGGTCGCCGTCCACGGTCGCTGGTGGTCCCTGATGCTGGCTGCCGCCACCACGCTCGCCGTGGTCCTGGCGCTGCCCGCGGGCGTGGCGAGGATCGGGCTCGCCGCCGGGCTCGCCGTCGGGGTCGGCCTCGCCACCCGGACCCGGCCGGAGGGTGACTACCTCGTCGCCGCCGACGCCCGCGGCTACCTGCTCGAGGCGCTCGTGGTCGTGGTGGTCGTGGGCGCACTGGTCACCCTGCCCGGGCCGCGCCGCTCCCGCCTGCGGGATGGGCCTCCTCCAACTCCTTAGGATGACCGCGTGACCCTGGATCCCGACCCGTTCACCGGCGAGTCCACGTCGCCGCCTCGCGAGCGGGAGGGGGGCAGGGTCGTCCTGCTCATGCTGCTGGGGCTGCTGCTCCTGCTGGGCGCCGCCTACGTCGGGCTCCACTACCTCGCCGGCGACAAGGTGCCGCGCGGCACCACGATCAGCGGCGTCGACGTGGGCGGCAGGTCTCGCGAGGAGGCGGCCGGGGTGCTCCGCGAGGAGTTCGAGGATGCCGGCACCCGGACCCTGGACGTGACGGTCGACGGTCAGGAGGTCACGGTCGACCCGCAGGAGGCGGGGCTGTCGGTCGACGTGGACGCCTCGCTCGACCAGGCCGGCGCCGGCGGGAGCTGGTCACCGGAGTGGCTGTGGCGCTACTTCACCGGCGGTGAGGAGCTCGACGCGGTGGTCGACGTCGACGCGTCCACGCTGGCGGACTACGTCGCCGAGCTCGACGAGGCCCACGGCCGGGCGAGCCGCGACGGTCGCGTCACCTTCGAGGGCACCGAGGTCCGCATCCGGCCGGCGATCGCCGGCACCCACCTCGACCCCGACGAGACGCGCACCGCCCTGACCGAGGCCTTCCTCACCGACGAGCCCGTGTCGCTGCCGCTGGTCGACGACGTGCCCGACATCGACGGCTCCGACGTACGCCGTGCCGTCGACGAGTTCGCCAACCCCGCCGTGTCCGGGGCCGTCACGCTGCTGTTCGGCAAGGCCGAGGTCGTGCTGTCGCCGGCCGACTTCACCCGGGCGCTCACGCTGGAGCCCGTGGACGGCGAGCTCGTGCCCACCGCCGACCCCCAGGTGCTCCGCTCGCTCGTCGACGACACGGTCAGCGGCAACGGCGCCCCCGTCGACGCGACCGTCGCCCTCGTCGACGGCAGACCCGCCGTGGTCCCGGCCAAGCCCGGCGTGACCTACAAGCCTGCCGACGTGGCCGACGTCCTGCTCGACCTGGCGGTCAAGGGGCCCGGCGAGCGGCGCGGGGAGGTCCGGTCCCGGGTGGCCAAGGCCGACTTCACCACGGCCGACGCCCGCAGGCTCAAGATCCGCGAGCAGGTGTCCACGTTCACGACCTACTACCCCTACGCGGAATACCGCAACATCAACATCGGCCGGGCCGCCGAGCTCGTCAACGGCACCGTCCTCAAGCCGGGGGAGACCTTCTCCCTCAACGACACCGTCGGCGAGCGCACCCGTGAGAACGGCTTCACCGAGGGCTTCATCATCAGCAACGGGATCTTCCGGGAGGACCTCGGCGGGGGCGTCTCCCAGATGGCGACGACGACGTTCAACGCCATGTTCTTCGCCGGCCTGAAGGACGTGGAGCACAAGCCGCACTCGTTCTACATCGACCGCTACCCCGTCGGCCGGGAGGCGACCGTCGCCTGGGGATCGGTCGACCTGCGCTTCGAGAACGACACGCCTTACGGCATCCTGATCCAGGCCGAGGTCACCCCGAGCACGTCGAGCACGCAGGGCGTGGTGACGGTCTCGATGTGGTCGACGAAGTACTGGGACATCACCACCCGCACCGGCGACCGCTACCACCTCACCTCGCCGGCCACGCGCGTGCTCGACACCGAGGACTGCTACCCCAACGAGGGCTACGGCGGGTTCGACATCGACATCTGGCGCTACTTCCGTCGCGCGGGCTCCAGCGAGCTGGTCCGCACCGAGAAGTTCCACACCCACTACATCCCGAGCGACACGGTCATCTGCAAGCCGCCCGGCTCCCTCTGAGACGGCCGAGGCGTCGCGAATATCGCGGTGAGGCGTCGCGAATATCGCGGTGAGGCGTCGCGAATATCGCGGTGAGGCGTCGCGAGTATCGCGGTGAGGCGTCGCGAATCACGGCGAGAGACGGTGCAGGTCCCGCGGGAAGAGCGTGACCTCGCGGATGTTGGCCGCCTCGACGAGGCGCGCGACCCACCGCTCCAGGCCGATCGCGAAGCCGCCGTGGGGCGGCATGCCGTGCCGGAACGCCTGGAGGTACGCCGCGTAGGCGGCGGGGTCCTCGCCCCGCGCCCGGATGGCGGCGTCGTAGTCGGACGGCCGGTGCAGCCGCTGGCCTCCGGTCACCAGCTCCAGCCCGCGGAAGAGCAGGTCGAAGCTGCGCGACCACCTCGCGTCGTCGGGCTGCGGATGGGTGTAGAAGGGCCGCTTGGTCATGGGATAGCCCTCCACGGCCAGCAGGTCGGTGCCGTGCTCGCGGCGTACCCACTCACCCAGCGCCCGCTCGTGCTCGGGCGCGAGGTCGGGCTCGTCGTCGGGTGCCCCGACCAGCCGGAGGGCCTCACTGAAGTGGACGACCGGGATCTCCGCCGGGATCTCCGGCAGGGTCACCTCGAGACGCGCGACGGCCGCGCCGGCGTGCTCCCGGACGCCCGCGACCATCCCGGCCAGCGCCTCCCGGAGGACGGCGAGCACGTCGCGGTGGTCGCGGACGAAGCCGAGCTCGACGTCCAGCGAGACGTACTCCGCGAGGTGCCGCACCGTGTCGTGCGGCTCGGCGCGGAAGACCGGTCCGACCTCGTAGACCCGCTCGAAGACCCCGACCAGCTGCTGCTTGTAGAACTGCGGGCTCTGGGCGAGGTACGCCGGCCGGCCGAAGTAGTCGACCGCGAACACGTTCGCTCCCGACTCGGTGGCGGACTCGACGAACTTCGGCGTCTGGATCTCGGTGAACCCGAGTCCGTCGAGGGCGGAGCGGAACCCGCGCAGGCTGGCGGCCGCCAGCTCCCAGCGGGCCCGCTGCGCGGGGTGCCGCCAGGTCACCGGCGCGTGGTCGAGCAGCGTGGGCAGCGACGCCGTCAGGGCGGGTCGCCAGAGCTCGACCGGCGGTGTCTCGGCCTCGTCGGTGAGCGCCGTGACGGTCGCCTCGCCGACCTCGACGCCGTCCGGTGCCTGCGCGTTGGCGACGACCGTGCCGGTCACGGCGACCGTGGTCTCCTCGGGTGGGCACGGGGTGCCGGGAGGCAGCACCACCTGGGCGAGTCCGCTGCGGTCGCGGACCACCAGGAACGTCACCGACGCCAGCTCGCGGCGCCGGTGGACCCAGCCCTGGAGCAGCACCGGGTCTCCCGGTGCCCGGTGGGGCAGCTCGGCGGCCAACGTGCGCGTGGGTGGGTGGTCGGACATGGGGGTCACCTCCAGCTCGGCTACGGAAGCCCTGTTGGTGTGGGCGGGGGCCAGGTCGCGGTGCCACCACACCTTCGCCGACGACG
>CAZQCA010000126.1:0-9781 GCA_964591845.1 uncultured Nocardioides sp.
CCGGCCCCGTCGCACTCGAGCAGGTCCGACCCGTGGATCTTGGCGTGAAGCTTGCGGGCGTGCCCGATGGCGGTGATCTTGTCGCCGGTGCCGGAGATGATGGCCGTCGGGACCGCCGACAGCACGGGGCAGGCCTCCCAGACGTTGAGCGAGGCGAAGGCGGGGTAGAAGTCGGCGACGACGTCGAACGGCGTCTCGTTGAGCATGTCGTAGACGAACTGCACCAGCTCGCCGGGCACGTCGGGCCCGAACGCGTAGGCGTCGGTGACGGCGAGGGCCACGTCGTGCCCGCGGTTGCGCAGGGCGTCGACGGCCTTGTGACCGCGCGACAGCGCGCCCACGACCCGGGTCACCAGCCCGCTGCCGAAGCCCGCGGGCAGCATCGGGAAGAGGATCCGCCCCGGGTCGAGACCTCCCGCGGTCGTGGAGAGCAGTGCCACCCCGCGCACCTTGGTGCCGAACAGCTCGGGATGCTGCTCGGCCAGCGACATGATCGTCATCCCGCCCATCGAGTGACCGACCAGCACGACCGGGTCGTCGTGGGTGATGTCCTCGAGCACCCGGCCGAGGTCGCGCGCGAGCTGCTCGACGGTCGCATGGGTGAGGGGCGAGCGTCCGGACCGGCCGTGGGAGCGCTGGTCGTAGTAGACGGTGCGCACCAGCCCCCGGAACGCCGCCCGCTGGTAGTGCCAGCAGTCGAGGTTGAGGGAGTAGCCGTGGATGAAGACCACCGTGACCGGCG
This sequence comes from uncultured Nocardioides sp., assembly GCA_964591845.1. Lineage (GTDB taxonomy): Bacteria > Actinomycetota > Actinomycetes > Propionibacteriales > Nocardioidaceae > Nocardioides. The sequence goes on from CAZQCA010000126.1 coordinate 743, forward strand.
GGACGGAGGTGCGCGCGCGCCGGCCCCGGGTCGGCACCAGGTCGGCCTCCTCCACCTCGACGTGGAGCGGCACACCGTCGTCGGCGACCACGGTGATCGCGGGGGTGTGGAGCGAGCCGTAGGGCAACGTGTCGTCGACGTCGCGGGCCACCAGCATCCGCCGCTGCGCAGCCCGGACGGCGCTGCCGGCGATCGCCGCCCCCGCCGCCCCGGCCGCCGCGCCGACGGCGACGCCGATGACCTTGCCCCTGACGCCCACTCAGCCCTCCTCGCCGGCGCTGTCGTGCAGGTAGCGCCGGCGCATCCGCCCACCGACCCTGCTGACGATCTCGTAGCTGATCGTCCCGCACGCCTGCGCCCACTCCTGCGCCGTGGGCTCGCCGTGCGTGCCGGGACCGAACAGTACGACCGTCTCCCCCGGCTCGGGGAGGTCGCCCCCGAGGTCGACCACGAACTGGTCCATGCAGACGCGGCCGACGACCGGCCGCCGCCTGCCGCTCACCCACACCTCGGCGCGGTCGGAGGCGTGCCGCGGCACGCCGTCGGCGTACCCGACGGGCACCAGCCCGACCGTGGTGTCCCGGTCGGCGACCCAGGTGTGCCCGTAGGACACGCCCTCGCCCGCCGGGAGCCGCCGCGCCATCACCAACGGAGCCTGGACGGTCATCGCCGGCCGCAGGCCCAGGTCGGGCGTGTGACCGGGTGCGGGGTCGAGGCCGTAGGCGGCGAGACCGCAGCGCACCAGGTCCCAGCGGGCCGAGGGACGCAGGAGGGCCCCGGGCGAGTTCGCGAGGTGCCGCACCTCGGGGCGGAGGCCGGCACGGTCGGCGACCGCGAGGGCCTCGGCGAAGCGCCCCTCCTGCACGCCGCCGGCGGGGTGGGTGGGATCGTCGGCGGTCGCCAGGTGCGACCAGACCCCGGTCACCGTGAGCTCGCCGGCCACCTCGCCCGCGCGAGCCTCGGCGACCAGCGCCGGCCACTCCTCGGGCGGGCAGCCACCACGCGACAGCCCGGTGTCGACCTTGAGCTGCACCCGAGCGCGTCTCCGGGCGGCTCGCCCGGCGTCCCGCACGAGGGCCAGCTCCCGCCCGGAGTACGCCGTCACGTCGAGGTCGGCGGCGAGCGCCTCGGCGTACCGCTCCGCGCCGGGGGTGTCGAGCCAGCTGAGGATCCGTCCGACGTCGCCGGCCTCACGCAGCGCGAGCCCCTCGGCGACGGTCGCGACCCCCAGCCAGGGGGCACCCGCCTCGCGCGCGGCCCTGGCCACCGCGGCGGCGCCGTGCCCGTAGGCGTCGGCCTTCACCACGACCATGAGCTGGGCGGGGGCCACCAGCTCGCGCAGCAGCCGCACGTTGTGCCGGACCGCGTCGAGATCGACCACGATCTCGGCGCGCGTGGTCCGCCCCGGGCTCATGGCGGCGATTGTTCCATCCGGTGCCGGTCAGGCCAGCGCCGCGGCCACCGCCGAGGGCAGCGCCCGCGCGACGTCGAGCGCCGCCACCGGCCCTCCGGCGGAGGCGATCCGGGCCGCCGTACCGTGCAGCCAGGCACCCACGGACGCCGCGTCGAGCGGCGACAGCCCGCCCGCCAGCAGTGCCCCGACCACGCCCGCCAGGACGTCGCCGGCACCCGCCGTGGCCAGCCAGGGCACCCCCGTGGTGTTGACCCGCACCAGCCCCGACGGGTCGGCCACCAGCGTGCGCCGCCCCTTGAGCAGGACGACGCACGCCCAGCGCTCCGCGGCCCCCCGGACGTGGGCCAGCGGTGCCGCCTCGACGGACTCCCGCGAGACGTCGAGCATCCGCGCGAGCTCCCCCGCGTGCGGCGTGAGGACGACGGGCACGTCGGGCGGCCCCGACAGGTGAGCGAGCGCGTCGGCGTCGACGACCACGGGCACGCCGTCGGCCACGCAGGCTGCGAGGGCCTCGCCGGCGTCGTCTCCGCCTCCACAGCCGGTCACCCACGCCTGCACCCGACCCGGCCCGACCACCTCCGGGTGGGCACGCCGGACGTCCTCGTCGGCGCCGCCCTCGTAGCGCACCATGCCGGCCAGTCCGCAGCCCGCGCCGGCGACCGACAGCACCGCCGCCCCCCGGTAGCGGGCCGAGCCGGTGCGCAGTCCGACCACGCCGCGGGTGTACTTGTGCGAGTCCTCGGCGGGCCGCGGCAGCAGCGCGGCGACATCCTCGGCCTGGAGCGCCTCGACCTGTGCCGGCGGCAGCGCCAGCCCGATGTCGACGAGCTGGACGACCCCGGCGGCGGCCGCGGCCGGATCGACCAGCAGCGCCGGCTTGTGGGTGCCGAACGTGACCGTGACGTCGGCCGTGACATGCGGGCCGACGACCTCCGCCGTGTCGACCTCGACCCCGCTCGGCACGTCCACCGACACCACGGGAACGCCCGGGAACGCCGTCACGGCCGCCACCGCCTCGGACCGCAGGCCACCGGAGCCGCCGATCCCGACGATGCCGTCGACCACCAGGTCCGGAGCCGCCGCCTCGGCGACCTCGACCACGCGGCCCCCGGCGCGCAGCAGCGCCGCCAGCCCCTCGGCATGCGCCCGGTCGGGAGCCAGGAGCACCGCCTCGACCGCGCAGCCGCGTCGGGCCAGCAGGGCACCGGCGAACAGCGCGTCGCCACCGTTGTTGCCCGCCCCGACCAGCAGCAGCACCCGCCGGCCGTACGCCGACCCGAGCAGGTCGGCGACCACGGCGGCGAGCCCGGCGGCCGCCTGTGCCATCAGCGCTCCCTCGGGAAGCGTCGCCATCAGGGTCGCCTCGGCCTGCCGCACCTGCTCGACCGTGTGGGCGCTGCGCACGCCTCGACCCTACGCCCGGCCGCGGCCCTCCCGCGGGCCGGATCAGCTCTCCAGCACCACCACGGCCGAGGCGATGCCGGCGTCGTGCGACAGCGACACGTGCACGTGGACGGCCCCGAGCGCCACCGCCCGGTCCGCGACCGTCCCCCGCATCACGAAGCGCGGGTCCCCGGAGTCCTCGGACACGACCTCCGCGTCGTGCCAGGCCAGCCCGGCGGGGGCACCCAGCGCCTTGGCCAGCGCCTCCTTCGCCGCGAAGCGGGCGGCCAGCGAGTTGAGTGGACGGACCGCCTCGGCGGGGGTGAAGAGCCGCTCGCGCAGCCCGGGCGTGCGCCGCAGCGACTCGTCGAAGCGCCCCACGTCGACCACGTCGATGCCGACGCCCACGATCGCCACCCGAAGCCCCGGTGCTACTCGACGGTGACGGACTTGGCGAGGTTGCGAGGCTGGTCGACGTCATGGCCGAGCAGCGTCGCCAGCTCGCACGCGAACAGCTGGAGGGGCAGCACGGCGAGCAGCGGCTGCAGCAACGTGGAGACCCTGGGCAGCCGCAGCAGCTCGTCGGCGTACGCCGTCACGGTCTCGTCGTCCTCCTCCGCGAGCACGATGGTGCGCGCGCCACGGGCCCGGATCTCCTGAATGGCGCTGACCATCTTGTCGTGGAGGAGGTCGCGACCCTTGGGAGGCACCACGCAGAAGACCGGCAGCCCGGGCTCGATCAGCGCGATCGGCCCGTGCTTGAGCTCGCCGGCCGCGAAGCCCTCGGCGTGGAGGTAGGCCAGCTCCTTGAGCTTCAGCGCGCCCTCCAGTGCCACCGGGTATCCCGCGTGGCGCCCGAGGAACAGCACCGACCGGGCGTCGCTCATGCGGCCGGCCAGGGCGTAGAGCTCGTCGGCCCCGTCGAGCACCCGCTGCACCGCGGCCGGCATGCCGTCGAGCTCGGCGGTGACGGCGGCGATCTCGTCGCCGAACATGCTGGAGCGGATCTGGGCGAGATAGAGCCCGAGCAGATAGCAGGCGATCAGCTGGGTGGTGAAGCCCTTGGTCGACGCCACCCCGATCTCGGGTCCGGCGTGGGTGTAGATCACGGCGTCGGACTCGCGCGGGATGGTGGAGCCGTTGGTGTTGCAGATCGCGAGCACCTTGGAGTGCTGCTCACGGGCGTGCCGGATCGCCATCAGCGTGTCGGCGGTCTCGCCGGACTGGCTGATCGCGACCACCAGCGTGGTGCGGGTGAGGATCGGGTCGCGGTAGCGGAACTCGTGGGAGAGCTCCACCTCGCACGGGATGCGGGTCCAGTGCTCGATGGCGTACTTCGCGACCAGGCCCGCATAGAACGCGGTGCCGCAGCCCACGATGATGATCTTGTCGATCGAGCGCAGCTCGTCGACCGACATCCGCACCTCGTCGAGCTGCAGCCTGCCGGCGGAGTCGTGGCGGCCGAGCAGCGCGTCGGCGACGGCGTGGGGCTGCTCGAAGATCTCCTTGCGCATGAACCAGTCGTAGCCGCCCTTCTCGGCGGCGGAGAGATCCCAGTCGACGTGGAAGTGCCGTCCCTCGGCCGGCCGGCCGTCGAACGTCGAGACCTCGACTCCCTCGCGGGTGAGCGTGACGACCTGGTCCTGGCCGAGCTCCAGCGCCTCACGGGTGTGCTCGATGAACGCCGCCACGTCGGAGCCCAGGAAGTTCTCGCCCTCGCCGAGTCCCACCACGAGGGGCGAGTTGCGGCGCGCCGCGACCACCCGGTCGGGGTCCTGCCCGTCCACGGCCACGAGGGTGAAGGCGCCGGTGAGCCGGCCGCAGACGCGCTGCATGGCCGTCGTCAGGTCGGCACCGGCCTCGACCTCCCGCTCGAGCAGGTGGGCGGCGGCCTCGGTGTCGGTGTCGGAGCGCATCTCGTGACCCTGCGCCTCGAGCTCGGCCCGCAGCTCTGCGAAGTTCTCGATGATGCCGTTGTGGATCAGCGCCACCCTGCCGCCCCTGCCGAGGTGGGGATGCGCGTTGCGGTCGGTGGGTGCCCCGTGGGTGGCCCACCGGGTGTGCCCGATGCCGGTGGACGAGGGAGGCAGTGGGTGCTCGTCGAGCGCCTTCTCCAGGTTGGCCAGCTTGCCGGCACGCTTGTCCGAGACGACCTCGCCGCCGACCACGAGGGCGATGCCCGCGGAGTCGTAGCCGCGATACTCCAGACGCCGCAGGCCCTCGATCACGACGTCCTGCGCGCGCTGGGACCCGACGTAGCCGACGATTCCGCACATGGCTCAGGAGTCTAACGAGCGTCGGGGAGGCGGCCCCCGACGGCGCCAGGGCTGCTGCAACAATGCACGACATGGCTGGCGGGACCGCGGACAACGGCCGCGAGACCTCGCCGTACGTCGAGCTCGAGCGGGCGGCCTGGGCCGCGCTCAGCCAGGCGACCGAGAGCCCGCTGACACCCGAGGAGATCACTCGGCTCCGCGGCCTCGGCGACGCGCTGGACCTCGACGAGGTGGAGCAGGTCTACCTGCCGCTGTCGCGGCTGCTCAGCCTCTACGTCGAGGCTGCCGGCAGGCTCCACCGTGAGCAGGCCGGGTTCCTGCAGCGGCCGCAGCCTCCACGGACGCCGTTCGTGATCGGCCTGGCCGGATCGGTCGCCGTGGGCAAGTCCACCACCGCGCGGGTCCTCCAGCAGATGCTCGCGCACTGGCCGGAGCACCCTCAGGTCGCGCTCGTCACCACCGACGGCTTCCTGCTGCCCAACGCCGAGCTGGAGCGGCGCGGCCTGCTGCACCGCAAGGGCTTCCCGGAGTCCTACGACCGGCGCGCGCTGCTCCGGTTCGTGATCGACATCAAGTCCGGGCGCGACGAGGTGCAGGCGCCGACGTACTCCCACCTGGCCTACGACGTGATGCCCGACCGGCAGGTCACGATCCGCCACCCTGACATCGTGATCGTCGAGGGGCTCAACGTGCTGCAGCCCGCGCGCGGCGGCCCCGACGGACGCAGCGGCCTGGCCGTCAGTGACTTCTTCGACTTCTCGGTCTACGTCGACGCGGCCAAGTCCGACATCAGGCGCTGGTACGTCGACCGCTTCCTCCGGCTGCGCGAGACCGCCTTCCGCGACCCCGCCTCGTACTTCTCGAAGTACGCCTCGCTCACCGAGGACGAGGCCGTGGCGGAGGCCGGCCGGATCTGGGACACGATCAACGGGCCCAACCTGACCCGCAACATCGCGCCCACGCGGTCCCGCGCCACGCTGGTGCTGCGCAAGGACCGCGACCACTCCGTGCGCTACGTCCGCTGGCGCAAGCTCTGACGCAGCAGGTCGGACATCGGCTTCGGCGTGACCGGACGGCCGAGCATCGACGGCGGGAACCCCAGCGCCTTGCTCGGTCGCGGCCGGTTGGTCTGATGGATCCACTCGGCGAAGAACGTGTCGAGCTGCTTGCCCGAGACCTGCTCGGCCAGCGCCTTGAACTCCGCGACGCTGCCGTTGGCGTAGCGGTGGGTGCGCGCCCACGTCTTCAGGAGCCGGTCGTGCTTGGCGGCGCCGATCTTGTTGCGCAGCGCCTGCAGCGCCAGCGCCCCGCGCTCATAGACGGCACCGTCGAAGACCCGGTCGCTGCCGGGGTCGTCGACCCGGACCTTCCAGAAGCTCGGGACCGTGGCGAGGAAGGCGTAGTCGTCGGCGAAGATCCGGTTGAGGGTGTAGCGCCGCGGCTGCTCGTGGGTGGCCCAGAGCCAGCTCGACCAGGTCGCGAAGCCCTCGTTGAGCCAGATGTCCTTCCAGTTCGCCACGCTCACCGAGTCGCCCCACCACATGTGGGCCAGCTCGTGGGAGACCACGCCCGTGTTGACCCCCGCAGGCCCGTTGCCGAAGAAGACCTTGGAGTAGTTGGGCCGCGACTGGTTCTCGAGGGAGAAGCCGAACGTCGCGTTGACGGCGGTGCCACCGGTGATGTCGAAGGGGTACTTCCCGAAGCGCTTGGAGAAGTAGTCGACGATGGCTGGCGTCGCCTCGAGGCTCCTTCGGACGGCGACCCGCCGCTTGTCCGACAGGTGCTCGGTCACGGCGTTGAGGTAGGGGACACCGCCCGGGGAGCGGCCCTTGGTGATGCGGTAGTCGCCGATCACGACGGTGGCGAGATAGGTGGTCATCGGCTGGGGCATCTGCCAGTGCCAGACGGTCTTGCCGCCGGCGCTGGACCTGCTGACGAGGACCCCGTTGCTGATGACCTCCTTGGCCTTGGTCGCCCGCACGCGGATGTCGAACGCCGCCTTGTCGCTGGGGTGGTCGTTGGAGGGGTACCAGACCGTGGCCACCTCGGGCTCACCCGCGGCGACGGCGCCGTCGCTGGTGAGGAACCAGCCGCCCAGCGTCTGGCCGGTCGCGGCGGCGGGGTCGCCGGCGTACTGGACGTCGACGACGAAGGACTGCCCGTCGAGGATCGGGGCGCTGGGGGTGACGGTCAGCTCCTGGCCGCTCTGGGTGAACGTCGCCGCCGAGGAGTCGACCAGGACCTCGGACGCCGGCAGCGCCAGGTCGAGGTTGAAGCTGGACAGGTCCTGGGTGGCCTTCGCCTCGATGGTCGTGTCGCCTTGCAGCTGCCGGGTGGTGATCTTGTAGTCGACGAAGATGTCGTAGTGGCTGACGTCGTAGCCACCGTTGCCGTACGTCGGGAAGTAGGGGTCTCCCGCCCCGTCGGACCCCGGCGTCGGGGCCAGCGCCTGCACGGCCTGGGGCAGCAGCAGGGCGGCAGCGGCGGCCACCGCTCCCACTCGAGCCGTCGTGCGGTGGGTCATGGTGGTGTCCTCCCCCGTGTCGGTCGGCGCGCCGAGTCGCGGCCACCCGGCCGACTCTAGCCCCGGGGGTGTGAGCCGCCGCCCAGCATCGAGGGCGGGAACCCCAGGACAGCGCTCGGGTGCGGGCGCCCGGCGCTGTGCAGCCACCGCGTGAAGAACATGTCCAGCTGCTCGCCGGACACCTGCTCGGCCAGGGCCTCGAAGTCCGCCACGCTCCCGTTGCCGTCGGCGTGGTCGGCCGCCCATGCGCGCAGCAGCTGCGCGTGCGTGCCGATGCCGATCCGGTTGCGGAGCGCCTGGAGCGCCAACGCCCCGCGTGTGGCCACCGCAGGGTCGAAGAGGTGCTCGCGGCCGGGATCGGCGAGGCGTGGCAGCCAGTGCCGCGGATGCGGCTTCAACGACGCATAGGCACGGGCGAACGCAGCGTTGAGCGATGGCCGGCCCGGGCCTCGACGCGACTGCCACAGCCAGGTCGACCAGGCGGCGAAGCCCTCGGAGAGCCAGCTGTCCTGCCACTGGCGGACGCTCACCGAGTCGCCCCACCACTGGTGCGCGAGCTCCCGGACGACGATGCCGGTCCGGACGCCACGCCGGCCCTCTCCGAACCGGCCCTTGGGATGGACCGGCCGGGTCTGGCTGGCGAAGGAGGCGCCCGCGCTCGTGGAGGCGACCACCCCACCGGCCACGGCGAACGGATAGGGGCCGAAGTGTCGCGAGAACAGGTCGACGATCCCCGGGGTGGCGCGCAGGCTCCGCGTGGCCGCGAACCGGCGCCGGTCGCCGAGCCGGCCGCTGACCGCGTTGACCCACGGCACGCCGCCCGGAGAGGTGCCGTGGGACAGCGTGTAGTCGCCGACGACGAGCATGGTCGCGTGAGGGGCCATCGGCTCGTCCACGCGCCAGTGCCACTCCTGCTGGTCGCCCGCCGGGAGCACCTCGACCAGCTCACCGTTGCTGATCGCCTTGCGGGTCGCGGACACCGTCGCGCGGATGTCGAAGGTGGCCTTGTCGCTGGGGTGGTCGTTAGACGGGAACCAGGTCGTCGCCGCCTCGGGCTCACCGGCGGCCACGGCACCGTCGTCGGTGAGCACCCAGCCGCCCCTCCCCTGACGCGGCAGCGCACCCGGGTGGCCGCCGTACTGCACCTCCACGACGAACGCCTGACCCTGCAGGATCGGGGCCCCCGGGGTGACCGTGACCTCCTGGCCCGTCTGGCTGAACGCCGCGATCACGCCGTCGACCACCACGTTCTGCGCGGTGAGCCGCAGGTCGAGGTTGAAGCTCGACAAGTCCTGGGTGGCGGTCGCCTCGATCCTGGTGTTGCCGTCCAGGCGGTCCAACGCGATCCCGTAGTCGACCCCCACGTCGTAGTGCGTCACGTCGTAGCCGCCGTTGCCGGCAGCCGGGAAGTAGGTGTCACCCACCCCTGGTGCCCCCGGCGT
>CAZQCA010000127.1:0-9766 GCA_964591845.1 uncultured Nocardioides sp.
TCTCCATGACCGGCTGGCGGATCGGCTGGATGCTGGTGCCGGAGCGGCTGCGCCGCGCGGTCGACGTGCTGACGGGCAACTTCACGATCTGTCCTCCGGTGATCTCGCAGCGCGCCTGCCTGGCCGCCTTCGACGACGCGACGTACGCCGAGCTGGACGCCCACGTGCGCCGCTACGCGCGCAACCGCGCGCTGCTCCTCGACGGGCTGCCCCGCCTCGGCATCGAGCGGCTCGCGCCGGCCGACGGGGCGTTCTATGCCTACGCCGACGTCGGCCACCTCACCGACGACTCGATGGCGTGGTGCCACGCGACGCTGGCGGAGACCGGCGTGGCGTTCGCCCCCGGCATCGACTTCGACACCGAGCAGGGCGGACGCTTCGTGCGGTTCAGCTTCGCCGGGACGACCGCCGACGTCGAGGAGGCCCTGGTCCGGCTCGGCCCGTGGGTGGCCGGCTGACGGTCGCACGCGCGATCTCCACAGCCTCCCGCACAGCAGGTTTCCGCTCGGGCCGTCGCGGGCAGGAGTGTCGCGACGAAGGGAGTCCGGATGTACGGCGACACGGCCGCGATCCGCCGCCGGGCGACGGAGCTGCGGCGCCAGGCCGGCGAGATCCGGCGTGAGGGCGACGACCTGCTCGGGCGGGCGGAGGGGGTGCGCTGGCAGGGCTGGGCGGCCGACGCGATGCGGAGCCACGCCCGCGACCGGGTGGCGGCGCTCCGGCGGACGGCGCAGCGGCACGACGACGCGGCCGACGCCCTCGACCGTCACGCGGCAGAGGTCGAGCGCCTCCAGGCGCTCATCGCGATCATCGAGCGACGAGTGCACGACCTGGTCGCGGCCGCGCGCGAGCGGATGGCCGACGGGCTGCGGCGGCTGCTGCCCGAAGCGCTCGACGAGCGGCTGGCCCGCTTCGTCGCCCCTCCGCCCGGCCACCGCGACTGGCTGGTCGTGGAGCTGCCGGGGCTGGGGCGATGAGCGAGCCGGTCCGGATCCCGATCAGTGGGGAGGGGCTCCAGCTGCTCGCCGGGCTGACCGGCCTGCCGCTGCCGTGGCGGTCGCCGCCGACCTGCTCACGGCGTACGACCGAGCGGCTGTCGCCCGCGGTCCCTGCCGCCGCGACCGACCCGGGTGCCGAGCTGGCGACGCTGGGGCTGCTGGACGACGCGGGCCGGGTCCCGACCGGTGTCGTCGCGGCGCTGGCCGCCTTCGCCAGGCCGGACGTGGTTCTCGACGTGGACCTCGCCCGGCAGGTCGGCCGGGGCAGCGCCCAGCTGCGCGCGTGGCATCGCCGCCGGCGCGACCGGGTCGCCTGGCTGACGCTCACCGGTGGTCGCCTCGAGCTCGGCTGGTGCGGCCTCGGGCGATGGCACAGCGTCCTGACCGGCCTCGTCCCCGAGAGCCCCGACCCCGACGCACGCGACGCACCGGCGCGCCACCTCTCGCTGCCGCTCCCCCTGCTGCTGGCCTCCGGCGAGGCCCTGAGGCGCGGCCGCGACGACCTGCTCGTCGAGCTGGCCGGGCGGGCGGCTGGCGCGGTCCGGGCCCCGGAGCCGCTCGATCCGACCGACCGCGTCCGTCAGCTGAGGCTGCTCCACCTAGACCCGGACGCACGACTGCGCGCCACGGTCTCGACGTCGCGACCACGGACCGGCCAACGGCTCGGCGTCGTCAGCTGGCTGCGCTTCACCGACGGGTGGCGGGCGCTGGCACCCGAGCCGGGAGCGGACGGCCGGGTGCGGCTCGAGCCGGTCGCGCCTGCCCGGCTGGGCGCAGAGGTGGCCCGCCTGATGGTCGGGGCGGGCGGATGAGCACGGAGCCGCACCCGGTGGTCCCGGCGCCGCCCACCGCGGTGACCGGCGGCTCGGCCGGCCTCGCCGCCCAGTACGCCGAGCTGCGCGCCCTCGCATCGGCGTACGACGGAGCGGGCGACCGACTGCGCGAGCAGGCGCGGCTCGGCGTCCGGGTGCTCGGCGACGGCGACCTCCTGGAGTCGGCGCTGTTGTCGCCGGTGACGTTCGCCGAGGCCGAGGCCGAGGTGGCGCGGGCCACCTCCGGTCCCGACGGGCTGGTCCCGGCGTCCGTCGCGTGGGAGGCCGATGCCGTGCTGGTGCGGGTCACGGTGACCGCCTTCGAGGAGACCGACGAGCTGGTGCGGCAGACCTTCGAGGCGGTCGACTACCTCGCCGGCCGGGCGCTCGGCCACGCGCTGGCGCTCGGCCTGGTCGCCGGTGTGGCGACGGCACCGGTCTGGGTCCCGGCCGTGGACGAGGGTGACTCCGAGGTCCTCGCCGCCGAGCTCGAGGCCTGGGTGGTCGACCACCCCGAGCTGGTGCAGCACCTCGCCAACGGCGGCGGCGGCCTCGTCAACGGCTTCTGGGGCGCGCTGACGCCCGCGCCGCTCACGCCGTGGGGCGTCGGACCCTTCACGCCGGCCACCGAGGACGCCGCCGGCGTGCTGGCCGGGCTCTTCCCCGCCGACGGCGACCCGGTCGTCGTGGCCCGAGACGACCTGGCCACGCCCTCGGCGCCGCAGGCACCGGGCAGCCTCGCCGACGTGATGACCCACCTCGACGAGGTCAACCAGTGGTCCACCTCCGAGCACCCCGGCGACAACGGCACGATCGACATCCAGACCTGGGTCGGCGACGACGGCATGCGGCACCACATCGTCTATCTCCCCGGCACCGACGACATGACGACGCTGCCGTGGACCATGGACGACGACGTGCGCGACATGCCGACCAACCTCCTCGCCGTCAACGGGCAGAGCACCGCCTACGCGCAGGGGATCCTCCAGGCGATGCACGAGGCGGGCATCGCCTCCGACGAGCCGGTGCTGCTCGCGGGGCACTCTCAGGGCGGGATCGAGGCCGCGTGGATCGCCACGCACACGAGCGACTTCCACGTCACGCAGGTGGTGACGGCCGGCTCACCCGTCGCGCTCATGGGCGACTACCCTCCCGGCACGCAGGTGCTGTCGCTCGAGCACCACGGCGACGTGATGCCGCTGCTCGCCGGCGAGGACAACCCCGACGCGCTCAACCACGTGACGGTCACCTTCGACGACCACGAGCCGAGTCTCGCCGGCAACCACGCGATCTGGCACTACGCCAACGGCGCCGCCGGGGTGGACGCCTCCGACCAGCCGTCGCTGGTGTCCGCGCTCACCGCGATGCGCGACGACGGCTTCCTCACCGGCACCGCCGGCGAGGCGCACACGCAGGCCTTCCAGATCTCGCGGGCGCGGTGACTACCCTGGCGCTCACCGGCGGACGCGGGGGAGGTGTGAGGTGTACGGCGATCCCGACGTGATGCGACACCGCGCGGGCGAGCTCCGCGAGCAGGCCGTCGAGCTGCGGCTGCTGGCGGACCGGCTGGTCGGCAGCGCCGAGGCCGGGGTCTGGCACGGCCGGGCCGCCGAGGCGATGCGCGAGCGCATCCGCGACCGCGCCGGCCGGCTCCGCGACCTGGCCGCCGGCCACGAGGCCGCCGCGGGTCTCCTCGACCAGCACCGCGCCGAGGTCGAGCGGCTCACCGAGCTGATCGCGGCCACCGAGCGCCGCCTCTCCCCCGGCTGGTCCGGCTCCGGTTCACCGCCGGGTCCCGGACACCGTGACTGGTTGGCCCTCGCCGAGTCCTCGCCGTCGACCGGGGAGGTCGACGGATGACCGTCGTCGACCTCACCACCGCGCCCCTGCCGACGCCCGCCGGCCTGCTCGACGGGCTGCCCCGGCGCCTCGGCCTCACGCTTCCGGAGCTGCGTCGCGCCGCGGAGCTCGCCGGCGGAGCGCCGCTGCCGTTCCCCGACCCCGGCGGACCGGGCCCCGCGGGCGCCGCCGGAGACCGGCTCGGCGACCGGCTGGGCGGCGCCGACGGGTCCGCGGACCCCGCCGAGACGGCGTACGACGTCGCGCTGCGGGCGCTGCCCGACCCGACCGACTCGCTGGTGAGGCGCGGCCTGCTGGCCGCGAAGTCTCTCGACGCGGGTCTCGCGGGCGCCCTCGGGCTCCTGGCGACCCCGCGGCTCGCGGTCGACCTCGACCTGGTCGTCGGCGACGACCGGCTGCGGTCCTGGCAGCGGCAGCGGGCCGACGCGGTCGCGACGCTGGCCACCGCCGACGGACTGGTCTTCGAGCTGGCCTGGTGCCACACGAGTCAGTGGGCCGGGGAGCTGGCTCGGGTGGCGACGCTGCTGCTCGACGACGACCCGGCCGCCCCCGAGGGCACGTCGGGCACTCGGCCTCCGGACGTGGTGCGGCTGCCGTTCGAGCTCGCCGACGCGGCGGCCGAGGCCGTCGCCGCCGGACGACCGGACGTCCTGCCCGCGCTGCTCGACCAGGCCCCTCGGGTCACCGACGCGGCCGGACGGCCGCTGGCGGCGAGCGACGCACACCGTGCGCTGACCTGGCTGACATCCCCCTGCCGGGGCCGGATGCGTGCCCTGGCCACCGACGTCACCCCGCGGGCCGGGCTGCCGGTGGCGACGCTCTCCTGGCTGCTGACCGACGACGGGTGGCGTGCCCTCGAGCCGGTGCCGGGAGCAGCCGGCATGCTGCAGGTGCGACGGGTGGACCCCGTCGACCTGGCCGCCTCGCTGGCGCCCGCCCTCGCCGGAGTCGCCTCGTGAGCGGGCCGATCCCGGGGCGGGAAGACCGCTACGAGCAGATGATGGCGCTGGCCGACGTGTTCGACGCCACCGGCGCCGAGCTGCGGCACCGGGCGCGGCTCGGCACCGACGTGCTCGCCGACCCCGACGTCGCCCCGTCGGCCGAGCTCAGCCCCCGCACCTTCGAGGCGCTCGACGCGAGCCTGCGGGCGGTGTCGACGGGCAAGGCGGGGCTCGAGACGCGCTCGATCGAGCTCGACGCCGACGCGTTCGTGGTCCGGGCCACGGTCCTGACCTATCGCTGGATCGACGAGCTCCAGCAGGCGGCGTACTCCACCCTCGGCAGCATCGCCGGGCGGGCGCTCGGCTACCTCGCGCCGCAGGTGGCGCTGGGCGGCGCGGTGGTGGCCGCGGGCCTGATCGAGACCGAGTCGCTCGAGCGCGACGAGGTGGCGGCCTACCTGTCCGAGCTCGCCGAGCACAATCCCGAGCTGCGCGAGCACCTGACCAGCGGCGGGGGCGGGCTGCTCGAGAGCCTGCGCATGCGTGCGCTGCTGACCGCCGGGCTGACCGCCGACCAGGACGCAGGGCCGGCGACCGCGGGGCTGCGGCGTCTGGGCGTCCCGGTCACGGCGCCCACCGTCGGGGCCGCGTTGCGGGACGCCGCGCCGGCCGTGCTGGAGGGCGAGGAGACGCCCGCGCCGGCCACCGCGGGGGCGGGCGCTCCTCCAGACCTGGCCGGGCTGGTCGACGCGCTCCTCGACACGCGCGCGCCGGTGCGCGTGGACACGGTCGGTGAGGGCCGCCACGTCGCCTACCTACCCGGGCCCCACGTCGGCCTCCAGGGGCTGCGCCTGGTCGGGGGTGGCGACGACTCCTACGCCGACCAGGTCGTCGCGGCGATCCGGTCCGCCACCGCCTCGCACGACGCGCCGCGGGTGATGCTGGTCGGCCTCGCCCAGGGCGGGGTGACCGCCGCGCGGGTCGCGGCCCAGGAGCACGACGGCTTCACCGTGGACCAGGTGGTGGTGGCCGGCGCGCCCGCCGCGCAGGTACCCGACCTGCCCGCCGGGGTCCGGCTGCTGGCGCTCGAGGAGCGCACCGACCCGGTGGCCCTGCTGGGCGCGGTCCTCCACGCCGGCGACGAGCGACGAGTGACCGTGGTCTTCGAGTCCGACGCGACGGGCTCGGCGGCGTACGCCGAGGGTGCCAGGGCCGCGGACCGGTCGGGGCATCCGGCCCTGGTCGCGGAGATCGACCGGCTGCGCGAGATCGGCCTCCTCGCCCGCCCCTGACGACGTGCCCTCTCAGCGGGCACTCTCAGCGGGCCCTCAGCGAGTCGTCGTACCGTCGAGGAAGTGAAGTCGAGCGACACCTCCGGGCCCGCGGACCCACGGCCGGTGTCGGCCTGGGTCGCCCTGCTGGCCCTCGCCACCGTCGCGCTCCGCCTGCCCTTCCTCGGCCGCGAGATGTATCCCGACGAGGGCGGCCTGCTGCTGGTGGCACACCGGTGGACGACCGGTGGCCCCGAGCTCTACGGCTCGCTGTTCGTCGACCGCCCGCCGCTGCTGCTCGCGGTCTTCCGGGTCGCCGACGCCGCCGGCGGTCTCCTCGCGCTGCGCCTCCTCGGCCTGGTGCTGGCCGGGCTGGCGGTGGTCCTGGCGGCTCGCGTCGGCTGGCTCGTCGGGGGCCGGCGCGCGGCCCTCATGTCGGCGGTGGTCGCGGCGGCTCTGCTCAGCAACCCGATGCTCGGTGGCCACGAGGTCAACGCCGAGCTGGTGGGTCTGCCGCTGGTGCTGGCGGGGGCCGCCGCCGCGCTCACCGCCCGCCCCGGCAGCCGGCACGACCGGCGCTGGCTGGTGCTGGCGGGCCTCGCCGCCGGCGCGGCGCCGCTGGTCAAGCAGAACCTCCTCGACGGGCTGGTCTTCGCCGCGATCGTCGTGGCCGGGGCCGGCTGGCGGCGCGGCCCGCGCGTCTGGTCGGCGCGAGTCGGCTGGCTCCTCGTCGGCGCGGTCGTGCCGGTCTGCGCCACGGTCGCGTGCGCGGCGGCCGGCCCCGGGGTCCCGGCGCTGTGGCGCGCGGTGGTGTCGTTCCGGATGTCGGCCGCCCAGGTGATCGCGTCGACCGACTCGCCGGCCAACGAGCATCGTGCGGTCCTCCTGGCGGAGATCAGCCTGCTGAGCGGTGCGGTCCTGCTGGTGCTGGTGGCGGTCTGGCTGCTGCGGCACCACCTGCGCGACCGGGTGCTGGTGGCCGCGGGCGCCATGCTGGTGGTGGAGGTGGCCGGGGTCGTGGGCGGCGGCAGCTACTGGGACCACTACCTGCTGGCCACGATCCCCGGGGTCGCGCTCCTGGCCTCGCGGGCCACGGCGTACGCCGGCCGGCGGCTGCTCACGGGCGCGGTGGCCGTCGCGGCCGCGTCTGCGGTGGTCGCCACGTCGGTGAGCACCGTGCGTGAGGAGGCCTCACCGCCGCGCGGCGCGACTGCGGTGGCGGCCTGGCTCGACGGCGCCCGCCAGCCGGGCGACAGCGGGCTCGTCGTCTATGGCCAGCCCGAGCTGCTCCGGCTCAGCGGGCTGCGGCCGGCGTACCCCTATCTGTGGAGCCTCCCGACCCGCGTCCTGGACCCTCGTCTGCACCGCCTCACCCGCCGGATCGACGCGCCGTCGGGGCCCGACTGGGTGCTGCTGGACACGTCCCTGAACACCTGGTCGCTGGACCCCGACGGCCGTGCGCAGCACGCCCTGACCAGGCACTACCGCGAGGTCGCGTCGATGTGCGCCTGGTCGGTCTACCTGCGCCGGGGCGAGCAGCGTGCGCTGCCCACCCCGGTCCGGGACTGCTGACCCCGCAGCGGTCCTCAGGTGTCGTCGGGGCGCGCCTCGGTGTCGTCGAGCCCCGCCCAGAGGCGATAGGCGGCGACCGCCGTGGGCAGCGTCGGGAAGACATGGGTCGGGTCGACCCGCTCCCAGAAGCCGGTGGGTGCCAGGTCGGCCGACAGGTCCTGCTTGACCCGGGCCATCGCGAAGACGATGCCGCGGTCGGTCAGCTCCTCACGCAGCTCGTCGAGCACGTCGGCTGCGGTGATGTCGATCTCGACGTTGGCCTCGGCGTTGAGGACGAACCACCGCACCGGATCCGCGGACTCGGCGATCGAGCGCAGAGCGCGGTGCTTGAAGTCGGCGGCGTTGGCGAAGAAGAGCGGCGAGTCGTAGCGATAGACCATCAGCCCCGGGAGCATCGTCGCGTCGGGGTAGTCGTCCACGTCATGCATGCCGGCCAGGTCGGGCACGAATCCCTGGACGGCGTCGTGAGGGTGCGAGACGCGGCGCAGCAGGTCGGCGAGCGAGATGCCGACCGCGACCAGGATCCCCTCGAGGACACCCAGCACCAGGACCGAGGCGGTGGTGGTGAGGGCGATGACCAGCTCCGCGACGCGGAACTCGGCGAAGCGCCGGAACTCCGCCACCTCGACGAGCCGGACGGCGGCATAGACGACGACCGCCCCCAGGGCCGCCGACGGGAACGCCGAGAGCACCGGCCGCAGGGTGAGCACCGCGAGCACGGTGGCGGCCACCGTGACCAGCTCGGTCAGCTGCGTGCGGCCGCCGACCGCGGCCGCGATGGCCGTGCGGCTCCCGCTGCTGCTGATCGGGAACCCCTGCATCAGGCCGGCGCCCAGGTTGGCCGCGCCCAGGGCGAGCAGCTCCCGGGGCGGGTCGACCCGCTCGCCCGGCTCCTCGAAGGCGCGGGCGGTGAGGATGTTGTCGGAGTAGGCGACGAAGGCCACCGCCAGCGCCGGCACCAGCAGCGACACCACCCCGCTGAGGGTGACGTCGGGGAGGCTCGGGCGGGGCAGGGCCGAGGGGATGTCGCCGATCACCCGCACGCCGTGGTCGTCGAGGCCCGCCACGGCGACCACGAGGGCGCTGGCCAGCATGCCGATGAGGGCGACGGGGGCCTTGGGCCACCGGTGGGCGCCGGCGATCATCAGGGCTGCGGCGGACAGGCCCAGGACCAGTGTGGGGACGTGCGCGTCGCCGAGGTGCCGCAGCGTCCACCAGAGCTCGGGCAGGAACCCCTCGCCCTGGACGTCGAGGCGGGTCAGCTTGCCCAGCTGGGACACGATCATGATCAGGGCCACGCCGGCCATGTAGCCGACCAGCACCGGCCGCGAGAGCAGGTCCGACAGCCGGGCGAGCCCGACGTACCGGCCCAGGATGCACAGGCCGCCGACGATCATCGCCAGCGCCACGGCGAGGTCGGCGTACTCGCCGTCGGACGCCACGGACCCGACCGCGACCGCCGTCATCAGCGCCGTCGTCGACTCCGGGCCGACCGAGAGCCGGTGCGAGGTGCCGAGGAACGCATAGACGGTGAGCGCGCCGATGGCGCCCCAGAGCCCGGCGACCGGGGGCAGCCCGGCGAGCTCCGCGTAGGCCATCACCTGCGGGATCAGGTACGCCGTCACGGTGATGCCGGCGAGCAGGTCGAGGCGCAGCCAGCCCCGGCGGTAGCCGCGCGTCCACGCGGGCAGGGGGAGCCGGGGACCGGGTCGCTGCGCCGTGTCCGTCACGGTGCACCAGCGTAGGGCCGGACCTGCTCTTCCTACAGCCCGTCGTAGCGGGCACGATGGAGGCATGAGCGACCTCGCTGTGCTGACCGAAGCCCGGTGCCTCGAGCTGCTGACCGCGGGCGCGGTCGGCCGCGTCGCGATGTGCACGCAGGACGGTCCCCAGGTGTTCCCGGTCAACTACACGGTGGCCGGGTCGTCGGTGGTGTTCCGCACCACGGCCTACAGCGTCCTCGGCACCCACGCCTGGCAGTCCCGGCTCGCCTTCGAGATCGACGGGTTCGACGTCGACCGGCGCACCGGGTGGAGCGTCGTCGCGTCGGGCCCCGGGTCGCAGGTGCATCCCGGCCCGGAACTGGAGGAGATCGTGCGGTCGTGGAACCCCGACCCGTGGGCCGGCGGCACCCGCCCGCTCTACGTCCGGCTGCGCTGGGACACCCTCACCGGCCGGAGGGTCGGGGCCGCCTGACCCTCCCTGGGCACCAGACACCCGAGCCCCGCGCGGAGGACCGGCGGGGCTCGGTGGGCGGCTGGCGGTGGCGGCGGGATTTGAACCCGCGGTGGACTTGCGCCCACAAACGCTTT
>CAZQCA010000128.1:0-9668 GCA_964591845.1 uncultured Nocardioides sp.
CGGTGCAGCACCTTGGGGATGTCGTAGATCGACGGCGCGTCGGCCGCGGTGACCACGGCCTCCTCGTCGACGTCGCACATCAGCGAGATCTTGCGCTTGATCCCCTGCGGGAGCTCGCGGTCGGCGCGGCACACGATCGCGTCGGGCTGGATGCCGATGGAGCGCAGGGCGGCCACCGAGTGCTGCGTGGGCTTGGTCTTCAGCTCACCGGAGGGGCCGATCCACGGGACCAGGGACACGTGCAGAAAGAAGCAGTTGTCGCGGCCGATGTCGTGGCGCACCTGGCGGGCCGCCTCGAGGAAGGGCAGCGACTCGATGTCGCCGACGGTGCCGCCGATCTCGGTGATGACCACGTCGATGTGGGGCTCGCCCTCGGCGGCCACACCCATCGCGCGGATCCGGTCCTTGATCTCGTTGGTGATGTGGGGGATCACCTGCACGGTGTCGCCGAGGTAGTCGCCGCGGCGCTCCTTGGCGATCACCGAGGAGTAGACCTGGCCCGTGGTGACGTTGGCGATCTGGTTGAGGTCGGTGTCGAGGAACCGCTCGTAGTGTCCGATGTCGAGGTCGGTCTCGGCCCCGTCGTTGGTGACGAACACCTCCCCGTGCTGGAACGGGTTCATCGTCCCGGGATCGACGTTGAGATAGGGGTCGAGCTTCTGCATCGTCACGCGCAACCCGCGCGACTTCAGCAGGCTGCCCAGGCTCGAGGCGGTCAGCCCTTTGCCGAGAGAGGAGGCGACGCCTCCGGTGACGAACACATGCTTTGTCAGGGGCGCGACCTTCACGGGCCTCTAGCCTACCGCAGGGGGACGGCGCCGTCGGCGCCCGACGCTCCGAAGGACCCACCTTTGGTCGCCGGCCACTGAGTGAGGGCCAGGACCGCGGTCACCTGACCGGCCGGCCGGTCCACTCCGTCGACGGTCGCCACGGACGCCGCGACGGGGCTCTCGCGCAGCCTGCTCAGTCGTCCACCGGCGCCGTCCTTGGCGGTCCCGGCGACGGTCACGGCCGCTGCCTGACGGGCGAGGCCCGTGAGCAGGCCCTCGTAGATGGCGTCCTCGTCCATCGTCGTGTCGGGCCCGAGCAACGCCACGACGCGGGACGCCCGGGTCTCGGCCGCGTCGGCCCCCGTGAGCAGCTTGGCGCCGGCGAAGGACTGGAGCACGGTGGTGGCCAGGGGCCCGACCGTCGAGCGTGATCCCGTGTCGGTCGTCGCCAGGGCGAGCCCGAGCAGCTCGCCGGCCCGCTCGTAGGTCGACGCGTCGGCGGTGAGCGAAGCTCCGGCGTCCTGCTCCTGGAGCTGGGTCATCAGCTGGCTGCCGAGGGTGTCGACCAGGGCCTTCTCTCCCGGGTTGACCAGCGACTTGGTGACGGCGTAGCGGCCCGTCACCGTGCCGCCCGCCGCTCGCACCTGGTCGCCCAGAGCGGTGGCGGTGGCGTCGTTGACCCCGGGGAAGACGACGAGCGCCACCGGCTGACCGCGCAGCGAGTCGCCATAGAGGCGCCGCGCACCGGAGCTCACCACGGCGTCGGCGAACCCGGCCGCCGAGCGCGCCGCGGCGGTCGCCGCCCGGTCGGCGTGCGAGGTCGGTGCCGAGGCGGGCTCGGCTCGTCCCAGCTCGGACAGGGGGCCGCCGCCGAGGGCGACGCCCGCGGCCAGGGCCAGGAACACCGCCACCAGGGAGACGACGTGGAAGCGCACAGGGATCACGGGATCAGACCTCGCAGCTCATGGGACAGGTCTCTGAGGGCGGGCAGCAGGGCGTCCAGCCACTCCTGGCCGACGGGGGTGACCCCGACCGCCGCACCCACCGCGACCAGGCCGGCCAGGAGCACCGCCACAAGGTGGCGCGGCCGCACCTGTCCGGCGTACAGCGGCGGGAGCGCGGCGGCAGGGACCAGCCGGTGCCCGACCTTGAGACGGGTGAGGTAGGCGCCGGCCAGGCCGGGCCGGCGGTGGTCGAGCAGCTCCTCGAGGCCGGCGGACATGCCGACGGTGACGATGACGGAGGCGCCGGCGGCGTCGGCGAGCACGAGCGCGGCGTCCTCGGCCGAGGCACCGGTCTCGAGTCGCAGCGGGCGGGTGCCTCGCCGCTCGAGATGGTCCAGGGCGGATCTCGCCGCCCCCGGCTCCACGCAGCCGACCACGTCGCGAGCCGCCTTGAGGACCTTGACGGACGGACCGTCCGGGTCGCTGGGTCCGGCCGGGAGGACCAGCACCTCGGGCTGGTGGCCCGCCTCGCGCAGCTGCTCCGCCGCGGTGCCGACGCCGAAGACCACCGGCCGTTGGTCACGCAGGAAGGGACGCAGCCGGCGCAGCTCCGCACGCAGGTCGGGTCCGGCGGCCACCACGACCACCGGGCGGCCGCGGACCCTGGTGCGCAAGGTGGGCAGGCCGAGGCCGTGCAGGAAGAGGTCCTGCTCGCGGCGCAGCAGAGCGCTGGTGTGGTGGACGAACGTCTCGAGCTGGGAGATCATCCCCGCCCGCGCCTGGTCGCTGTCGGCCGCCGCGGCGTCGCGGTCGACCACCCGGCCGGTCGCGAGCAGCAGCTCGCCGTCATAGAGGACGCCGTCGAGGAGTCGCACCCGCTGGCCGTCGCGAAGGGCCGTGAACCCCTCGGGGCCGAGCTCGTCGACGACGGGGATCCCGGCCTCGACCAGGACCTGGGGACCCAAGTTGGGGAAGCGGCCGGACGTCATCGGAGCCGCGTTGACCACGGCGGCGACGCCGGCGTCGACCAGGGCCACGGCGGTGCTCCGGTCGAGGTCGGGATGGTCGAGGAGGGCGATGTCCCCCGGGCGCAGCCGCGGGAGCAGCGCGGAGGTCCGACGGTCGGCACGCACGACACCGACGAGCCCGGGAGCCGACGTGTCAGGAGGGGGACGAAGGGGAAGCTTCATGACCGGTCCAGGGTGTCATCGGCCCTCGCCGGGCCCGCGGACCCGGGCCCGCTCGGCGCGTCGTGGCCAGGCCTCGGCCCCGAGTGTCTGCCCGGACGCGCGTCAGCGGGTCCGCGCCGCCTCGAGCAGCTCGCGCGCGTGGGCGAGCCCGCTGTCGGACTCCTCGACGCCGGCCAGCATCCGGGAGAGCTCCTGCACCCGCGCCTCGTCGTCGAGCAGGGTCAGGCCCGAGGTGGTGACGGACCCGTCGGTCGACTTCTCGATGACGACGTGACGGTCGGCGTACGCCGCCACCTGGGGCAGGTGGGTGACGACGAGGACCTGAGCACCGCGGGCGAGCTGCGACAGCCGGCGTCCGACCTCGATCGCGGCCCTCCCCCCGACCCCGGCGTCCACCTCGTCGAACACGAAGATCGGCACCGGGCTGGTCTCGGCCAGCGACACCTCGAGCGCGAGCATCACGCGGGACAGCTCGCCCCCGGAGGCGCCCTTGGCCAGGGGCCGCGGGTCGCCGCCGACGTTGGCGGCGAGGAGGAGCTCGACCTCGTCGACGCCCGAGCCCCCGAACCGCAGCCAGCGCTCACCCACGCGCAGCGGCCCACCGCGCTCCGCGTCTGTCGCAGCCACCTCGTGCTGGCGCACGGCGACGCTCAGGCGGGCGTGCGGCATGGCCAGCAGCGCGAGCTCGTCGGTGACCTGGGCGGCGAGGCGGTCAGCGGCCTCGACCCGCGAGACGCTCAGTGCGGCGCACACGTCGGCGAGCTCCGTGCGCAGCGAGGCTCGACGCTCCCGCAGCTCGTCCACCCGCTCGTCGGCGCCCTCGATGGTCAGCAACCGCGCGCCCGAGTCGCGCGCCCAGGCGAGGACCTCGTCGATCGTCTGCCCGTACTTCCTGGTGAGCATGGTGAGCGCCGCGCGCCGTTCGGACACGGCCGCGAGCCGCGCGGGGTCGGACTCCAGCCGCGAGGCGTAGGACGACACGTCCGCGGCGAGGTCGGACAGCAGATAGCTGATCTCGCCCAGCCGGTCGGCGAGCTCGGCGGCCTCGACGTCGTGGTCGCGGACTCCGTGGAGCAGCGCCCGGGCGGCAGCCGCGGTCGTCAGCGCGTCCGGGGCGCCCTCGTCGCTCGACAGCGCCTCGCGAGCCTGGACCGCGGCGCCGCGCAGGGCGTCGGCGTGTCCGAGCCGCGCCTCCTCCGCGGCCAGGGCGAGGTCCTCACCGGGCTGCGGGGCCACGGCGTCGATCTCCCCGAGGCCGAAGCGGAGGAGGTCGGCCTCTCGGGCCCGCTCCCGGGCCGAGTCGGTGACCTCCGTGAGCTCCCTCTCGAGTCCGATCAGCTCCTGGTGGAGCGCATGGCAACGCGCCAGCAGCTCACCGTGGGCGGGACCCGCGAACCGGTCGAGGGCGTCCCGTTGGGCGCGGGGCGCCAGCAGCCGGTGCTGGTCGGACTGGCCGTGCACGGCGACCAGCGGCTCGGCCACCGACGCCAGCGTCGACACCGGCACCGCCGCGCCACCCACGAACGCGCGGGAGCGCCCCTCCGACGACACGGAGCGGGCCAGGACGACCCTGTGGTCGTCGGCCTCTCCCCCACAGTCGTCCACGGCGGTCAGGAAGCCGGGCAGCGACTCGGCGCTCACCACCCCCTCGACCCGCGCCGCCCGCGCACCGGAGCGTACGGCGCCGCTGTCGGCCCGACCGCCCAGGAGGAGGCCCAGCGCGGTCACCACCATCGTCTTGCCGGCGCCGGTCTCGCCGGTGATCACGGTCAGGCCGGGACCGAGCTCCAGCTCGGAGCTCTCGATGACACCCAGTGAGGCGATCCGGATCTCCTCAAGCATCGCGGTCGCCCTGACGACGGCGCTCGGCGGCGCCGCGCCAGCCCTCCACGCGCAGGCCGAACTTGGCCACGAGGCGGTCGGTGAACGGGCGCTGGTGCAGGCGCACGAGCCGGACGGGCCGCTCGGCACGGCGTACCTCCACCAGGGAGCCTGGCGGGAGGTCGACCATGCGCCGACCGTCGCACCACAGCACCCCCGGGATCGGGCTGGTGTGGGTGGCGCTGGTCTCGAGCAGCTCGATGGCCAGCGTCGAGTCGGGATTGACCACCATCGGACGGGCGAAG
This sequence comes from uncultured Nocardioides sp., assembly GCA_964591845.1. Classification (GTDB taxonomy): domain Bacteria; phylum Actinomycetota; class Actinomycetes; order Propionibacteriales; family Nocardioidaceae; genus Nocardioides. The sequence goes on from CAZQCA010000128.1 coordinate 5,031, forward strand.
AGCGCGTGGGCGCTCAGCGGGACCATCAGCAGCGCCTCGACGTTGGGCCACACGACGGGACCGCCCGCCGAGAAGTTGTAGGCCGTGGACCCGGTCGGGGTGGCACACACGACGCCGTCACAGCCCCACCGCGACAGGGGGCGCCCGTCGATGCCCACGATCACCTCGAGCATCCGCTGGCGCGGCGCCTTCTCGACGCTGGCCTCGTTGAGGGCGAACGTGTGCATCAGCTGCCGGCCACGGAGGCTCACCACGACATCCAGGGTCAGCCGGTCCTCGGCGGTGTAGCGACGATGCACCACCGCGTCGATCGTGGCCTCCGCATGCTCCGGCTCCGCCTCGGCCAGGAAGCCGACGTGGCCGAGGTTGACGCCGAGGAGCGGTGTCGCGCTCTGCCGGGTGAGCTCGGCCGCGCGCAGGATCGTGCCGTCGCCACCCAGCACGATCGCGAGCTCGCAGCCTTGGCCCGCGTCGTCGAGGGAGGCGCTCACGTCGACGTCGGCCTCGGCCTCGGCGTCGTAGCCGAGGTCGGGAGCGTCCTCGGCCGGCAGCCTCACCTCGAGGCCGTGGCCCGTCAGTGACTTCACGAAGATCCGGGCCAGGTCGCGCACCTCGGGGCGACCCAGGTGGGCCACCAGCAACACCCGGCGGATGTCGGTGGGCGGCGGCTCGGTGGTGGTCACGGCTCCACCCTCTCACCCGGGGCCCCCAGCGCGGCCGTGCGTCGTACCTCGGTGTGGATGTCCTCGTCGGTGAGGCGGGTCGGCCCGCGCCGCAGCCAGAGGAAGTACTCGATGTTGCCCGACGGCCCCGGGAGCGGACTGGTCGTGACAGCGCGGGCGCCCCACCCGCGCTGTGAGGCCGAGCGGGCGACAGCTGCGACGGACTCGCCCCGCAGCTGCGCGTCGCGGACGACGCCACCGCGTCCCACCCGGTCCTTGCCGACCTCGAACTGAGGCTTGACCATCAGCGCCCAGTCCGCGTCGGGTCGGCTCACCCGCGCGAAGGCGTCGAGCACGAGCGCCAGCGAGATGAAGGACAGGTCGGCGACCACCACGTCGACGGGACCGCCGATCGCCTCGCTGGTCAGCTCCCGCACGTTGCAGCGGTCGTGGACCGTGACCCGAGCGTCGCTGCGCAGCGACCACGCCAGCTGCCCGTAGCCCACGTCGGCCGCGACGACCTCGCTCGCGCCGGCCCGCAGCAGGACGTCGGTGAAGCCCCCCGTCGAGGCCCCGGCGTCGAGACAGCGCCGCCCGGCGATCTCCAGGCCGAGGGGCCCGAACGCCTCGAGAGCACCCGCCAGCTTGTGCCCTCCCCGCGAGACGAAGTCGGGCCTTCCGGGATCGTCCGACACGACGAGCGCGACGTCGGTGGTCACCGCCGTGGCCGGCTTGGCGGCGACGACGCCGCCGACCTTCACCCGTCCCGCCGCGACGAGCTCGCTGGCCTGCTCGCGCGAGCGCGCGAGCCCGCGCCGCACCAGCTCGGCGTCGAGACGGAGGCGACGGGGCACAGCCGGTCAGTCGCCTCGGTCGGCGCCCGGGTCGTGCTCGTCCACGGGCCCGTCGGAGGTGTCCGCGGGTCGCGGCTCCTCGCCGTCGAGGGCGCTCCGCAGCTGTTCGTGCGCACGCTCGAAGACGGCGACGTGATCGTCCACCGGCGCGCCGTCGAGCGAGTCGAGCGAGTCGAGGACCCGGTCGACCGCCGCGTTGCCGGTGCGCAGCGACTCGGCGGACGCCTCCGCCGGGTCGGCGTCCGGCGGGGTCTCGGGCTGCTCGCTCATGCCGGTGAGGGTATCCGGTCGCCCCGGACGAGGACCGCGCCGGCACCCCGCGGCCATCGGTCACGCCACGCGTCAGGCAGGGGCCTCGGCCGGCGGCTCGAGCCCGTCGACGGAGGCGGGGCTTCCTGTCGCGTCCAGGTGTCGCCACGCGGCCGAGACCACGGCCCGCCACCAGTCGCCCGAGTCCCCCGAGCCGCTGACCACGATCGCTCCGCCGTCGACGCGGGCGGCCCATCCTCCGCAGCGCACCTGGTCGACGCCGACATCGGGTGGTGGGTGGGGGAAGCTCAGGCCGTCCAGCCGAGGCGAGACGAAGGTGGGGCGACGGTCCGGCGGCGCGGCCACGAGCTGAGCCAGGTCCGTGACACCCGTGAGCACCAGCATCGAGTCGAGCCCGGCGTGGTGGGCACCCTCGATGTCGGTGTCGAGGCGGTCGCCGACCATCAGCGAGCGATCGCCGCCCATCCGGCGCACGGCCTCGTCGAGCAGCGGCCGGTCGGGCTTGCCGGCGACCTCGGGCTCGACTCCCGAGAACTGGCTCAGCATCCGCACCATCACGCCGTGCCCGGGAGCCACGCCGAAGGAGGTGGGGATGGTGAGGTCGGTGTTGGTCGCCACCCAGGGCAGACCGTCACGGATCCGCACGGCGACCCTCATCACGTCGCGCCACACGACATCGGGGCCGTAGCCCGTCACCACCGCGACGACCTCGGGGTCGTCCGGCGAGGTGACCGGCACCAGTGCCTCCTCGACCAGGGCGCGTGCGAGTCCCTCCGCCCCCAGCAGCAGCACCCTGCTCTCGGTCGGGAACCTCGCCGCGAGCATGCGGGCCGCGGCCTGCGACGACGTCACCACCTGGTCCGGGCTCGCGGTGACCCCCAGCCGCACCAGGTTGCCCGCGACCTTCTCCGGCGTGCGCGAGGCGTTGTTGGTGACGAAGGCGATCCGCATCCCCGCCTGGCGAGCCGCGTCGATCGCCTCGGGCGCCCCCGGGACGGCGTGGCCGCTGATGTAGACGACGCCGTCGAGGTCGAGAAGGGCCAGGTCGTACGCCGTCGACAGCGGCGTCCTCGACTCACCCAGCATGTGCTCTCCTTCGTCGCGTGCTCGGCCGTGGACGGGCGGGCGTGGTGGGGGCGAGGCCTACGATGCAACGGATGGACGAGCCCGCCGTCGCGACGCCGCCGCACCTCGGTCGGCCGCTGCGCCTCTACCCGTTCCACGGGCTCACGCTCGCACCACGGTGGATCGGCGGCCCCACGACGGCGCGAACGTTCGCCCGACCCTATCGCGACGTCCCGCGCCGGATGCGCCGGTGGGAGCGCACCGGCAAGGTCACCCGCGACGCCGAAGCCGGTCTCTACCTCCACGAGTACGTCGTCGACGGGACGCCGCATCGAGGCCTGGTCGGGGCGCTCGACCTGACCCGGCGGTCGGAGGCGGTGGCCGAGCGGGCGGTGCACCCGCACGAGGGCGTGCATCCACGCCAGGTGGACAACCTGGCCGAGCGGCTGCTGGAGATGGGCCTCAACCCGGCCCCGATCCTGCTCGTGCACCGCGGTCCCGGGGGCCTCCGCGCCCTGTTCGGCTCGCTGGCGGAGCACCCCCCGACCAGGGCGTTCCTCGACCAGGCCGGCGTCCGGCACCGGCTCTGGGTGATCCGAGACGATGACGCTCTCGACCTGGTCCAGCGCGCGCTCGCCGGCGCCGCACCCGTGATCGCCGACGGCCATCACCGCTATGCCGCCTACCTCCGCCTCCAGTCGTTGCACCCCGGTACGGCGTGGGACCGCGGGCTGGCGATGGTGGTCGACCAGGACGACGCCCCGCTGGGTCTGCACGCGATCCACCGGGTGGTCCCCCGCCTCCGCTGGTCCGACCTCGGTCCGCTGGTCGAGGCGTGCACCGGGTCGCGGTGGGAGCCGATCGCCGACGAGGCTCGCGGGCGCGAGCTCGTGGAGCGGTCGGACGACCCGCAAGGAGTGGTCGTGGCCACCGACGGGGCCGCGCAGTGGGGCGCCTGGCACCTCCCGCACTCCTCGGACGCCGCCACCGTCGAGGTGCTGCACCGAGAGGTCGTGCCCCTGCTGCCGCGCCGCCGGCGGTTGGTCTACCAGCACTCCGTCTCGCAGGCGATGCGCTCGGCCCGCTCCACGTCGGGACTCGCCCTGCTGCTGCCCGCCCCCTCCTTCGACCTGGTCAACGAGGTCGTCCGCCAGGATCGGCTGCTGCCGGAGAAGGCCACCTCCTTCCAGCCCAAACCGCCGGTGGGGGTGCTCATGCGCGCTCTGCGCGACGGATGAGCCGGGCGCCGCTCACCTCCACCTCGACCCGCGATGCGGCCCCCGAGCCGGCCCGGAAGAACCTCCGACGCACCGCTCCCGACACCTTCACGAGGTCCCCGGCCCGCCAGGTGCGCACCGTGCGGCGCACACCGGCCTGCCACACCGCGCAGTCCAGCGCGTCCACGGCACCCGGTCGGCCCCGTCCGGGCGGCCTGGGGATCACCACCCGGAACGTCCACAGCCGATCACCGCTGGGGAGCAACCGCTCCTGCGGCGGCTGCGAGACCCGCCCCACCAGGGTCACCTCGTTGACCTGCTCCGTCTCGGCCTCGACAGCCCCCATGACCTCACCTCCGGGACCAGCCTCCCGCCCCGCCACGACGTCGCGCGGCCATGAGCAGCCCTCCTGGGGACGGCGGCCACGGCCGGGGACGTGTGCACGAAAACGGGCACCCAAACCCCGGGAAATGGCCGAAGGGACCGCCCTCGCGGGCGGTCCCTTCGGTAAAGGATGTTCGGCGGCGTCCTACTCTCCCACAGCCTTGCGGTTGCAGTACCATCGGCGCT
>CAZQCA010000129.1:0-9573 GCA_964591845.1 uncultured Nocardioides sp.
GCAAGGACGTGGCTCGTGGACCTGATGGAGTACCAGGCGAAGGAGCTCTTCGCCAAGCATGGTGTGCCGGTGACGGTGGGCACGGTGATCACCGATCCGTCGGAGGCCGCCGCGGCGGCGGAGGCCGAGGGGGCGGCCAGCGGTGGCCGGGTGGTGGTCAAGGCGCAGGTCAAGACCGGCGGCCGAGGCAAGGCGGGCGGGGTGAAGCTCGCGCAGGACCCGGCCGACGCCGTGGCCAAGGCCGGCGAGATCCTCGGGATGGACATCAAGGGTCACACGGTGCACCGGGTGCTCGTGGCGCCGGCCGCCGACATCGCGGAGGAGTACTACTTCTCGTTCCTGGTCGACCGCGCGAACCGTGACTACCTCTGCATCGCCTCGACCGAGGGCGGCGTGGAGATCGAGGTCACGGCGGTGGAGAACCCCGACGCGGTGGCGAAGGTGTCGATCGACCCGCAGGTCGGCGTCGACGACGCCAAGGCCGACGAGATCGTCGCGGCGACCGGGTTCGCTCCCGAGGTGGCCGCCGAGGCCAAGCAGGTCATCCAGCGGCTGTGGGACGTGTTCGTGAAGGAGGACGCCACGCTGGTGGAGGTCAACCCGCTGGTCCGGCTGGGCGACGGCTCGCTCGAGGCGCTGGACGGCAAGGTGACGCTCGACGCCAACGCGGACTTCCGCCACGAGGACCATGCCGGGTTCGAGATCCGCGAGGAGGAGGACCCTCTGGAGCTGATGGCCAAGGAGAAGGACCTCAACTACGTCAAGCTCGACGGCGAGGTCGGGATCATCGGCAACGGCGCGGGCCTGGTGATGAGCACGCTCGACGTGGTGGCCTACGCCGGGGAGCGGCACGGCGGGGTCAAGCCCGCGAACTTCCTCGACATCGGCGGCGGCGCGTCGGCCGAGGTGATGGCCAACGGGCTGCATATCATCCTGGGCGACCCGCAGGTCAAGGCGGTGTTCGTCAACGTGTTCGGCGGCATCACGGCCTGCGACGCGGTGGCCAACGGCATCGTGCACGCGCTGGAGATGCTCGGCTCGGAGGCCGACAAGCCACTTGTCGTCCGCCTCGACGGCAACAACGTCGAGGAGGGCCACCGGATCCTGGCCGAGGCCGACCACCCGCTGGTCACCATCGTCGACACCATGGACGGCGCGGCCGACAAGGCCGCCGAGCTCGCCCACGCGAGCAACTGAGCGATCGAGGAAGAGAGAGACACGAACCCATGGCCATCTTCCTGACCGAGAGCTCCAAGGTCGTCGTGCAGGGCATGACCGGCTCGGAGGGCATGAAGCACACCACGCGCATGCTCGCCTCCGGCACCGACATCGTCGGCGGCGTCAACCCCCGCAAGGCGGGCGAGTCCGTCGAGATCGAGGGCCGGTCCATCCCGGTCTTCGGCTCCGTCGCCGACGCGATGGCCGCCACCGGCGCCGACGTGTCGGTGGTGTTCGTGCCGCCCGCGTTCACCAAGGCGGCGGTGGTCGAGGCCGTCGACGCGGGCATGCCGCTGGTGGTGGTGATCACCGAGGGCGTGCCCGTCCACGACACGGCCGCGTTCCGCGCGTACGCCGCCGCGTCGGGCACGCGCGTCATCGGGCCCAACTGCCCCGGGCTGATCAGCCCCGGCCGCTCCAACGCCGGCATCATCCCGGCGACCATCGCCGGCGCCGGCCCGATCGGGCTGGTGTCGAAGTCGGGCACGCTGACCTACCAGATGATGTACGAGCTGGCCGACTTCGGGTTCTCCTCCGCCGTCGGCATCGGCGGCGACCCGATCATCGGCACCACCCACATCGACTGCCTGGAGGCGTTCGAGAACGACCCAGAGACCGTGGCGATCGTGATGATCGGCGAGATCGGGGGCGACGCCGAGGAGCGGGCCGCGGCCTACATCAAGGACCACGTCACCAAGCCGGTCGTCGGCTACGTCGCCGGCTTCACGGCCCCCGAGGGCAAGACCATGGGCCATGCCGGCGCCATCGTCTCCGGTTCCTCCGGCACGGCCCAGGCCAAGAAGGAGGCCCTCGAGGCCGTCGGCGTCAAGGTCGGCAAGACGCCCTCCGAGACCGCCCAGCTCATGCGCGAGGTGCTGGCGTCCCTCGGCTGAGCAGGCCGCGCCTCAGCGCTTCGGCTTCGGCATGGCGGGGAGCCGCTCCTGGGCGCGCTCCACGAGGGCCTGGAAGTCGCCGGGGGCCATCGAGACCCCGGCCGTCGGCGTGAACCCCACCTGCGCCACCACGGTGCCGGACCGGGCCACGCCCATCTGGTAGGTGACCGACTGCTTGTCGGTGATCTCGACGGTGAGCAGCCAGACCACCAGGTCGCTGGTGCGGTCGCTGCGGTCCACGATCCGGGTCACCTCGGTGCCGAGGTTGCGGTCCTCGCACGCGGCGACCCGCTTCCGGATGCCCTCCACGAAGCCCGCTCCCGTGCGTCCGGGGAGCGTCCCGACCGTCTCGGTGAGACCGAACGTGTCGGGCAGGTCCTCCTGCGGGAAGAGGAACGTGCGCGTCCAGGCGCCCACCACCGGGCGCCGGTTGAACACCGTGAGGTCACACTGGGTCGCGGCGGCGTTGGTGAGCGCCTTCTGGGGGTCGGTGCCGACCCAGGGGCTGTCGACGCCGCTCACCGGTGGCAGGTCGACGCCGCTGATCATGCCCGGCACCATGCCGACCGGCACGGGCGGAGTGGCACGCAGCGTGGGCGGGCCGGCGCATCGGCCGGTGCCGGGGGCTCCGCACAGGTCGTTGACCGCGGCGGCGAGCAGGGTGCCGTGGGGCGCGATCGCCGCCGTCGACAGGCCCTCGGTGCCGACGTCCGTGCGGGTGAGCGTCGTGGTCGTCACCTGACCGGTGCGGGCGACCCCGACGACCATCGTCGAACCCTGGCGCGCCCACCCGCGGAGCACCAGCAGAGACGCCTCGTCTCCCACGCCCTGCACCTGCTGGGTCTGCAGCAGCTGGACCCGGTCGTCGCCGCAGCCGGCGAACCAGCCGACCGTGGTGCGGAACGTACGCCGCGCCGCCGCCGGGGTGCGGGACAGCTCGGAGAGCTGGTAGGCCGTCATCCGCGCCCGCGGCGCGCCCTTCGCCCCCGCACCCGCGGCCGGCGCACCGGCGAAGGTGCGCACGAGCGCGCCGGTCGACGTGGGGTCGGCGAACCGGGCCTGCTGGCAGGGCAGCGCCAGCCCGTCGCCCTCGAGGTTCTGGGAGGTGTCGAGGATCCGCCAGCTCGTGCGGGGCGCCAGCCGACGCAGCTGGGAGGCCTCGAGCATCGCCCCCGGCCCCAGCTGCGGCTCGGCCGCGGGAGGCTCTGCGACCCGGCTGGGCGTCGGCTGCAGCGCCTCACGCTCGCGCGCCAGGGTGGGCCGGGCGTGGCCGTCGTAGGCCACGGCGGCCCCGCTGCCGACGACCAGCGCGACCACTCCGGCGATGCCGGCGAACGTGTGGCTGCGCCGCCGGGCGGTGCCGGCCCGCCGGATGATGGTGATCCGCGGCCACGACACCGAGCCGACCGGGCCGCGGAGGCTCTCGAAGCTCAGCCGGACCAGCCCGGGATCGATCTCGCGGGCGGCCGCGAACGCGGAGGTGGCGCTCTGGAGCTCGCGCTCGGCCGCGTCGCGCGTCAGGCCTGCCTCGCGGGCCAGCTCCTCCATCGAGCTGCTCGTCAGCGTCGACAGGAGCAGCACCCGTCGCTGTCCGAAGCTCAGCCGGCCCAGGGCGCTCAGCGTGCGCGCGACCTCGGGGTCGTCACTCTTGTCGCGGTGGAACACCCGGGCGCCGGCGCGCCGGTGTGCGTGCGCCCACGCGATCGGCCGCGCCCACGGCTCCGGGTCCGCGCGCCGGGAGACCTTGCGCCAGTGGTGCCACGCGGCCACGAACGCGTCGCGGACGGCGGCCTGCGACGCGGGGAGGTCGCCGGTGAGCGCGTAGCACTGGTGGAGCAGCCGCTCGCGGGCGTCCGCATAGAACGCGTCGAAGTCAGCGGTGTCCACCATGGCCCGTCCACGGTACGCGGTGGTGCGGGACCGCGCACATCGAGCGCGCAGCGGCGTGGGAGCGACGCAGCGCCACGAGTGGCGGCGATGATGGGGCGGTCATGACGTCCCTGCTGCCTGCCGCGACCCGTGAGGCGCCGGCCGATCCCCGTCATCGGAGGCCGCTGTGGCTCGTGGCTCCCGCGGCCGGGCTGCTGACGGTCCTGCTCGGGCTCCTGGTCTGCGACGCGCTATCCCTCGCGGGGTGGTATCTCGCCGACGCGGGCGGCCACGGCGCCCCGCGCGACGCCCTCCGCGTGGGAGCCCTCGGCTGGCTCGCCGCCCACGGCAGCGGCTTCCACGTGGGCGGGGCCGCCGTCACCATGATCCCGTTGGGCCTGACGCTCGTGTGCGGATGGCTGGTGTGGAAGGTGGGCCATCGACTGGGCGACGCCGTGTCGGGTCACGGCCCCGACGCCGACCGCATCGCCGACGGCGAGCGTGACTGGACGGTGCCGGGCGCCACGCTCCTGTTCGCCACGTCGTACGCCGTCGCGACGGGGCTGCTGGTCTCGCTGGCCGGCGACGCCGACATTGCGCCCGGTCTCGGCCGCGCGGTGCTCGGCGCGCTCGTGCTGTCGCTGACCGTGGGCGGGGCCGCCGTGGCGACCGCGTCCGGCCGGCTGCCCGTGTGGGCGGCCACCCTGCCCGAGTCGGTCCCGGCGGCGGCGGCCACGCTCCTCGCCGTCCTGCGCTGGCACCTCCTCGCCTCAGCGTTGCTCCTCGTCGTGGCCCTCGCCACCGACTGGCCGGCCGCGGCCAACGTGATGTCCCAGCTCCACACCTCCCCGTCCGGCACCGTCTCCATGACCGTGGCCTCGCTGACGCTGCTCCCCAACGCCGTCGCCTTCGCGGGCTCCTACCTCGTCGGAGCCGGCTTCACCGTCGGCAGCGGCACGCTGGTCACCCCGACCGCGGTCGTGCTCGGCCCACTGCCGCTGTTGCCGCTGCTGGCCGCGCTGCCCGACGACGGCCCGCCCCCGTCCTGGACGGGCTATCTGCTCGGCGTACCGGCTGCGACCGCCGCCATCGGCGCGCTGCGCGCCCAGCGACGCCACCCGACCACCCGCTGGGACCAGGGGGCGCTGCGCGGCTGCGTGGGGGGCGCCCTGGCGGCCGTCGCCTTCGGCCTCCTGGCCCGGCTGGCGGGTGGCGCGGTCGGTCCGGGCCGGATGCAGCACGTCGCGCCGTTCGCGTCCTCCGCCACCATCTACGCCGTCGCCGCCTTCGGCGTCGGCGGGCTGGTCGGCGGCCTCCTGGCGACCGCGTGGCAGCGCCGCCGGGCGCGCGCGTCCACGGCCGACTGAGGGTCGCTGCTGCGCCGCACCGGCTCGCTACACTGCGCGCGTGCCCACGCCCGCCGCCGCCTCGGGAGCAGCTCGACTGGTGGTGCTGGTCTCCGGCGCCGGCACCAACCTCCAGGCGCTGCTCGACGCGTGCGCCGACCCGGCGTACGGCGCGCGGGTCGTCGCGGTCGGCGCCGACCGCGACGGGATCGAGGGGCTGGCCCGGGCCGAGCGGGCGGGCATCCCGACGTTCGTGCGTGGCGTGACCTCCTTCGAGACCCGGGAGGGCTGGGACCGTGCGGTGCGCGACATCGTGATGCGCTTCGATCCCGATCTGGTGGTGCTCGCGGGATTCATGAAGCTGGTGGGCGACGACTTCCTCGCCGAGTTCGGCGGCCGCGTCGTCAACACCCACCCGGCGCTGCTGCCGTCGTTCCCCGGCATGCACGGGGCGGCCGACGCGCTGGCCTACGGCGTCAAGGTCACCGGCGCCACGCTCTTCCTCGTCGACTCGGGGGTCGACACCGGCCCGATCGTGGCCCAGGCGACGGTCCCCGTGGAGCCCGGCGACACCGTCGAGTCGCTCCACGAGCGGATCAAGGTGGCGGAGCGGTCGATGCTGGTCGAGGCGGTCGGCCGGATGGCGCGCGAGGGATTCAGGGTCTCCGACAGGAAGGTCAGGTTCGGTCGATGAGCGAGTCGGTCGAGGGGGAGGGCAGGATCCCGCTCCGGCGGGCGCTGGTGTCGGTCTATGACAAGACCGGGCTCGAGGAGCTGGTGCGCGGGCTCCACGAGGGCGGGGTGGCGCTGGTGTCGACGGGCGGATCGGCCGCGCTCATCGAGGGTCTCGGCCTGCCCGTCACGCGGGTGGAGGAGCTGACCGGCTTCCCGGAGTGCCTCGACGGTCGCGTGAAGACGCTGCACCCCCGGGTGCACGCCGGCATCCTCGCCGACCGGAGGCTCGACTCCCATGTCGAGCAGCTGGCCGAGCTCGGCGTCGAGCCGTTCGACCTCGTGGTCTCCAACCTCTACCCGTTCACCCAGACCGTGATGTCGGGCGCCTCCCCTGACGAGTGCGTGGAGCAGATCGACATCGGTGGCCCGTCGATGGTGCGGGCCGCCGCGAAGAACCATCCGTCGGTGGCGATCGTGACCTCGCCGTCCGCCTACCCCGCAGTGCTGGCGGCGGTCGCGGCCGGAGGGTTCACCCTGGCCGAGCGGCAGCGGCTGGCGTCGCAGGCGTTCGTCCACACGGCGACGTACGACGTGCACGTGGCCTCCTGGATGGGCAACGTGCTGGTCGACTCGTCGGAGGGGACGGGCTTCCCTGCGTGGGTGGGCGCGACGTGGGACAAGGCGGCGGTGCTGCGCTATGGCGAGAACCCCCACCAGCCGGCGGCGCTCTACACCGACGGCTTCGCGCCGTCGCCCGGACTCGCCCAGGCGAGGCAGCTCCACGGCAAGGAGATGTCCTACAACAACTACGTCGACGCCGACGCGGCTCGGCGCTCCGCCTACGACTTCGACCAGCCCGCGGTCGCGATCATCAAGCACGCCAACCCCTGCGGGCTCGCCGTGGGCGCCGACGCCGCCGAGGCGCACCGCAAGGCGCACGCCTGCGACCCGGTGTCGGCCTTCGGCGGGGTGATCGCCTCCAACGTGCCGGTGTCGGTCGCGATGGCCGAGCAGGTGGCGGAGGTGTTCACCGAGGTGGTGGTGGCTCCCGGCTACGAGGACGGGGCGGTCGAGCTGCTCGCCGCCAAGAAGAACATCCGTCTGCTCGAGTGCGCGCCCCTGCGCCGGGGCGGGGCGGAGTCGCGCTCGATCTCCGGGGGCCTGCTGATGCAGGTGCGCGACGCGATGCAGGCCGACGGCGACGACCCGTCGACCTGGACCCTGGTCAGCGGTGAGCCGGCCGCGGAGGCGGTCCTCGCCGACCTCGCCTTCGCGTGGCGCGCCGCGCGCTCGGTCAAGTCCAACGCGATCCTGCTCGCCGCCGACGGGGCCTCCGTCGGCGTCGGCATGGGTCAGGTCAACCGGGTGGACTCGTGCCGGCTGGCCGTCGAGCGCGCGGGCGGGCGGGCCGCCGGCTCGGTAGCGGCGTCCGACGCGTTCTTCCCCTTCCCCGACGGCCTGCAGATCCTGATCGACGGTGGCGTGCGCGCCGTCGTACAGCCGGGAGGGTCGGTGCGCGACGAGGAGGTCGTGGCGGTCGCGCGCGACGCCGGGCTGACGATGTACGTCACCGGCGCCCGCCACTTCTTCCACTGAGGTCGGTCCCTAGGATGCGGGTGTGACTGCGCAGACGCTGGACGGGACCGCCACCGCGGCGGCGATCAAGGACGAGCTCAAGGGTCGCGTCGCGGCGCTGCGCGAGCGGGGCGTCGTGCCTGGTCTCGGCACGGTGCTGGTCGGCGACGACCCGGGGTCGCGGTGGTACGTCAACGGCAAGCACAAGGACTGCGCCGAGGTGGGCATCGAGTCGATCCGGGCCGAGCTCCCGGAGGTGGCCACGCAGCAGGAGATCGAGGACGCCGTACGCCGGCTCAACGACGACCCCGCCTGCACCGGCTACATCGTGCAGCTGCCGCTGCCGCGCGGCCGCGACGAGAACCGCGTCCTGGGGCTGATCGACCCCGCCAAGGACGCCGACGGACTGCACCCCACCAACCTCGGCTGGCTGGTGCTCGGCAAGGAGGCGCCGCTGCCGTGCACGCCCTACGGCATCGTCGAGCTGCTGCGCCGCCACGACGTGCCGATCGCGGGCGCCGAGGTCGTGGTGGTGGGCCGCGGCATCACCGTCGGCCGCCCCCTGGGACTGCTGCTGACCCGGCGCTCCGAGAACGCCACGGTGACCCTGTGCCACACCGGCACCGTCGACCTCGCGTCCCACGTCCGCCAGGCCGACATCGTCGTGGCCGCCGCGGGCGTGCCCGGCATCATCAGCGGAGACATGGTCAAGCCCGGCGCCGCGGTGCTCGACGTCGGGGTGTCACGCGTCGAGGGCAAGATCGCCGGTGACGTCGCCGACGACGTGTGGGACGTCGCCGGCTGGGTGTCGCCCAACCCCGGGGGAGTGGGCCCCATGACGCGAGCGATGCTGCTGTCCAACATCGTCTCGATCGCCGAGCACGGTGTCGGCGGGCGGTGAGGCTCGCGCCGTGACCGCCGAGGAACAGCGGCTGCCCGACCCCGACGACGTGCCCGCGGTCTCCGCGGAGCAGCTCGTGGACGGCGCCGAGGAGACGGCGGAGCCGGCGCCGCGGCGCTACCCGTCCACCCTGGGTGGCGCCTTCTACCTCGTCGTGCTGGCCGTCGCCGTCACGGCGATCGTGATGGTGTTCCTGGGCTCGTGGCGCGGCGGCGTGCGGGTGCTGGGCGGGTCGCTGCTGGCCGCGGCCGCCGTACGCAGCGTGCTGCGCTCGACCGACGCGGGCATGCTGGCCGTCCGGCACCGGGCGACCGACGTGGCGCTGCTCGTCGCACTCGGTCTCTCGCTGGTCGTGCTGGCCACGTCGATCCCCAACCAGCCGGGCTGAGCCGGGAGCGCCGGACGGGGGCTGGCGTCGATCTACTGGTGCGTACGACGCGTGGGCGTGGATCTACTGGTGCGTACGACGCGTGGGCGTGGATCTACTGGTGCGTACGCTCGGCATGTGCGCCGTACACACCAGTAGGTTCGTGCGGCCCCGGCCGGGTGCGTCGTACACACCAGTAGGTTCGCGCGCGCCCGAGCCCGAGCCAGAGTCCGAGGCCGCGTCCGAGCCCAAGCCCAGGACCAGCCCGCCTCAGATCAGCCCGAGGGCGGTGACCGCCTCGCGCTCCTCGGTGAGCTCGCCGGTGGTCTTGTCGATGCGGGCCCGGGAGAAGTCGTTGATCTCCAGGCCCTGGACGATCTCCCAGCCGCCGTCGCGAGTCGTCACGGGGAAGGACGACACGATGCCCTCCGGCACGCCGTAGGAGCCGTCGGACACCACCGCCATCGACACCCAGTCGCCCTCGGGCGAGCCGCTCAGCCAGTCGCGGGCGGCGTCGATGGTCGCGGACGCCGCGGAGGCGGCCGACGACGAGCCTCGGGCGGCGATGATCGCGGCTCCGCGCTGCGCCACCGTCGGGATGAAGTCGTCCTCGATCCACGCCTGGTCGTCGACGACCTCCGCCGCGTTGCGGCCGCCGATCTCGGCGTTGAAGACATCGGGGTACTGCGTGGCCGAGTGGTTGCCCCAGATCGTCATCCGCCTGACCTC
>CAZQCA010000130.1:0-9540 GCA_964591845.1 uncultured Nocardioides sp.
CACGTTCTACACCCACCCCGAGATCGAGTTCTACGTGTTCAAGGACTCCCCGGAGTCGGGCCGCGAGCCGCGGCCGGTCGACAGCAGCGGCTACTTCGACCACACCGCCCAGGCCGGCGGCGACTTCCGGCGCGACGTGATCACGATGCTGGAGTCGATGGGGATCTCCGTGGAGTTCAGCCACCACGAGGGCGGCCCCGGCCAGCAGGAGATCGACCTGAGGTACGCCGACGCGCTGACGACCGCCGACAACATCATGACCTTCCGCACCGTCGTGCGTGAGGTGGCGCTCAGCCAGGGCATGTGGGCGAGCTTCATGCCCAAGCCGTTCACCGAGCACCCGGGGTCGGGGATGCACACCCACGTGAGCCTGTTCGAGGGCGACCGCAACGCGTTCTTCGAGGCCGGCTCGGAGTACCAGCTGTCCAAGACCGGCCGGCAGTTCATCGCCGGCATCCTCACCCACGCCAGCGAGATCACCTGCGTCACCAACCAGTGGGTCAACAGCTACAAGCGCCTCCTCGGAGGCGGCGAGGCGCCGGCGTACATCTGCTGGGGCCACAACAACCGCAGCGCCATGATCCGGGTCCCGATGTACAAACCGTCAAAAGGCAACTCAACCCGCATCGAACTGCGTACCATCGACGCAGCCTGCAACCCGTACCTCGCGTTCGCCGTGATCCTGGCGGCAGGCATGAAGGGCATCGAGGAGGGCTACGACCTGCCCCCCGGAGCGGAGGACGACGTGTGGTCGCTGACGGAGCTTGAGCGGCAGGCGATGGGCATCGACCCGTTGCCGAAGAGCCTCTACGACGCCATCGGCGTCGCGGAGCGCTCCGAGCTGCTCGCGGAGACCCTCGGCGAGCACGTCTTCGACTTCTTCCTGCGCAACAAGCGGCAGGAGTGGAACGAGTACCGCACCCAGGTGTCGGCATTCGAGCGAGACAGGATGTTGCCGGTCCTATGAGCGTTCAGACACTCGGCGTGGAGCGGATCCACGGCTACCCCCGCGTCGTCGTGGAGCCGCTGCTGTGGCTCGTCGTCACCGCCGGAGTGGTCTGGACCGCCATCGCCTTCGACATCCGCGGCGCCCTCGACGGTGGCGCGGTCCTCGACGACCGGATGAGCCTGATCGCCACCGTGATGGCGGTCGTGCTCGTGCTCAACGGCATCGCGGCCCTCATGTTCGCCTCCAGCCCCGGCTCGGTGTCGCGCAGCCTGGCCATGCTGTCCGGCCTCGGCCTGGTCATGTCGTCGTGGGGTCTCTCCAAGATGACGGAGATCCCGCCGGTCGAGCGGCACCGCCTGGTGCTGGGCTTCCTCGCCGCCGGCATCGCGCTCACGCTGCTGGCCAGCGTCAGGTGGCGCGCGGTCCAGGCCGCCCCCGACCAGGAGCGCGGCTGGCACGTCCACGCGGCCATGCTCGCTCTGACGATCGCCGCGGTCGTGCTCGCGTTCCTCTGCTACCGCACCTTCGACCAGGGCTTCGTCGCGGTGCCGCGACGCGAGACGCCGGCCTGGGAGCCGCTGCTGCCCTGGTGGATGCTGCTCGTCGGCGTGCTCGGCACCATGGAGCAGGTCTGGAGCCAGCGCTGGCTGGCCGCCGCCCTGACGCTGGTGGCCGGCGCCGCCCTCGCGGCCGGGGTCGCGCCCGCCTGAGCGGCCTCCTCGACCACCCGCACCCGCGTGGTCGCTAGATTGCGCGTGTGAGCAGCCGCCCGCGCATCCTCGTCGTCGAGCACGAGGCCGACGACCCCCCAGCGTGGTTCGGCGTGTGGCTCGAGGACGCCGGCTGCGACCTCCACGTCCGCTCGCCGTGGGCCGGCGACGAGCTGCCCGCCGGCCTGGCGGCGCACGACGGCCTGCTGGTCATGGGCGGCTGGATGAGCGCCCACCACGACGCCGAGGTCCACTGGCTGGCCGCCGTCAAGGAGCTGATGCGCGAGGCCGCGCGCGACGGCGTGCCGACGCTGGGCATCTGCCTGGGTCACCAGGTCGCGGCGGTGGCGCTCGGCGGCGCCGTGACCAGGAACCCGCTCGGCTACCAGATCGGCCTGGTCGACGTCGGCTGGAGCGAGGCGGCCGCCGACGACCCCGTCTTCGGAGCGGCGACCACGGCTCGACGCGGGACCCACTGGAACGGCGACATCGTCACCGAGCTGCCCCCGGGGGCCACCGTGATGGCGACGTCGCCGCGTGGAGAGATCCAGGCGGCCCGTCACGCCGACACCGTCTGGGGGGTGCAGTGGCACCCCGAGATCGACGAGCCGCTGCTGCGGCGCTGGGTCGACGAGGCGCCCGACGAGCCGGCCGCGGCCGGGCTGGACGCCGAGCGGATGCTCGCCGAGGTCGAGGCCGCCCGCGCGGAGCTCGAGGCAGCGTGGCGGCCGCTGGCCGAGCGGTTCGCCTCCGTCGTGAGCGCGGCCGCCACGGTCCGGGCGCGATGAGCCCTCGCGCCGCCGACAGCCTGCTCGGCCGCCAGGCCCTCCTGCGGCTCGGCTTCCAGGACTCGGCCCGCGCGCGTGCCGGGTTCGAGTCGCTCGGCACGGTCAGCGAGCCCCTGGTGGCGATGTTCGGCCGGGCGGCGGACCCCGACCTGGCGCTGGCCGGCCTGCAGCGACTCGTGGAGGCGGCCCCCGACCCCGCGGCCCTGATGCGGGCCGTCGCCGACGACGAGGGCACGGCCATGCGCCTGGTGCTGGTGCTCGGGGCGAGCCAGGCGCTGACCGACCATCTGGTGCGCCACCCCGATCACTGGCACGAGCTGCGCGACCCCTCGCTGGGCTCGACCCGCCCCGCGGCGTACGCCGTCCGCGCGGCGCTGCTGGCCGCCGTCGGAGCCGACCCGGCCGACCCCATGCCCACCGCCACCGTCCCGGCCACGGCGGCGTCGGACGCGCTCCGCGTGGAGTATCGCCGCCACCTGCTCCGGCTGGCCGCCCGCGACCTCGCCCACGACCTGCCCGTCGACGACGCCGCCGCCGAGCTCTCCGACCTGGCGGCCGGCACGCTCGACGCCGCCCTCGCCGTCGCCCGGGCCCGCGTCGGCGCTCCCGCAGCCAGCACCAGGCTGGCCGTGGTCGCGATGGGCAAGTGCGGCGGCCACGAGCTCAACTACGTCTCCGACGTGGACGTGCTCTTCGTGGCCGAGCCGGCGGAGGACGCCGACGAGGCCTCGGCGCTGCGCGTGGCCACCCAGCTGGCATCCGCGATGATGCAGGTCTGCTCCGATCAGACTCCCGAGGGCACGATCTGGCCGGTCGACGCGGCGCTGCGCCCCGAGGGCAAGCAGGGCCCGCTGGTGCGCACGCTGGCCAGCATGCGCGGCTACTACGAGCGCTGGGCCAAGACGTGGGAGTTCCAGGCCCTGCTCAAGGCCCGGCCGGTCGCCGGCGACCTCCCGCTCGGGCGGGCGTTCGTCGACCTGGTCGAGCCGATGGTGTGGAGCGTCGCGGGGCGCGACGGCTTCGTCACCGACGTCCAGGCGATGCGCCGCCGGGTCCTCGACCACATCCCCGCCCACGAGGCCGAGCGGCAGCTCAAGCTCGGCAGCGGTGGCCTGCGCGATGTCGAGTTCGCCGTCCAGCTGCTCCAGCTGGTGCACGGCCGCAGCGACCCGCGGGTGCGCCCGCCGACCACGCTGAGCGCGCTGGCCGAGCTCACCCGGGCGGGCTATGTGGGTCGCGAGGACGGCGAGTCGCTGAGCGCGGCGTACGCCTGGCTGCGCACCCTGGAGCACCGGATGCAGCTCTTCCAGCTCCGACGGCTCCACGTCGTGCCCGAGCAGGAGGAGGCGCTGCGCCGCCTGGGCCGATCCCTGGGCCACGTCAAGGACCCGCTGGAGTCGCTCGACCGGGAGTGGGCCCACCACCGTCGCGAGGTGCGCCGGCTGCACGAGAAGCTGTTCTACCGCCCGCTGCTCGAGGCGGTGGCGCGGATCCCGGGCGCGGAGGCCCGGCTCTCACCCGAGGCGGCGGGGGAGCGGCTGTCGGCCCTCGGCTACCGCGACCCAGCCGCGGCCCTGCGCCATCTGGAGGCGCTCACCAGCGGGCTGTCGCGGACCGCCTCGATCCAGCGCACGCTGCTGCCGGTGCTGCTCGAGTGGTTCGCCGACGCGCCCGACCCCGACGCCGGCCTCTTCGGCTTCCGGCGGATCAGCGAGTCGCTGGGCCGGACCCCGTGGTACCTCAAGACGCTGCGCGACGAGGGCCAGGTGGCCGAGCGGCTGGCGCGCGTGCTGGCGACGTCGCGCTACGCGACCGACCTGCTCGAGCGCGAGGCCGAGGGCGTCCGGCTGCTCGGCGAGGACCTCGCCCCGCTGACCTCCGAGGCGACGCTGAGGGAGATGGTCTCGATCGCCAGGCGTCAGGACGGCGCGGAGGAGGCCGTCCGCGCCGTGCGCGGCATCCGCCGCCGCGAGCTCTTCCGGATCGCCACTGGCGATCTGCTCGGGCTGGTCGACGTCGCCGACGTCGGGGCCGCCCTGTCGCGGCTCACCGACGCCACGCTCGAGGCGACGCTCCAGGTGGTGGAGCGGGCCGAGCTCGCGTCGCGCGGGCTCGCCGAGGCGCCCACCCGGATCGCGGTCGTCGCGATGGGCCGCTACGGCGGCTTCGAGCTGGCCTACGCCAGCGACGCCGACGTGATGTTCGTCCACGAGCCGGTCGAGGGCGTCGACCCCACGCTCGCGACGTCGTACGCACTGGCCGTGGCCAACGAGCTGCGCCGCCTCCTCGCGCTCCCCGGCACCGACCCGGCCCTGGACGTCGACGCAGACCTGCGACCCGAGGGCCGGCAGGGCGCGCTGGTGCGCACGCTCGACTCCTACGCCGCCTACTACGCGAAGTGGTCCAAGGTCTGGGAGTTCCAGGCCCTGCTGCGCGCCGACGCGGTGGTGGGCGACGCGGGTGTCCGCGAGCGCTTCACGGCGCTGGTGGACCCGCTCCGCTTCCCGGCCGACGGGCTCAGTGAGGCCGACGTCCGCGAGGTGCGGCGGATCAAGGCACGGGTCGACAACGAGCGGCTGCCGCGTGGCGCCGATCCGCACACCCATCTCAAGCTCGGGCGCGGCGGGCTGGCCGACGTCGAGTGGACCGCGCAGCTCCTCCAGATGCAGTACGCCGGCACGCACCCGGGCCTGCGCAGCACGCGCACGGTCGACGTGCTGAGCGCGGCGGGTGCCGCCGGCCTGCTGGACGCGGCCGACGTGGACGCGCTGGTGCGTGCGTGGCGCTCGGTCAGCCACACCCGCAACGCGATCACCCTGGTGCGCGGCAAGCAGTCCGACCAGCTGCCGCGCGACCCGCGCGAGCGCGCCGCCGTGGCCAGCGTGCTCGGCTACCGCCCGGGGTCGAGCGACCGGATGGTCAACGACTACCTGCGGGTCACCCGCCGCGCGCACGACGTGGTCGAGCGCGTCTTCTGGGGCTGAGTCTCGAAGCTGACCCACGACGCTCGTTCTCAGCCAGGGATCGCTTACAGTACGGCCATGCGGTTCCCCGACCTGCCGGGTGCCCGACTCGGGGCGGTGGTCGCCGGCGTGATGCTGACGGTGTGTTTCGTGGCCACCGATCCCGCGAGCGCTGACACGTCGACGCCCGTGAGTCTGTCGTTCTCCGACGCCGTCGTCGGGGAGCCGATCACGGTCGTGACCAACGACAGCGCCGAGGCCACGACCCAGGCGGTGGTCACTGCGCACGGTGGCTCGGTCTCGGCCGTGTCCGCCGGCGCGTCCGGCCCGGCCGCGCGCTTCCCCTCCTACAACGGGTCGAGCTCGGGTCCGCGAGCGGTGATCGCGGTCACCAACTCCGGCTCGACGGACGTGCTGGGCCCGGGCGCCTCCGACTTCGTGTTCGGCGCCGACGTCAGGCTGGACACCGCCAACCGGGGCACGTCCTACGACAACGGCAACAACATCGTCCAGAGGGGCCTGGGCACTGACGTCGCGCAGTTCAAGCTCCAGGTGGACCGCGGCCGGTTCTCCTGCTTCGTCAAGGGCGACGCCGGCGCGCGGACCGTCAAGTCGCCGGTGCCGGTGGCGCCCGGCACGCTCTACCGCGCCACGTGCCGGCGGGCGATCGAGTCGGCGGGAGAGCGGGTGATCATCACCGTGGCCAAGGTCGCCGCCGACGGGTCCCTCGGCGCACCGACCACCACGGCCTCCAAGCCGGGGCCGGTGGGCAACCTGTCGTTCGCCTTCGCCACTCCTCTGTCGGTCGGGGGCAAGCTCGCCGACTCGGTGACCATCTTCACCGCCTCCGACCAGTTCAACGGCGTGATCGACAACGCGTTCCTGACCACGACGGCATCTGCGCCGTGACGGACCCTGCCGACCGGGCCAGGGAGCTGCAGCGCCTCCACGCGGCGCCCGAGATCCTCGCCGTCGTCAACGTGTGGGACGTGGCGAGCGCGCAGGTCGTGGCCGGCGTCCCGGGGACCACGGCCCTCGCCACGGCCAGTCACGCCGTCGCGGCGGCCTACGGCTACGACGACGGCGAGCAGATCCCGCGCGACCTGATGCTCGACATGGCCGGGCGGATCGCGGCGGCGGTCGAGCTGCCCGTGACCGCCGACCTCGAAGCAGGGTACGGCGACGCCGGCGAGACCGTCCGGCGGGCGATCGGCGTCGGGGTCGTGGGCGCCAACCTCGAGGACCGTGGCGACCCGCTGGCCGACTCGGTGGCGCGGGTCGAGGCGGCGGTGCGTGCCGCCGAGGCCGAGGGTGTGCCGTTCGTGCTCAACGCCCGCACCGACGTCATCATGGAGCCCGGAGGTCGCACGTCCGACGAGACACTCGACGAGGCGGTCCTGCGAGGGCGGGCGTTCCTCGACGTGGGTGCCTCGTGCGTGTTCGCGATCGCGGCGAGCACGGAGCGGGAGCTCGCGACGCTGGTCGATGCCTTCGGTCCGGGCCGGCTCTCGGTCCTGGGACTGCCCGGCGGTCTCCCCGTGTCCCGGCTCGAGGAGCTGGGCGTGGCTCGCGTCTCGTTCGGGCCCTTCCCGCAGCGGGTCGCACTGGAGGCCCTGGAGTCCCTCGCGGCCTCCGTCGTCGGCGGCGGTGGGCTGCCCCGGGCGGTCCCACCCCTCACGTGACTGGACCGCTGGGCGGGCGCAGGTGCCGTCGGCGCCCTCGGCGACGTACGGTGTGCGCATGGTCCGACTCGGGCGAGTCCTTCCCGCGCTGCTGCTTGCCGCGGCGCCGTTCGCGTTCGCGGCGCCCGCGTCGGCTGCCCAGGACGTGCGGGTGAGCATCTCCTTCACCGGGCCCAAGAACGGCCAGCCGATCCTGACGCCCGCCAACGAGGGCAGCGCCGCCACCAGCCAGTCGGTGGTGATCGGCGGGTCGGGCAGGGCCGTGGCCCGCTGGTCCCACATCAACACCGGCATCGCCGCCCGGCTGCCGGCCTTCGACGGAGGCGCGGGCGGCGCTCGCGCCATTGTGGCCGTCACCAACTCGGGAGACACCGACGGGCTGACGCCCGGCGCCGACGTCTTCAGCTTCGGGGCCGACGCCAGGCTCGACGACGCGAGCCAGGGGACGTCGTACGACAACGGCAACAACGTCGTGCAGCGCGGCCTGGTGACCGACGCGGCGCAGTTCAAGCTGCAGCTCGACGACCGACACTTCTCCTGTCGCATGCAGGGCGACGACGGCCTCCTCACCGTCAGCTCGACCCTGAAGGTGGCGACCCGCACCTGGTACCACGCCTACTGCAAGCGCGTGGTCACGACCTCGGGCGACTACCTGCTGCTCTCCGTCGCCAAGATCCGCTCCGACGGCACCCGCGCGCGACCCCGACGGAACTTCTCGAGCACCGGACCCTGCGGCAACCTCCCCTTCGCCCTCGCTACGCCGCTGTCGGTCGGCGGCAAGCTGGTGGACGCCTCGACCATCGCGCCCGCCACCGACCAGTTCAACGGCCTCATCGACAGCGTCTTCCTCAAGGTGGGCTGACTCGGGTGGGCTGACTCACGGTGGGCTGAGCGGGCCGTCGCGGAAGAGCTCCTCCTCCGCCTCGCCCGAGGTGACCTCGATGCGCAGGCGCCACACGATGTCGTGGGGGACGCCGAGCCGGGTCAGCGTGATCTGGACCTGGGGCAGCAGCCAGACCTGCGACTCGAGCGCTCGCCGCTCGGCCTCGGTGCCGGTCTCGAGCCAGACCACCGGAGCCCCGTCGCGGTCGGGCAGCCAGTGTGCACGGCGTACGCCGGAGGAGCCGAGCGAGGAGACGATCGGCAGCAGGGCCGCGTCGACCGCCTTGCCGACCCGCTCGGGCTCCATCGCTTCACGGTAGCCCGCGCCTCGCGGTTGCCGGCGTCCTCAGCCCTCGCCGTCGCCCTCGATCACCACGACCTGGAACCGGTCGTCCAACCTCACGTCGACGACCGAGCCGTCTGGCTTGGTCACCTCGACCTCATAGGTCGCGCCGTTCTCGTCGTCGGTCTCCACACTGTTGGCCGTGCCCCCGCCGGTGGCGTCGAGGGCGGCCTGACGGGCCTGCTCGGCCTGCTCCGCCGTGTACTGGTGGCTGGCCGGGCCGTCGTCACCGCCGGTGGCCGCGGCGATGCCGCCGACGGTGAGTGCCGCGGCGGCCAGCGCGACGGCGCCACCCCCGGCGATCATGGTCTGCTTGCGCATCGCTGCTCCTCTCGCTGCGTCCTGGGTGACAGTCTGGGCCCAGCATGCTGAAGCCTCGCTGAACCGGTCGGCGCGGTCGGAGTGTCCTCGTGCGAGACTGCGCGAGTGCCGGCCTCGCTGACCCTCACCACGACCCTGGAGCCGCGCGGCCCTGCGTGCGCCGTCGTGCTGTCCGACGAGCATGTCTCCGCGCTGGGTGCCGGCAGACGGCCGGCCGTCCGGGTCACCATCGGCGAGCGCTCGGCGCGGCTGCGCCTGGGCGTGATGGGCGGCGAGAACCTGATCGGCCTCAGCAAGGCCGCCCGCGCCGAGCTCGACGTCGAGATCGGCGACGTCGTCACGGTGACCATCGAGGTCGACGACGTGCCTCGCGAGGTGACTCCGCCACCGGCGCTCGCCGCCGCCCTCGCGGCGCACCCCGACGCGGCCGCCGCCTTCGAGCGGCTCTCCTACACCCACCGCCGCGAGTACGCCGAGTGGGTGGCCGGCGCGAAGCGCGACGACACGCGCGAGCGACGGGTCGACCAGGCGGTCCCGCGGATCCTGGACGGTCTCCCAAAGCCCTGACGCCGGGCTGCGACACCGGATCGCGGAGCCTGTGATCTACCTGGTGAACCAGGGACTCCGCAATCGGCCCGCCGGGCGGATCCTCAGGGCCCTCGCGGGCCGAGGGCTGTCCACAGGCCCGGCGGCGCGCGGTTGCGCTGTCGTCGGAGTGGTCGCAGCCTAGGCGTCATGGGCCTGGCTCTCGCCTGTGCGAGGGCATTCCGCGGAAGCACGACGGGTCAGTACGACGCTGCGAGGGCGCCGTACTGACCCGTTCGGTCAGCAGCCGGACTCAGATGTCGTAGTACTGACTGACTCACCCATACTGACCTGCGCAAACGTTGAGGATGACCGGT
>CAZQCA010000131.1:0-9525 GCA_964591845.1 uncultured Nocardioides sp.
GCCGTACCGCTCCCCCGGCGTGTTCGCCGCCGAGTGCGCC
This sequence comes from uncultured Nocardioides sp., assembly GCA_964591845.1. Taxonomy (GTDB): domain Bacteria; phylum Actinomycetota; class Actinomycetes; order Propionibacteriales; family Nocardioidaceae; genus Nocardioides. The sequence continues at coordinate 41 of CAZQCA010000131.1, forward strand.
ACCATCGACCACCTGTCGGGCGGCCGGCTCAACGTCGGGGTCGGGTCGGGATGGATGCCCGAGGAGTTCGCCGCGTCGAGCGCCACGCACCTGTTCCCGCGCCGGCACGCGCACGTGCGGGAGACGATCGAGATCTGCCAGGGCATCTGGGGCAACGAGACGTTCGAGTACCACGGGGAGTTCGCGGACTTCGAGCCCTGCGGCTTCGGCCACCGGCCACTGCAGAAGCCGCACCCGCCGATCTACTTCAGCGGTCTGCGCGACCCCAAGCGCTCGGCGAACCGCGTGGCGAAGTACGGCCTCGCGGGCTGGATCGGCATCCAGGACACGCCGCGCGAGTTCACGGAGTGGCGTACGGCGATCGCCGGCGAGCTCGCGGAGCTGGGCAAGTCGATCGACGACCTCGAGATGTGCAGCATGATCTGGTTCGTGATCACCGACGCGGAGGTCGATCAGACCGACGACGGGAAGGGGTCCAACATCCTGGTCGGCACCGCCGGTCAGATCACCGACATGCTGAAGCGCTACCAGGAGGCGGGCATGACGATGCCTCTCCTGTGGCCGCCGTTCGCCGATGTGCCGGTGTCCAAGACCCTCGACGACCTCAAGCGGCTCAAGGAGGAGATCATGCCGAAGGTCGAGGCGGTCTAGGTCTGACGGTGGACGGGGGCGAGCGTCTCGAGCACCCGCTCGGCCTCCGCGGTCGCCTCCCCCGCGTCGATGTCGGGCGAGCCGACGCGCGGGGAGAAGTTGAGGTCGACGAAGACCTCGGTGACGCCGGCCGAGCGCAGGGCCGCCAGGTCGCCGAGCACCTGCTCGGGAGTGCCGTGCAGCGGGGCGCGCCCGGGCCCCGGGTCGTCCTCGAGGAGGTCGACCAGCCCGCGCACGAGGATCCTGACCTGCTCCGGGTCGCGTCCCGCTTCGCGCGCCCCCTGCTTGACGAGGTCGATCGACTCGGCGATCCGGGTGAGGTCCTGCCGGCTGCTGCTGATCCATCCCTGCGCGAGCCGGCCGGCCCGCCTGAGCGCCGGTGGGGCCGCGCCGCCGAGCAGCAGCGGTGGGTGTGGGCGCTGGACGGGTCGCGGTCCGGTGTGGGTGCGCGAGACCTCGTAGAACTCCCCGCTGAACTCGACCGGGTCCTCCGTCCAGAGCGCCTGGAGGCATCGCAGGTACTCGTCCATGCGAGCGCCGCGACGCGTCATCGCCACGCCGGCGGCGGCGTACTCCTGCGGCATCCAGCCGATGCCGAGGCCGACCGTGAGCCGGCCGCCGCTCAGGTGGTCGAGCGTCGTCATCGACTTCGCCAGCAGCGCCGGGGCGACGAACGGCGCACAGATGGTGGCCGTCCCGAGCCCGATCCGCTCCGTGTGGCCGGCGACGTAGGCGAGCGGGAGGACAGGGTCGTGCACCGATCGGTACGCCGGCCCCAGCGACTCGTCGGAGAGCACGCGCTGGAAGGTCCACAGCGACGAGTAGCCGAGCTCCTCGGCCCTGCGTGCGATGTGGACCATGGTGGTGGGGGTGGCCCAGCTGCCGGAGACCGGCAGGCCGAAGCCCAGCAGCGGCAGAGCGTCGTTCATCGTCCCACCATGCCAGTCACCCGGTGGTTCACCCACTCTCACCGGCGGAAGGGCATCATCGCCTCATGAACGCACCTCCGTCCGGCCCGCAGGTCAGGTTCGGCTACAAGGCGTCCGCGGAGCAGTTCGGCCCGCGCGAGCTGGTCGAGCTCGGCGTGCGGGCCGAGGCGGTGGGCCTCGACAGCGTGATGGTCAGCGACCACCTGCAACCGTGGCGGCACGAAGGCGGTCACGCGCCGAACGCCCTGGCCTGCCTGGCCGCGATCGGCGAGCGCACCGAGCGGGTCGTGCTCGGCACCAGCGTGCTGACGCCGACCTTCCGCTACAACCCGGCCGTGCTCGCACAGCAGTTCGCGACGCTGGCGCTGCTCTGCCCCGGCCGCGTGGTGCTGGGAGTCGGCTCCGGCGAGGCACTCAACGAGATCTCGGTGGGGCTGGCCGCATGGCCGGAGTTCAAGGAGCGCTACGCGCGGCTGCGCGAGTCGGTGCGGCTGATGCGCGCGTTGTGGGCGGGCGAGCGGGTCACCTTCGAGGGTGACTACTACCGCACCGTCGATGCCACGATCTACGACCGCCCCGAGGGCGGGGTGCCGATCTACGTCGCCGCCGGCGGCCCCCAGATGGCGAGGTACGCCGGCCGCGTCGGCGACGGGTTCATCTGCACCAGCGGCAAGGGCATGGACCTCTACACCGACTCGCTGCTGCCGGCGCTCGACGAGGGGATCGAGGCCGGGCTCGAGGCCGGGACCCGCGCCGCGCGCGACGTCGTACGGATGATCGAGATCAAGCTCTCCTACGCGCCGACCCGCGAGGAGGCGCTCGACAACACGCGCTTCTGGGCGCCGTTGTCGCTGAGCGCCGAGGAGAAGCACCGACTCCACGACCCGACGGAGATGGCGGCCGCCGCCGACCGCCTCCCGATCGAGCAGGTCGCGTCGCGCTGGATCGTGGCCACCACGCCCGAGGAGGTGCTCGATGCCGTGCGCCCCTATGTCGCCGCGGGGTTCGACCACCTGGTCTTCCACGCTCCCGGGCACGACCAGGAGGCGTTCCTGTCGTCCTTCGGTGCCGACGTGGTGCCGCGGCTTCGGGAGCTCGCGTCCGACGCCTGAGGCCGCCGTCCGCGAACCTGGACGGAGCACTCCCCACCCACCCGAAGGCGCGTCAGCACGTGCAGACGGCCGGGCGGATGGTCCTTCCGCACGAGGTGTGCACCGACAGGCGGTGGCGCAAGAGCCAGGCGTAGATGTCGTGGCCGGCGCTGAGGTCATAGGTTCTGGTCCACGGCTCGACGGGGTCGCCATGGTCCGCGTCGGGATAGAGGGTCAGGCGAGCGTCGGCGTGATGCTCGCAGTGACGCAGCCGGCGCACCGGGGCGGTCGACCCCCGGGGGTCGACCGTGGGGTCGAGCAGGCCATGGAACGCCCACACCGGGACGGAGGCGAGTGTGCAGCGGGCGGACGACCAGGCCGGTCGTCCCTCACCGGCGATCGGCACGATCGCGGCGACTTCGCCAGGGTGCTGTGCGGCGTACTCCCAGGCCGCGAAGCCGCCGCAACTGAGCCCGGTGACGTAGACCCGCCTCGGGTCGACGTTGTAGTGCGCGAGTGCGAACCGCACGAAGTCGTGCACCTCGTCGGGAGTGAAGCAGTACGCCGCGTCCGGCGGGTGTCCTGCGTCGTGCTGGGCGCCCATGAGGCACGAGCCCAGGAATGCCGGTCGGTCGGCCAGGCACTCGTCGTAGATGGAGTCGTCGGTCTCCCAGGGATTCTGGGGCGCGAGCACCACGAACGGACGTGTGGCCGGCCACGCGCCGTCCTGGATCAGCTGCGGGAGCCCGGTCGCGGTGAGGACGGGCAGCTCCTCCTCCGTGCCCGCGCCGCTCTCGCCGTACCCGTGCAGGAAGACCAGGAGTGGGCTCTTCGGGCCTCGGGACCGATAGCCGGCCGGGAGGTGCTCGAGGTAGCCCAGGGCGGACGAGGTGGTCGTGACCGGCCGAGGGGTGAACGTCGCGGTGCGCCCCGCCTGGGCGGCGGGAGCTCCCATCAGGGAAGCTGCTAACGCTGCTGCTCCGGCTGCTGCCAGCATGATGAGTCGCATGGCGGTCTCCTTCACGGTTGCCTGGGTCCGACGGTAGGCACGACCGTGCCGGCGGCCATCAGGGGAAACCCGTAACCGCACCATGCCTCGGACAGATCGGCGTGGTGGCCCCGGCTGCCCACTGCCTCACCTACGCGCTTTCCCTCATGACCCGGACCTGGAAGCCGCCCTACCCTGGGCCCAGGGCTCCGAAGGAGGTGCGATGGCGGCGCGACGCCGACGCCTGATCCTGGTCGACGATCATGAGGCGTTCCGCGAGTCGATGTGTGCGTGGCTCGACCACGAGGGGTACGACGTCGTGGGGGCCACCCACGACGGAGTCGACGGGGTTCGTCTGTGCGCCGACACCCACGCCGATCTGGTGCTCCTGGACCTGCATCTCCCTGGCCGCTCCGGCGTGGACGTGGCTGCCGAGCTCGCGCTGCTGGCACCGGCGCCGCAGGTGATCCTGATCTCGAGCGACGCCTCGGCCGTCGACGACCCACTGGTGCAGGCCGCGCCCGTAGCCGGCTTCCTCGCCAAGCGGGAACTCACGTGCGACGCGATCGACGCGCTGCTGTCCTGATCGCCGCGGTGGCCGCGACGGTGGCCGCCGCGGCGATCGGCGTCCCCGCCGCGCACGAGGGGCTGCTGCCCACGGCTGGCGACCTGATCGCGGGGTGGGTGCTCCTGGCCGGCGCGGTCTGCGTCGTCAGCAGGCCGCGGTCGTGCATCCTCCTCGGCCTCGCCGCGGTGCTGTGGGTCGGGGCCGGGCTGTCGCCGTACCTCGGAGCGCTGGGCGAAACGGCCGCGCGGGCGTCGCTGCTGCCCACGGCGCTGCTCGTCGTCGCGGTGCTGTCCCTGCCCCGGGAGCTCCCTGACACAGCGCTCGGCAGGAGCTGCGCAGCCGTCGCCCTGGCGGCAGCAGTCATCGGCGGGCTCGGCTACCCCCGAGGCATGCTGCTGCTCATGGGTGCGGCCCTGCTCGCGGCCCAGACCGCCGTCCGGCACCCGGCCGCGCGGCTCGTCGGGGTTGCGACCGGGCTGGGCCTCACCCTCGTGGGCCTCTGGGGGGCACGTGAAGGCACCGTCGACCCGGCCACCCTGGTCAACCTGCACGACCTGACGGTGGCCGTCGGAACCATCGGCACCGTCGCAGTGCTGCTGGGGGTCGGTCGCTACCCCCGCCGCACCGGACCTCGCGAGGGCTCCGTCGACCTCGGCCGGGTCCTCGGCGACCTGCTGGGCGAACGACGACTCGTCGTGGTCTTCCCCCACGGTGAGCGCTGGCTCGACCCGCGGGGCAGACAGACGGTGCGACCCGCCGACGCCAGGGAGGTGCGGGTCGACGGGTCCGTCGTGGCGTGGTGGCACCCTGCGCCGGCGGTCACCACGTCGTCGCGACCCACGGTGGAGCGGCTCCTCGTTGCGGCCGGCCACGGCGCGCGTCTGCGGGCGGACCTCGACGCCGGCGCTGTGGACATCGCCGCGTCCCGCGATCGAATCGCCGGTGCCGTGGCCGAGGCGAGGAGGCGCGTGGCCGACGAGCTGGAGAGCGGGCCCGTCAGTCGTCTCCGGCACGCACGGGAGCTCGCCCTCGCCCGAGCTCCTGCCCTCGAGGGACGCTTCGACGAGGCAGCGCGGCTGGTGGACGCATTGGTCACCGGGCTGGACCCGGTGGAAGCCGCCGGCGGGCTCCGGCCGGCGCTTGCGAAGCTCTGCGACGACGCCGGCGCGGAGCTCCACTTCACCGCCACCGACGCCGTCGGTCGTGACCTGGCCCGCACCGTGTGGTTCACCTGCGCCGAGGGCCTGACGAACGCCGCCAAGCACGCCCCCGGAGCGCGCGTGTGGGTCCTGGTCGCCGACGGCCCCTGCCTCGAGGTCCACGATGAAGGTCCGGGGGGCGCGGACCCCACAGGCGCCGGACTCCGAGGGCTGCGCGCCCGCGCGACAAGCACCGGCGCGATCCTGACGCTCGACTCAACGACACGCGGCACGACGCTCGTCGTACGACGCCCTCCGGATACGGGTCTGCGCGTAGTCGATGACGTGATGGCCCCGATGCCGGCCACCCCGAGCGGCAGCACGGTGGACGCATGAAGATCCGTCATCTCGGCGCACTCGCCATCATCCCCACTCTGATCCTGACCTCATGCGGTGACGCCCCGACTCGATCGGGTCAGCGGGCTGATGTCGTCACTCTGACCTCCCTGACGGCCGGCAACGTCGGAGGGGACGTCGCGGAAGCACTAGCCGAGGTCACCGCAGGCTCGGCTGTCGAAGTCGACGCTCCCGTCTCGCCGAGCTACCAGCCCGCCGGCCACACCCTCGACGAGGACGACGACTACGAGGTCCACCTGATCGACCTCGTGCGCGACGGGGAGTCGGACATCGCCACGATCCGCGCCGATATGCTGGCCTCAGCAGGCGCGACGTCGCTGGCCGTCCTCCAGACACCCTTCCTGGTCGGCACTGAGGAGCAGGCGGCCAAGATCGCCGACGACCCGATCGCGGCGGACCTCATGGCGGGACTCCAGGACATCGGTCTGGTCGGCCTGGCGCTCGTCCCCGGGGGCCTGCGGCATCCCTTCGGCTACGGCGCCGCGGTGCTCGGTCCGGAGGACTACGACGGGCAGGGCTTCAACGTCCGCCACGGCGACGGCGTCGCCGCCATCGTGGAGGCGCTCGGCGCCACGCCCGACACGAGCGCAGGTGAGTTCCGGACGGGCCTGGTCCAGAGCGGTGCGCTCCGCATCATCGACTCCTCGTTGCAGCAACCCGGATCAGTCGACCTACCTGCGGTCGTCACCTCGAACGTCACCTTCTACACGAAGTTCGATGTCGTCGTGATCCGGCAGCGGGCCTGGGACTCGTTGACCGAGGTCCAACAAGACGACCTGAGGGCCGCGGCGAAGGAAGCGGGTCAGCGGGCGGAGAGCGCACGCTTCGACGAGGGCCAGGCGCTCGATGCCTGGTGCGAGACGCCCCAGGCCGCCAGCGTCGTGGCCACCCTCGAGCAGCTCCGAGCGCTCAGGGAAGAGCTGGCCCCGGTCGTCACCGCCGCCCTGTCCGACCCAGCTGCCCAGGCGCTGGCTGACCGCATCACCGAGCTGGGCGCCGGCACGGTGCCGCCACGAGGCAGGACGTGCGGTTCGACGATCCCTGAGGATCTCGCCCCCTACATCGTCGACAGAGCCGGCAACCAGGACGTGTTCGACGGGGTCTGGCGCCTCGACGTCGACGAGCAGGTCCTCCAGGACGCCGGACTGAGCCCCAACGACGTGGCGGCGAACTCGGGCACCTGGACGATCAATGTCACCGGCCACATCGCCGACGTCGAGCAGCCCCATGGTGACAACTGCTCCTGGGACTTCTACATCAACGGCGACGAGGTCACCCTCGACTTCTCGTACGACGCCAACGACGCCTGCTACGGGCTGGTCCGCGGGACCTACGAGCGGAGCGGGGACCAGGTGACGTTCACATGGAGCAAACAGCGCTACTACGACGTCGACCTCGACAACGCCCTCTTCCACCACGGCATGCACAAGGTGGGCTGACCATCGACCGGATCCTGGCCTGGGGTGTCGCCGCCGCCATCGCTGCGGCGACGCCCCTCGTGCTGCCCCGCACCGCACTCACCCCGGCTGCACTCCTCGGGGTCGGACTGCTGGTGGCCGCGGCCGTGGCCGCGATCGCGTCCGGCCCACGACCACTGCTCCTCGGCATCGCCGCCTTGGGAGTCGTGGTCACGGTCGTCGCCGGCTACGACGGCGCGACGGTGCAGGAACGGGATCTCGCGACGGTCCTCGGACCGGTGGTGGTGCCGTGCAGCGCCGCAGCGCTGGTGCGCGGTCGGGTGGCGACGGCCGTGCTGGTGGCCGGCGCCCTGCTTGCAGGGCCAGCGCGTGCCCTGGTCTACCAACCGTTCCTCGACGCCGACTGCTCGGGCTGCGCTCCCGGCGACCTGGCCCTTCGGTCGATGCCGACGCTCGCCGATGTGCTGTCGGCGGTCGGCCTGGTCGTGTCGATGCTCGGGGCCGCGTGGGCGCTGCGGGGCACACCCCGGCCCGAGGCCGTGCCCCTCGTGCTCCTGCTGGTCCTGATGCCGTTCGCGGCCTTCGGCCCCGCACGCGTTCCCGTTGTGGTCATCGCGTGCACGGTCGCCACAGCGGACGTCGCACGTCGCGCCTACACGGCGTACGCCCGGCAGTCACAGCTCGATCGACTGGTGCGACATCTCGAGACTGGGGGCGACATCGAGCCCACCGCGCTGGCGGAGCTCGCCGGAGCCAGCGACCCGGTCGCACGGTTGGTGGTGGAGAACCATCGGCTCACCCGCGAGCTCACCGAGCGCCTCGCCGCCGTCACCCAGGCACGTGCCGGGGTGGTACGCGTGGCCGAGATGGAGCGCCGAGCCCTCGAACGCGACCTCCACGACGGCGTCCAGCAGCAGCTACTGGCGCTGGGCTTCGACCTCCGGCTCGCGCTGGCCGATCACCCCGACGATCCCCGGTTGCTCGAGGCACTGGCCGAGACGGCAGCATCGCTGGAGGACGTCCGCAGGATCACGCACGGGGTCTACCCGCCGCTGCTGGCCACGCGGGGGCTCGCCGCCGCCGCCGCGCACCATGTCAGGGTCACGTCGTCCGCGACGCGTCTTCAGGTCCCGGCACAGCGCACCGACCCCACCGTCGAACGCGCGGCGTTCGCCGTCCTCGCCGACGCGGTCGCGCGCGGCGCGGCCGACGTACGGGTGCGGCAGGATGGCCCCATGCGGATCGAGGCCGACGGGCTCGATGCCTTCGACACTCACCTGGTCGACGTGGTGGGCGCGCTGGGCGGGTCGATCGTGCTGGAGGGGCGAACGCTGAGGGTGGTGCTCCCGTGCGGGTAGTGGTGGCCGAGGACCAGCTGTTGACCCGGGCCGGCGTGGTGGCGGTGCTCCGCCTGGGCGGCGTCGAGGTCGTCGGCGAGGCCGCGGACGCGCAGGAGCTCGTGCGCTTGGTCGCGCTCGAGCGTCCGGATGCGGCGGTCACCGACATCCGGCTCCCGCCGTCCTATTCCGACGAGGGCCTGCGTGCCGCCGACCGGATCCGGGTCGAGTACCCGGGCACTGCGGTGCTGATCCTGTCGCAGTTCGTGGAGGCGGAGTACGTCGCCCCGCTCGTGGCCGAAGGGGTCGGCGGTGTCGGCTACCTGCTCAAGGACCGGATCCTGGAGGAGACCACGGTGGTCGACGCCCTGCGCCGCGTGATCCGGGCCGAGTGCGTGCTCGACCCCGCCCTGGTCGCCGAGCTGCTAGCACCGCGACGGGCGGCGCTCGCGGTGCTGTCGCAGCGGGAGGCCGAGGTGCTGTCGCTCCTGGCCGAGGGGCTGAGCAACGCCGGCATCGCGGAACGCCTGGTGATCTCCGAGCGCACCGCCGAGGTGCACGTCCAGCGCATCTTCAGCAAACTTGCGCTCCGCGAGGACGCGAGCGTAAACCGACGGGTCACCGCTGTGCTCGCTCATCTGGGTCTCGGTGGCTGAGCGCCACTGGCCCCCGGCTGACCAGGAGCCGAGGCCTCGGGGCCAGTGCACCCGGGCTAGCTGCCGGGCGTCATCACGCGCGCCCGCAACGGGCGGGCCTCCTGCTCCCACAGCAGCAGCGCGTCGCCGTTCGGTGCCACCTGGGAGGCGGTCGCCTCGAGCACGTCCACGCCACCGGTGTCGGGGAGCACGGTCGTGGTGGGGTGCCAGTCGCCGCCGCTGGGACGGTACGCCGCCCACACGCCGTAGGTGCCCCAGGCGCCGAACATGTCACCGTCGGCGTTCATCGCC
>CAZQCA010000132.1:0-9428 GCA_964591845.1 uncultured Nocardioides sp.
GGTGAAGATGCGGCCCACGCGTCCGCGCTGGGCGTGGTTGTGGTTGGTCTGCAGCGCCAGGGTGCTCTTGCCGGAGTCCATCGTCCCGGTGAAGAAGTGCAGTTCCGCCACGAGTCGTGATCCTCGCACACGGCCGCGAGCCGCTCGCGACCCGTCGGGCAGGATCGGGACATGACCGTCGCCTCCGGCCCCCTGATCTCCGCCCCCGAGCTGCGCGAGCGCCTCGGCGACGTCACGGTGCTCGACGTGCGCTACCGGCTGGGGCAGCCCGACGGCCGCGAGCGCCACCTCGCGGGGCACGTCCCCGGCGCGGCGTACGTCGACCTCGACGCCGCGCTCGCCGACCCGCCAGGAGCGGGTGGCCGCCATCCGCTGCCGGACCCGGCCCGTTTCGTGGCGGCCATGCGGACGGCCGGTGTGCGGCGCGGCCGTCCCGTGGTCGCCTACGACGACTGGAGTGGGCTCGCGGCGGCGCGGGCGTGGTGGTTGCTGCGGCACTACGGGCATGCCGAGGTGCGCGTGCTGGACGGCGCCTGGCCGGCCTGGGTGGCGGCCGGCGGGGAGGTGGAGGTCGGTCCCACCGACCCCGGGCCGGGCGACTTCGACGGGGTGCCGGGCTCGATGCCGGTCGTCGACGCCGACCGGGTCACCGGCTCCGGCGTGCTCCTCGACGTGCGGGCGCCCGAGCGGTTCCGCGGCGAGGTCGAGCCCATCGACCCGGTCGCGGGCCACATCCCGGGGGCGGTCAACGTGCCGCTGCCGACCAACCTCGACGACCGTGGTCACTTCCGCGCGCCCGCGGACCTGGCGGCGGCGTACGCCGCCGTCGGCGCCACCCCGGGCATGGACGTGGTCGCCTACTGCGGATCGGGCGTGACGGCGTCCCAGACGGTGCTCGCCCTGGAGCTCGCGGGCGTGCGGGCGGCGCTGTATCCCGGCTCCTGGTCGGGGTGGATCACCGATCCGGGGCGGCCCGTGGCGCGCGGGGGCGCAGACGCGTCGCGCGGCTGACGTCAGTCGGAGGACCCGCCGCCGAACATGATCTCGTCCCAGCTGGGCACCGAGGCGCGGCCCCGGGTCTTCTTCACCTCGCGGCGGTGGGGCGGCTCGTGGGCAGGCTCCGGCTCGCTGTCGACCGACTCGTCGTCGACGGCGGACGCCCCGTCGACCACGGGCTCCGGCTCGGCCGCGCTGGCGGGGTGTGGGTTCTGCCGGGCGAACACCGTGTCGAGGAAGGCCTCGGCCGGCGGCTCCTCGCCGAGGGTGTCGGCGGGGGGAGCCGCGCGCAGCCGGGAGGCGGTCTCGGTGAGGTCCTCGGTGTCGGAGTCGGTGTCGGTTTCGGCGTCCGCCACCAGCTCGAGCGCGTCGTCGCCGAGCGGCAGCTCGTCGGCGGGCACGGAGCTGAGCCGGCGCTGACGCGCTGAGCGCAGGTCGTCACGGGCGGGGGCGCTCGCGGGCTCGGGAAGGTCGCCGACCAGCCAGCGGCCGTCGTCGTCCTCGGCGACAACGTAGTTGCCCGGCGGGTCGAACGCGAAGTGGCCGGTGCCGTCGCGCGCCGGAGCGGGCATGGGCACGGCCAGCGTCCACCGACCGTCCTCCCGGCGCCAGGCGTCCCACTCCAGCGAGTCGGCGGGCACGTTGGCGGAGCGGAGCTGCGCGGTGACCGCCTCGCCGAGGGTGCGCGCCACCGGCTCCCCGGTGGTGCCCCGCAGCGAGGCGCGCTGCGCGCGCTCGGCCATGTGGGCGCGCTCGGCCAGCACGGGGCCGGCGTAGACCATGATCTTGTCGGCCGTCGTGCCCGCCGCCTGGGCCACCTGGTCGGGCGACTCTCCGGCCCTGATGCGGGCCTGGATGTCACGGGGACGCAGTGAGCTTTCCATCTGGATCTCCAACTGGCCGAGGCGGGCGCGGTCACCGCGCAGCGCGGCGCGGAGGTGGTGGTCGACGTCGAGGGTGAACTCGCGCCCGGCGTCGTCCACGAGCAGCAGGCGCGCCCTGTCCTCGCTCATGCCCACGAGCGTGAGGTGCGCCATCTCCCGTGTCCGATCCCGGTGCCGAGTGTCCGTTGCTGTCCGTATGCCGACGCGCGCGGCCGCCGGGGACGGGCCGTGCGTTGGCCCGAGCCTACGCCTGCGCGAGCGCTCGACCGTGGTGCCGCGACGGCGCGCCTCGGGCTCGCTGGACCAGCATGAGGAGGCCGCGTGACTCAGCGCGGAGTCGCCTGCGCGGCGAGCGCGCCGAGGAGACCCGCCACCACGGGGATGAAGTAGGCGGTCGAGGCGCCGGCGGAGTCGATGACGACGCCCGCCAGGGTCGCGCCCGGGGCCACGCCGGCGACGATCCCGGTGTGGACCAGGGCCATGCCCTCGGAGAGGCGCGCGGTCGGCACGGTCTGCTCGACCATCGAGTTGGTCGCGATGAGGGTGGGTGCGATCGCGAACCCGCCCACGAAGAGCACCACAGCCAGGAGTGGCACCGAGCCGACCCAGGGGAGGGGCGCCATAGCGAGCGCCAGCGCCGCCGTGCCGAGGCGCAGCCGCGCACCCGGCCCTCCCCGCCAGGCGACGCCGCCGGTGATGAGCCCCCCGAGCAGGCTGCCCGCCGCCCACAGCGCGAGGAGGAAGCCGGCCCAGCGCTTGACGCCCTGCTCGTCGGTGAAGGCGACCGTGATCACCTCGGCGGCCCCGAGCGTCGTGCCGAGCAGCAGCGAGACCAGGGCGATGACCGCGACCGCTCGCCAGGGCATGGCCGGACGGCCGCCGGCCGCGTGCGAGCGGCCGTGGGCGGGGGGCTCGGTGCGTCGCTGGGCGGCGTACGCGATCGTGCCCACCAGCCCGATCAGCGCGGCCGTGGTCAGGCCCGCCCACGGGTGCCAGGCGGTGGCGAGCACGGTCGCCAGGATCGGGCCGACGATGAAGACCACCTCGTCGAGCACCGACTCGAGCGCGAACGCCGTCTGGACGTCGGCCGGCTCGTCGAGGACGTGGGACCACCGGGCGCGGACGGACGCCCCGATGGCGGGCAGCGTCGCGCCGCCGACGAGAGCCGCGGCGTACGCCGTCGCGCGCGGCCAGTCGAGCTGGACCACGGCCACCAGCGCCAGGAGCGCGGCGGAGTTGACCGTGGCCGCCGCGACCAGCACCCGGCCCTGTCCCCACTGGTCCAGCCAGCGGCCCTGCAGCACGGTCAGCAGCGCGTTGGCGACCAGATAGGCCGCGCTCACCGACCCCGCCAGTCCGTAGGAGCCGGTCACGGCCGAGATCAGCAGGACGATGCCCAGGCCGGTCATGGAGATCGGCATCCGCGCCACGACCGCGGTCGCGCTGAAGGCGAGCGCGCCGGGCTCGGACAGCACGCGTCGGTAGGGGGAGAGCATCGTCGGCGAGCGTAGGGCCCGGCTCCGACGACGAGCCAATCTCCGCCCGCGCCCGTGCGACGGGGGGTGGGCCCGGGCTCGCGTGGCGCGCCTACGATGGCGATCATGCACGCCGACCCGAGCCCGTACGACGCGCTACTGCTGGTCTCCTTCGGCGGGCCCGAGAAGCCCGACGACGTCGTGCCCTTCCTCGAGAACGTCACGCGCGGTCGCGACATCCCGCGCGAGCGGCTGGTGGAGGTCGGCGAGCACTACTACCGGTTCGGCGGCCGGTCGCCGATCAACGACCAGTGCCGCGAGCTGCTCGCCGCCGTGCGCGAGGACCTGTCCAGCGCCGGTGTGGACCTGCCCGTCTACTGGGGCAACCGCAACTGGGACCCCTATCTCGCCGACGCGCTCACGCAGATGCGCGACGACGGGGTCACCCGAGCCGCCTGCTTCGTCACCTCGGCGTACTCGTCGTACTCGTCGTGTCGTCAGTACCGCGAGAACCTCGCCGCCGCGGCGGCCGACGTGCCGGGCGCGCCGCGGCTCGACAAGCTGCGCACCTACTACAACCACCCGGGGTTCGTGGCGCCCGTGGTCGACGCGGCGCTGACGGCTCTCGCCGAGCTGCCCGCCGACGTGCGTGACGCGGCCCGACTGGTCTTCGTCACGCACTCGATCCCCGAGGCCATGAACGACGCCAGCGGTCCGCGCGGCAACGCCTACGTCGCCCAGCACCGCAGCGTCGCCGCCGCCGTGGCCGACCTGGTGCGTCGTGAGGTCACCCGGCCGGTGCCCCACGGCCTGGTGTTCTGCTCGCGGTCGGGGCCACCGACGGTGCCCTGGCTGGAGCCCGACGTCAACGACCACCTGGAGGAGCTCGCTGCCCAGGGGGTCCCCGGCGTCGTGCTGGTGCCGGTCGGCTTCGTCTCCGACCACATGGAGGTCGTCTACGACCTCGACACCGAGGCCCTCGCGACGGCGGAGAAGCTGGGCCTGACGGCGGTGCGTGCGGCGACGCCCGGGGTCGACCCGCGCTTCGTGGCCATGGTGCGCGAGCTGCTGCTCGAACGCGCCGCCGCCGAGCGCGGTGAGCCGACCGACCGTCCGGCGCTGGGCGTCCTCCCGGCGGGCCACGACCGTTGCCCGGCCGGCTGCTGCGCCAACCTCCGTGGCCCGCGGCCGACCGTCGGCGGTGAGGACGCGTGACCGATCCAGCGCGTCTCCAGGGCGACGGCGACCTCCTCACACTCGCCGTCGACGTGGCCCGCGAGGCGGCCGACCTGATCCGCCGGGAGCGGGCCCGCGGCGTCGAGGTGGCCGGCACCAAGACCAGCGCCACCGACCTGGTCACCCGGGTCGACCGGATGAGCGAGGAGCTGATCCGCTCCCGGCTGCTCGCCGCCCGCCCCGGCGACCGCTTCCTCGGCGAGGAGGGCGGATCGGACGACGGCGGGGGCGCGGGCGACTCGGGGGTGCGCTGGGTGGTCGACCCGATCGACGGCACCGTCAACTTCTTCTACGGGCTTCCGCAGTACGCCGTGTCCATCGCGGCCGAGGTCGACGGCGAGGTCCGCGCGGGCGTCGTGCTCAACGTGCCCACCGGCACTCTCTACACCGCCGTCCTGGGGGCCGGGTCGTTCCGCGACGGGACCCGGCTCGAGGTGCGCGGCCCGACTCCGCTCGGGCACCGCCTGGTGATCACCGGGTTCAACTACGAGCCTCCCGTCCGCACCCGCCAGGCTGCCGCGATCGCTCGGCTGCTCCCGGTGGTGCGCGACATCCGCCGCCCGGGCTCGGCCGCGCTGGACCTCTGCCACGTCGCCGAGGGCGCCGCCGACGCCTACGTCGAGGAGGGCCTGAAGCCCTGGGACCACTTCGCCGGCGGCCTGGTCGCGCGGGAGGCCGGAGCCCGCACCATGCTGCTCGTGGGGGCCTCCGGGATGACGCTGATGGTGTGCGCCCCGGACCACGGCTTCGAGGAGTTCCTGACCGCCGTCGAGGCGGCCGGGTTCGCCGCCCAGGAGCCCGCTCCCTGAGTCCTGGCCGCCGGGAATACCCAGCCGTGCTCTACCGTTTGCCGACACGACGTGAGACCAGATGCATCCGGCGGGCTCGATGGTGCACAATCTGGCGCCGGGCACCACGACCGCAAGGTGTCCCGGGCTCGAGATCCCAGGAGTTAGAGAAGGCGATGGCGACCGACTACGACGCACCCCGCAAGACGGACGACGACGCGTCCGAGGAGAGCATCGAGGAGCTCAAGGCGCGCCGTCACGACAAGAACTCCGGCAAGGTCGACGAGGACGAGGCCGAGGCGGCCGAGGCGTTCGAGCTCCCCGGCGCCGACCTGTCCCACGAGGAGCTGGCCGTCGAGGTCAAGCCCCGGCAGGACGACGAGTTCACCTGCATGAGCTGCTTCCTGGTCCACCACCGCAGCCAGCTGGCCGACGAGACCCGCCTGATCTGCAAGGACTGCGCCTGACCGTGGGGCGCTGAGGGCGATGCCTGGGCCCCGTGGCGGGGCCCCGTGGCACGGCTCAGGCGGCGGGGCTCAGTAGGTCGTCGGCTGGGCGGCGTCGGCGTCGCGGCTGGCGGCCAGCTCGGGCGGCAGCTTGCCCGTCGACCGGGCGTAGTAGGTCGCGGCCCGTCGGGTCGCGAGCATCCGAGCGAGGCCGATGATCGTGCCGCTCACGGCGGCCCAGAGGACTGCCTCCCAGAGGTCGACGTCGGGGTCGGCGGGATTGGCCGGAGGGTTCTTGCCGGTCGCGACCCGCCACGAGGTGTTGAGCCCCTTCTTGGCGGCGGCGGCGGCCAGCAGCGCGGACCCGAGCGAGAACGCCGACCAGATCTTCGAGCCCTTGTCCGCCATTCAGTCCTCCCCGGTGAGCCGATTCTCGGCGAGCCTACCCGTGGTGCCCGCGAGGGCCGCCACGAGAGCCTCGGGGTGGCGGGTGCTCACCAGCCAGTACGGCGTCGGGTCGGCCGGGTCGTCCAGCTCCACGCGCACGGAGGCCTTCACGTAGGGGCGCAGGAGCAGGTAGGCCCGGGCGTCCGCGTCGACCCCCGCCTGCCGCCGGGTGCCCGCCCGGTCGAGCGCCGTCGCGGTGCCGAGGAGGTGCGTCGGGATCTCCGCCCGCCCGGCCCGCAGCCGTCCGTGGGCGACCTGGACGCGCGCGCCGCCGTACCCGACGAGGAAGGCTGTCATCAGAGCCCCGCCGACCACCGCGACGGCCACCGCCCCCAGAGCCGGCATCGCCACGGCCGCGGCCAGCCACGCACTCGCGACGAGCATGGTGCCCTGCACCCACCATCGCAACGGCGCGTGCAGCCGCTCGTCGTAGTCCACGGGAGGAGCCTACGGGCGCAGCGGCCCCGGACCGGGGCCGGCCGGGTAGGGTCGGGCGCCGTGGGCGACCTCGACATCGCGCTGGTGCGGCTGGACCCCGAGCTGCCGCTGCCGGCGTACGCCCATCCGGGAGACGCGGGTGCCGACCTGGTGACCGCCGTCGACGTCGAGCTGGCTCCGGGAGAGCGGGCGCTGGTGCCGACGGGGATGGCCGTGGCGCTGCCGGAGGGCTACGTGGCCCTGGTGCACCCCAGGTCCGGGCTGGCGGCGCGGCACGGCGTCTCGATCGTCAACACGCCCGGCACCGTGGATGCCGGCTACCGGGGCGAGATCAAGGTGCTGCTGGTCAACCTCGACCCCCGGGAGCCGGTGAGCCTGCGCCGGGGCGACCGGGTCGCGCAGCTCGTCGTCCAGCGCGTGGAGCGCGCGCGCTTCGTGGAGGTGGAGGCACTGCCCGACTCACCGCGAGGCGCCGGGGGATACGGTTCTACGGGCGGCTTCGGCCGTCCGGACGGGTCCGGCCACGGGGCCGGGTCCACCGACGAGGAGAGGGTGCCGTGAGGTTCCGCCGCAAGAAGGACGAGGCCGAGACGCCGGCCGTCGACGACGTCGCCGGCAACGCGTCCGACGTCCCCGAGGACGCGATGCGGGCCGCCGGCCCCTACGACGTCTCCGAGATCGACGACGACGTCGAGCGGGTCGACCTCGGCAGCCTGCTGATCGCCCCCGAGGCGGATCGCGAGGTCCGGCTGCAGGTCGACGAGGCGACCAACGCCGTCCAGTCGGTGTTGATCGCCGGACCCGACGGCGCGGTGGAGGTGCGCGCCTTCGCGGCGCCGCGCGGTGGGGACCTCTGGTCCGAGGCGCGGCGGCAGATCGCCGCCGACGCCGCCCAGCGCGGAGGCACCGCGACCGAGCGCGAGGGCCGCTTCGGGACCGAGCTGATGCTGCAGCAGCAGGTGCAGATGCCCGACGGCAGCCAGTCCGTCCAGCCCAGCCGGATCGTGGGGGTCAACGGCCCGCGATGGCTGCTGCGCGCGACGTTCCTCGGCCGGCCGGCGACCGAGCCCGACGACGCCGCCGGCTGGGAGGACACCTTCGCCGCGCTCGCCGTCAACCGCGGCAGCCACGCGATGCCCCCGGGCGATCCGCTGCCGCTGACGCTGCCGCCGTCGGCGCGTCGTACGTCCTGAGCCGCCGGATACGCTGGACCCCATGCCGGAGAAGAGCCGCCTGCGCCAGCGGCTGAGCAGCTGGGCGAGCAGCTCCGACCAGCACGCGCGCGACCTGCGCCGGCACTTCCAGGACTCCGGTGTCGTCGCGATCGAGGCTGCGGTCGACCGCGAGCTGGTGTCGGTCCGCGGCACCCTGCGCACCGTGACGCTGCGGCCGCGGGGCGGCGTGCCCGCCCTGGAGGCCGAGCTCTACGACGGCTCGGGCGTGCTCACCCTCCTCTGGCTGGGACGCCGGCGGATCACCGGGATCGCCCCCGGGCGCGCGATCCAGGTCACCGGCCGGATCGGGGTGCACGACGGGGCGCGGATCATGTTCAACCCGCGCTACGAGCTGATGCCGTGACGGCGGTCGACACGGTCGAGGCGCTCGTACGCCGACAGCTCTCGACCGCGCTCGGTGGTCGCCGAGGCATGCTCGAGGCGGCCGCACCGACCCTGCTGTTCACCGCGCTGTGGCTGACCACGCGCGAGCTGCGGCTGGCCCTGATCGCCAGCGCCGGACTCGCGGTGGTCCTGCTGCTGGTCCGGATCGTGCAGCGCTCGACCACGCAGTTCGTCCTCAACGCGCTGTTCGGGATCGGCCTGGGCTGGCTGTTCGTCTACCTGGCCGGCCGCTCGGGAGGCAGCGAGGACGAGCAGGCGCTGGCCTTCTTCCTGCCGGGTCTGCTGTGGAGCGGCGTCTACTCGGTCGTCTTCGCCGTCAGCTGCCTCACCCGCTGGCCGCTCGTCGGCTTCATGCTCGGCAACGTCACCGGCGACCCGCTCGGCTGGCGGGAGGACCCCCAGGTGGTGTCGCTGTGCACCCGGCTCACCTGGGTGCTCGGCCTGCCCGGGATGATCGGCGTCACCCTCCAGGGGCCGGTCTGGGTAGCCGGCTGGTCGGGCATGATCGGCGCCGACACGGCCGTGGTCGCGCTGAGCTCGCTGCGCTACGGGCTCGGCTGGCCGCTGCGCATCGGCGCCCTCGCGCTCATGGGCTGGCTGCTCGGGCGCAACCACACGCCGCTGGAGCCAGGTCGGGCCGAGCCCGCCTGAACCCGAGAGGGCGCGGCGGCGGTCAGCCGGGGTGCAGACCCGGCGCGAGCAGGCGCTCGAGCTCGGCCTCGATCTCGGCCGGTACGACGAACAGCAGCTCGTCGCCCGCCTCGATCGGCTGCTCCTTCTCCGGGAGGTAGACCTGGCCGTCGCGCAGGATCGTGACCAGCGCGCAGTTCTCGGGGAAGGGGATCAGGCCGCAGGGCTGGCCCACGAAGGGAGAGCCGTCGGGCAGCGTCATCTCGACCAGGTTGGCGTTGCCCTTGCGGAACGTGAAGAGCCGCACCAGGTCGCCGACGGTCACGGCCTCCTCGACGAGGGCCGACATGATGCGCGGGGTCGACACGTTGACGTCGACGCCCCAGGCCTCGGTGAACAGCCACTCGTTGTTGGGGTGGTTGACCCGGCCCACCGTGCGCGGCACGCCGAACTCGGTCTTGGCGAGCAG
>CAZQCA010000133.1:0-9385 GCA_964591845.1 uncultured Nocardioides sp.
ATCTTCGCCTGGTCGGGGGTGACGACGTCCATGATGACGCCGCCCTTGAGCATCTCGGCCATGCCCCGCTTGACGCGGGAGGTGCCGATCTCGGGGGTCGTCTCGGTGTTGCCTTCAGCCATGTCTCCATCGTACGGGCGACCGGCTCGCCGACGGGATTCGGGAGCGGGCCCCCGCAGCCCGTGGTGGCCGGGTCAGGCGGCCTGGCCGGCCTGCGCCTGGCGGCGTACGACGAGGATGCGTTGGGCGACGGTGACCGTGCTGGCCACCGCGAGCACCCACAGCGCGACCTCGATCAGCACCGGCAGGCCGAAGATGCCGCTGAACCCGGTCATCACCAGGATCGCGACCAGCCGGTCGGCGCGCTCGGCGATGCCGACCTTGGCCTCGTAGCCGAGCGCCTCGGCGCGGGCCCGGGCATAGGAGGTGACGTTGCCCATCACCAGGCACACCAGCGAGAGCGAGAGATAGAGCGTGGAGTCGCCGTCGCCGGCGAACCACAGCGCCAGCCCGCTGAAGACGGCCGCGTCGCCGAGCCGGTCGAGCGTGGAGTCGAGGAAGGCGCCGAAGGAGCTGGTGCGTCCCGACAGCCGCGCCATGTGGCCGTCGACGAGGTCGCTGAACACGAACGCCGTGATCACCAGGACGCCGGTGAGCATCTGGCCGCGGGGGAAGAACCACAGCGCTCCCCCGGCGACGCCGAGCGTGCCGACGAGCGTGACGGCGTCGGGGCTCACGCCGAGGCGGAGCAGCAGCCGGGCGATCGGCGCGGCGACGATCTTGGTCCAGAAGGAGCGGAATCGGTCGAGCATGGCGCGAGCAGGCTACCGACTACCCGTTCACGAGATCCGACTCAGGTCTCTCGGTGCGGCCGAGCTCCGCGGCGACCACGGCGGTGGGGTTGGACAGGAGGGGCATGAAGGCCAGCTCGGCCGCGCCCACGAGGGGCGCGTCGGGCTGCAGCTGCGAGGGCCGCACGAGCACCTCTCCCCGGGGGCTCATCAGCATCCACCGGTCGAGCACGTCGTTGATCCGGTCCTCCCGGGCCACGAACACCGAGGCCAGGTGACCTCCGAGCACGATGATCTCGGGGTTGAAGAGGTTGATCACGGCCCGCAGACCCACGCCGACCCACTCCGCCACGTCGTCGAGCGCCGCCGCCGCGCGGGCCTCGCCGCCCTCCGCCGCGGCGATCACCTCCGCGACGCCCTCGGGCCCGCCGCCGGGCAGCCGGCCGGCCTTCACCAGCACCTCGTTCTCGCCGACCTTGGTCTCCCAGCATCCGGTGTTGCCGCACCGGCACAGCGCACCGCTGCTGTCCACCTGCAGGTGGCCGACCTCGCCGGCGTACCCGGACGCGCCGGTGAGCGGGACGCCCCCCACCAGGAAGCCGCCACCGATGCCGACGCTGCCGCTGAAGTAGGCGACGTGGTCGTGGCCGACGGCGACCCCCCGCAGGTGCTCGGCGAGGGCGCCGAGGTTGGCGTCGTTGCCGGTGGCGACCGGTTGCGCCAGGCGCTCGGCCAGCCGGTCGGTGAAGCTCTCCTCCACCCAGCCCAGGTTGGGGGCGAACCGGACGACGCCGTCGCGGGCGCGCACCGCACCCGGGACGGACACCCCCACCCCGTGACAGCGCACGCCCGGGTGGGCGGCCCGGACGTCGCCGACCATCTGCGCGACGGACTCGATGACGTGGCCGACGTCGTGCTCGCCGCGCTGGTGGTGGCGCTGCCGGCGTTCGAGGACCCTGCCACCGAGGGCGACCAGCGCCACCGCGATCCGGTCGACGCCGATCTCCACGGCGACCACGGCGTGGTCCTCCCGCGGCGCGACCACGAGGGACGGCCGGCCGCTGCGCCCCACGACGACCGGCGTCCCCTCGGTGATCAGCCCGAGGTCCTCGAGCGCGGACGACAGGTCACCGATCGTGCTGCGGTTGAGCCCCAGCTCCTTGGTGAGCGCCGCCCGGCTCGTCGGCCCGGACAGGTGGACCCGGGACAGGAGCTGGCTCATGTTGTTGCGGCGCAGCTCCTCCTGCCCGATGCCCGTGCGCCTCTTGGACACGGCCTCAGCCCACGCCCGTTGCGGTCGCGCGCCGGCGGCTGATCGCGTCGACGCTGGCGGCCACGAGCAGCACCAGGCCGGTCACGATGTACTTCCGGCTGTCGGGCTGGTTCATCAGGCCCATGCCGTTCGCGATCACCGCCACGACGGTGCCACCGATCAGGGCGTCGACGACGCGTCCCTTGCCACCGAAGAGGCTGGTGCCGCCGATGACGGCCGCGCCCACGGCATAGAGCAGCGAGGTGTTGCCGCCGGTGACGTTGTTCACGCCGCCGCTGAAGCTGGCGAACATGATCCCGGCCATCGACGCGATCGTCGAGCACATCATGAAGCAGCTGAGCTTGACCATCGGCACGTTGATGCCGGCTCGGCGTGCGGCCTCCGCGTTGCCGCCCACGGCGTAGACGTGCCTGCCCCACCGGGTCCGGCCGAGCAGCGCGCTGAGCACGAGCGCGAGCCCGACGAGGATGACCAGCGAGATCGGCACCCCCGTGATCGACTTGATGGTGGGGTTGGGGCTGCGCTCGATCGACAGGTAGAACACGATCAGGCTGACCAGGACGGCCAGGCCGCCCGACTTCATCGCCCAGAGCAGGTGGGGCTCGCTGGTGAGACCACGACCCCGGCGACGCGCGTTGCTGACATAGGTCGCCACCGCGTAGGTCCCGACCAGGAGGAGCACGAGGACCCAGCCGACCCAGACCGGGAGGGTGTCGCTGTTGAGCTTGGCGACGAACTCGCCCGAGTCGATCGAGCCCTTCTCGCCGATGATCGTCAGCATGACGCCCTGCAGCCCGAGGAACATGGCCAGGGTGACCACGAACGACGGGATGCCGAGCCGGCTCACGATCAGGCCGATGAACGTGCCGATGGCCGCGCCGGTGAGGAGGCAGGCGATGATGGCCGGCCCGGACGACCACCCGTGCGAGGTGATCAGCGCGGACATCACAGCAGCGGCCGAGCCCCCGGTGTAGCCAGCCGCCAGGTCGATCTCGCCGAGCAGCAGCACGAACACGAGTCCCATCGCGAGGATGGTGACGCCCGCCGACTGCTGGATCAGGTTGCCGAAGTTGAACGCCTTGGTGAACGTCTCCGGCCGGAGCGCGGAGAAGACGATGACGAGCACGACCAGCCCGAGGATCGCCGGCAGCGACCCGACGTCGCCGCCCCGGATCTTGACCAGGTAGTCGCGCCAGATGCCACCGAGGGTGGCGGCGTGGGCGGTGTCCGGTGTCTCGTCGGTGATGGCGCTCATGCGGCGTCCCCCTCGCTGAGGTTGCCGGTCGTGATCGCGGTGACGACCCGCTCCCGGGTGGTGCTGCTGGCGTCCACCTGAGCGACCATCTGGCCGAGGTAGAGCACCGCGATGTCGTCGGCGACCTCGAAGACGTCGTTGAGGTTGTGGCTGATCAGCACGACCCCCAGGCCGCGGTCGGCGAGCCGCCGGACCAGCTTGAGGACCTGCTCGGTCTGGGCGACGCCCAGGGCCGCGGTCGGCTCGTCGAGGATGACGATCTTGGAGTTCCAGAGGACCGCGCGCGCGATGGCCACCGTCTGGCGCTGGCCACCGGACAGGGCGGCGACGCGGGTGCGGACCGAGGCCAGCGTGCGGACCGAGAGCCCGTCGAGGGTCTCGCGGGCACGCGCCTCCATGCTGTCCTCGTCGACGAGGCGGTTCTTGAGGACCTCACGGCCGAGGAACATGTTGTGGACGACGTCGAGGTTGTCGCACAGCGCGAGGTCCTGGTAGACCACCTCGATGCCCAGCGCGCTCGCGTCACGCGGGCCCTTCACGTGGGCCTCCTGGCCTTCGAACGCGTAGGAGCCCTCGTCGAAGGGGTGGATCCCCGCGATCCCCTTGATCAAGGTGCTCTTGCCGGCGCCGTTGTCACCGACCAGCGCGGTCACCCGGCCGGGCCGCACGGTCAGGTCCACGCCGCGCAGCACGTGCACGGCACCGAAGCTCTTCTCTACTCCCCGCAGCTCAAGCAGCGGCTCTCCACTCGCCATGTCAGTCACCCTCCGGGGTCTTGATGTGGAACGGGGGCCCGCCCTGACGGGCGGACCCCCGCGTGTTCACGCTGTCGAACGACCGCCAGCGATCAGCTGACGCCGTACTTCTTGCAGAGGTTCTCGATGCCCTTGCAGATGTCCGCCGCGCTCGCCTGACCGGCGTCGACGACCGTCTGGACCGTGTCCGCGGTGACCCAGACCGGGGTGGCCAGGACCGAGGGGACGTCGACACCCAGCTCCGAGTCGTTGACGGAGCCGGTGGCGATGGTCAGCGGGTCCTCGCCGTTGATGATGGCGATCGCCAGGTCGGCGGCGGCCTTCGCCTCGAGCGAGGTGTCCTTGAAGACGGTGCCGGCCTGGTAGCCCTGCAGCACGTTGGCGAGACCCTCGGCGGTCGCGTCCTGACCGGTCACCGGGATCTTGCCCTCGACGCCGGCGGCCTTCATCCGGGCGATGACGCCGCCCGCCATGCCGTCGTTGGCGGTGACGAGACCGACGAGGTCGGAGTGCGCGGCGTAGAACTGGTCGAAGACCTTGCCCGCGGTGTCCGGGTCCCAGTCACCGGTCTGGTCGGCCACGACGTCGTAGCTGCCGTCGTCCTTGATGACCTGCTCGTAGCCCTGCTTGAAGAGCGTGGCGTTGTTGTCGGTCGCGGCGCCGTTGATGAAGGCGATGGGGCCGCTGTCGACGCCCTTGGCCTTGAGGAAGTCGATGAGACCCTGGCCCTGCAGCTCGCCGACCACCACGTTGTCGAACGACACGTAGTAGTCCGCGCCACCGCCGAGGGTGAGACGGTCGTAGTCGATGACCGCGACGCCGGCGTTCTTGGCCTTGTCGATGCACGCCTTGCCCGAGTCGGGGTCGAGGTCGGTCTCGATGAGGACGTTGACGCCCTCGGTGATCATCTGGTCGCAGAGCTGGCCGAACGTGTCGGCCGATCCCTCGGCGTTCTGGATGATCGACTCGAGACCCGCGGCCTCGAAGGCGGCCTCGAGGTTCGGCCGGTCCTGCGTCTCCCAGCGGACCGACGTCTTGGAGTCAGGGAGGATCACGCCCACCTTGCCCGCGGAGTCGCCGCTGCCACTGTCGCTGCCACTGTCGCTGCCGGTGCCGCTGTCGCCGTCGTCGCCGCCGCAGGCGGCGGTGGCGAGCACCAGCACGCTCGCCGCGGCGAAGGCGGCGAACCGCTTCACTCCCACACTCTTGACCATGTCGTGTCGACCTCCGCAGTCGATCGTGTGATGGACCTTGCCGAGTGACGGCCATCACGGTGTATGTTGTGCAAGACAACATAGTGACGTCGATCGGGGCCCGCAAGGGCCTGGGGCGACCTCTTTGTTGTCTTACCTAACGAATTGGTAACAAAGGGGATGACATGTCCAGCACCGACTACGCCGCCCTGCACCCGACGCCCGCCGACCGGTTCTCCTTCGGGCTGTGGACCGTCGGCTGGCAGGGCGTGGACGTCTTCGGCACCGCGATCCGCGACCCCCTGGCCCCGGCGGACGCCGTACGCCGGCTGGCGGAGCTGGGAGCCTACGGCGTCACATTCCACGACAACGACGTCTTCCCGTTCGGTGCCGATGCGGCCGAGCGCGAGCGACATCTCGCTCCCCTGCGCGCCGCCCTGGACGAGACCGGGCTGATCGTGCCGATGCTCACCACCAACCTCTTCTCGCACCCGGTCTTCCGCGACGGGGGCTTCACCAACAACGACCGCGACGTGCGCCGGTTCGCGCTCCGCAAGGCCCTCGACCAGATCGACCTGGCCGCCGAGCTGGGCGCCCGGGTCTTCGTCGCCTGGGGCGGCCGCGAGGGCGCGGAGTCGGGCGCGGCCAAGGACGTCCGGGCGGCCCTCGACCGCTACGCCGAGGCGTTCAACCTGCTCGGCGGCTACGTGCTCGAGCAGGGCTACGACCTGCGCTTCGCGATCGAGCCCAAGCCGAACGAGCCCCGCGGCGACATCCTGCTGCCGACCGTCGGTCACGCACTCGCGTTCATCCACGAGCTCGAGCACCCGGAGCTCGTCGGGCTCAACCCCGAGGTCGGGCACGAGGAGATGGCCTCGCTCAACTTCGCCCACGGCCTCGCGCAGGCCCTCTGGCACGGCAAGCTCTTCCATGTCGACCTCAACGGGCAGACCGGCCCCCGCTTCGACCAGGACCTGCGCTTCGGGGCGGGCAACGCCCGGGGCGCCTTCTGGACCGTCGACATCCTCGAGAACGGCGGCTACGACGGGCCTCGGCACTTCGACTACAAGCCGCCGCGCACCGAGGACTACGACGGCGTGTGGGCGTCGGCCGCCGCCTGCATCCGCAACTACCTCGTGCTGCGCGAGAAGGTGCGCGCCTTCCGGGCCGACCCGGAGGTGCAGGAGGCGCTGGCCGCGGCGCGCGTCGACCAGCTCTCGGTCCCGTCGGTGGCCGCGGGCGAGACGCTGGCCGACCTGAGGGCGGAGGCCTTCGACCCCGACGAGGCGGGCCGCCGTGGGATGGCCTTCGAGGCGCTCGACCAGCTGGCGCTCGAGCACCTCTACGGCACGCGCTGAGCGCGCGGCGCCGTCATGACGCTGGTCGCGGGGGTCGACACCTCCACGCAGTCCTGCAAGGTGCTGGTCGTCGACGCCGACACCGGTGAGATCCGTCGCGAGGGGCGGGCCGCCCATCCCGACGGCACGGAGGTGGATCCCGCCGCGTGGTGGACGGCGTTCGAGGAGGCGGCCGCCGAGGCCGGCGGGCTCGACGACGTCGACGCCGTCGGGGTCGGCGGCCAGCAGCACGGGATGGTCTGCCTCGACGCCGCCGGAGACGTCGTACGACCGGCGCTGCTGTGGAACGACACCCGCTCGGCGGGCGCCGCCGCCGACCTGGTCGCGGAGCGGGGGGCGGAGTCCTGGGCCCACGAGGTGGGCCTGGTGCCGGTCGCGTCGTTCACCGTGAGCAAGCTGCGGTGGCTGGCCGACCACGAGCCCGACGCCGTACGCCGGACCGAGGCGGTCTGCCTGCCCCACGACTGGCTCACCTGGCGGCTCTCGGGAGCGACGTCGCTCGACGACCTGGTGACCGACCGGGGTGACGCGAGCGGGACGGGCTACTGGTCGGCGGTCACCGGCGACTACCGGCCCGACCTGCTGCGGCTGGCCCTCCGCCGCGAAGCCGCGGTGCCGCGCGTGCTGGGCCCGGCCGAGGCAGGCGGGCACACGCTCACGGGCGCCGTGCTCGCCCCGGGCTCGGGCGACAACGCCGCCGCCGCGCTGGGTCTCGGCGCGGAGCCCGGAGACGTCGTGGTGTCGATCGGGACCTCGGGGGTCGCCTCGGCGGTGTCGACCGTGCCCGCCACCGACCCGTCCGGCATCGTCGCGGGCTTCGCCGACGCGACCGGCCGCTACCTCCCGCTGGTCTGCACGCTCAACGCCGCCCGGGTGCTCGACACGACGGCGGCGCTGCTGGGAGTCACCCACGAGCGGCTCTCGGAGCTCGCCCTGTCGGCGCCGGCGGGCGCCGGGGGCGCCGTCCTCGTGCCCTATCTCGAGGGCGAGCGGACCCCCAACCTGCCCGACGCCACCGGGTCGCTGCACGGGCTGACCCTGTCGTCGATGACCCCGTCGCACCTGGCGCGGGCGGCGGTCGAGGGGCTGCTGTGCGGCCTGGCCGACGCGGTCGACGCCCTGGTCGCGCAGGGCGCCGCCGTCCGTCGGGTGCTGCTGGTGGGGGGCGGCGCCGCCTCGGACGCCGTACGCCGGATCGCGCCGGGGGTCTTCGGGCACCCCGTGTCGGTGCCGGACCCTGGTGAGTACGTCGCCCGCGGAGCCGCCCGCCAGGCGGCCTGGGTGCTCTCGGGCGCCGCCGAGCCGCCCGGGTGGGAGGTGCCGGGCGCCCGGGTCTACGAGGCCGACCCGACCGAGACCTCGGTGGGCCGGGACGTGCGCGCTCGCTATGCCGACATCGTCCGCGCGGGCTACCTGCGCTAGGGGCCTTCGTCCACGGTGTGCCAGGCGTCGGCCAGCAGCGCGCGGGTGTCGGCGAGCAGCGCCGGCAGGACCTTGGTCTGCGCGACGATCGGCATGAAGTTCTGGTCGCCCCGCCAGCGCGGGACGACGTGCTGATGCAGGTGCGCGGCGATGCCCGCGCCGGCGATCGCGCCCTGGTTCATCCCGATGTTGAAGCCGTGGGCCCCCGACACCGCACGCACCACCCGCATCCCGCGGCGGGTCAGGGCGGCCATCTCGGCCGCCTCGGCATCGCTGGTCTCGGTGTAGTCGGCGAGGTGGCGGTAGGGGCAGACCATCAGGTGGCCCGGCGAGTACGGATAGAGGTTGAGCACGGCGTACGCCGTCTCGCCGCGGTGGATGACGAGGCCCTGCTCGTCGGGCAGCGACGGGATCCGGCAGAACGGGCACTCCCCCGCCGAGTCGTCGGCCGGCTTGTTCTCGCCCTGGATGTAGGCCATCCGGTAGGGCGTCCACAGCCGCTCGAGGCCGTCGGGCTCGCCGACCCCGTCGCGCGGAGGCGGGAGGTCGGCGTCGGGCATGTGCCGATCCTAGGGACCCTCCGTAGGGTCGGCCGGGTGGACACTCCTGCGCTGCGGCCCGCGACGCCCGCCGACGTCGAGGCGCTGGCCGCGCTCTTCCACCGCGGCTGGCACGACGCCCACCCGGGACACGTGCCCGACGGCCTCACGGCGCGGCGTACGCTCCCGGCCTTCCGCGACCGGGTGCGGGCGCGCGTCGCCGAGACCGACGAGACGACGGTCGCCGAGGTGGGGGGCGAGCTCGCGGGGTTCGTGATGGTGGCGGGCGACGAGGTGGAGCAGGTCTACGTCGACCGTGCCTTCCGCGGCAGCGGCGTCGCGGGCGTGCTGCTCGCCGAGGCCGCCCGGCAGGTGGCGGCGGCCGGGTACGACGTGACCTGGCTGGCGGTGGCCGAGGGCAACGCCCGGGCCCGCGCGTTCTACGAGCGGGAGGGCTGGGTCGACGAGGGCCACCTCGACTACGAGGTCGTCGCGCTCGGCGAGACCTTCGTGTCCCCCTGCCGGCGCTACACCAAGCGCCTGCCCTGACCGGCCGGCTCGGCGCCCCGGAGGCGCCGGTTCGCGTCAGACCTGGGCGCGGGTGGCCACGGCGTCGGTGACCCGGGCGATGGCGTCGGCGACGAGCACGCCGTTCTCCTGGTGGCCGTCGCGGTAGCGGAAGGACACCGCGCCCGCCTCCACGTCGGAGTCGCCGGCGATCATCATGAACGGCACCTTCTGGAACTGGGCGTTGCGGATCTTCTTCTGCATCCGGTCGTCGGACTCGTCGACCTCGACC
>CAZQCA010000134.1:0-9332 GCA_964591845.1 uncultured Nocardioides sp.
GGACGACGGTCGGGTCGGCGAGATGCTCCTCGACCCAGTCGGCGGTGACGAGAGCGGACTCTCGGGTCATGGTGTGCTCCTGTGTGTGAAGGGTGGTGGGGTGACCAACAGCGACGCCTCGCCGCGACATCCGCGACGCCTCGCCGCGACAATCGCGACGCCTCGGCGCTAGATCTGCGACGCCTCGGCGGTGGGTCGGGCGACGGCGGGACGAGTCTCGGTGCGCCGGGTGAGGACGCGGCGGCCGAGCAGGTAGACCTCGCAGCCCAGGCACAGGCCGAAGACCGCGTTGAGCAGCGCCGCGACCAGCGCGAAGCCGGTGGCGACGAGCCCGAGGGTCGGCACGCCCGCGAGGAAGCCGGCCAGGCCGACGACGGCGAACGCGAGGCCGACGCCCTGTGCGAACCGCGGAGGTGTGGCGTCCTCCCACTCCCGGGGCGGCCCCAGCCGCGGCCGGATGTAGGAGCGGTAGAGCCAGGCGTGCGGCGTCTGCTGCACGCCGAGGCCGGTGGCGACGGCGAACAGCGCCGTCTGGACGGCGAGCAGCGCCACGCCCAGTGGGCTCGGGGCGAGCGCGAGCACGGTGGCGAGCACCAGTGCGGTCACGCCGGCGGCGAATCGCTGGCCTCGGGGGTCGATCTGCTGGCTCATCGGGAGCCTCCTGGGTCCTGGGTGGCGGTCGGGCGGGGCACCACGGACGTCGAGGCGCGCCGATCGAGGGGACCTCGGGAGGAGGTCAGCGGCGCGGGAGACGTCCGGTCAGGACATTCGACACAGCGACGAGCGCACGCGGCAGTGGTCCACTGCGCGGCGGCGGGTCAGCAGGGTCGTCGACATGGCCACGACAGTAGGCGGGGCAGCAGCGCGATGTGTCGGAATCCCGATATATGAGACACCTGTCCAGATCGCGGACATCAGACGAGCTCTCCCAGCGAGGCCAACACCTGGTCGCGACGAGGCGCGCCCGAGGCTCGGGTGACCTCGTGCCCCTCCGCGTCGAGCACGAGGGTGGTCGGTGTGCGCAGGATGCCGAGCCGGCGTACCAGGTCGAGGTGGTGCTCCGCGTCGAGCTCGACGTGCACGACGCCGGGGACGACCTCGGCGACGCTCGCCAGGGTGAGGCGCGTGGCCCGGCAGGGCGCGCAGAAGGCCGACGAGAACTGCAGCAGGGTCGCCCGCTGCCCGAGCTCGTGCCCGAGCTCGCCCAGTCCGAGCGTGTCGCGAGGGGGCGCGGACGCCGACGCCTCCGCTCCCCGGACCCGGTGCGTGCCGCGGAACCGTCCGTCGCTCAGCGCCCGCCAGGCTCCCACCGACAGCGCGAGGAGCACGCTCACGACGAGCACCCACTGGCCGGCGGTCATGGGCACCTCAACCTCCGCGGTCGCCCCGCCATTCCCTCGTCCCGGCCGGGGTCAGCCGCCGGCGAACGGCGGCAGGAACTCGACCCGGTCACCCGGAGCCACGATCACCCCGGCCCGGTCGCCACCGCCGGCGGGCCGGTCACCGATCAGCACCGAGCAGACCCCGAGCACCTGGGCCAGTCGGGCGTCTCCGTGACGCGCCACCAGGGCGCCCACCAGGGCGGCCAGCGAGAGCGGCTCCAGGGCCGTCACCGACTCGCTCTCGACGCCGGCCGCGGCCCGGGCGGCGGCCCAGTAGCGGACGGTGATGGCGGTCTCAGCCGAGGCCGAGGACGCGGGTTCGGCCTCCATGTCGGGATATCCTGCCGTATCCCTGCAAGCCCCCGACGTGCCGACGGGAGGTGCCATGAGCGCCTTGCTGCTGCTCACGAGCGCCCTCCAGCCGAGCGCCGAGGTGCTGCCCGCGCTGGCCCTGCTGCCGCACTCGGTGAAGATCCTGCCCCCCGAGGGCAGCGCGCTGCTCGACGCGCCCGACGCCGACGTGATCCTGGTCGACGGGCGACACGAGCTGGCTCATGCCCGCGACCTGTGTCGCCTGATCCGCGCCACGGGCAGCGACCGGCCGGTCCTGCTCGTCGTGACCGAGGGCGGCCTGGCGGTCGTCGCCTCCGACTGGGGGATGGACGACGTCGTGCTGAGCGGCTGCGGACCCGCCGAGCTCGAGGCGCGGATCCGTCTGTCGCTGGGCCGTCTGGTCGAGCGTGGGGCCGCCGACCCCGACGCACACGTGATCCGCACGGGCGAGGTGACCGTCGACGACGCCACCTACACCGCCAAGATCGGCTCCCGGGTGCTCGACCTGACGTTCAAGGAGTTCGAGCTCCTCAAGTACCTCGCCCAGCACCCCGGGCGGGTCTTCAGCCGCCAGCAGCTGCTGTCGGAGGTCTGGGGCTACGACTACTTCGGCGGCACCCGCACCGTCGACGTCCACGTGCGCCGGCTGCGCGCCAAGCTCGGCCCGGAGCACGAGACGCTCATCGGCACCGTCCGCAACGTCGGCTACCGCTTCGTCTCGCCGGCCGACCGCCAGCCAGGCGAGCGCCAGCCAGGCGAGCGCTCCCGCGACGACGCCGCGCCACAGGAGCTGGACGCCTGAGCGCCGCCGTCCGCGAGGTCGCCCCCTCGGCGTACGCCGACCGGGGTGCGCATGTGGTGGCCGACGTGCGCAGCGCCTGCGTCGCTGCCGACGGCGCCGACCCGCTCGACGAGGCGGCCGTGCTGCGGCTCAAGCACCACGGGCTCGACGAGTCGCACCGGCTGTGGGTGAGCGACTCCTCCGACGGCTTCGCGCTGGTGCGTGAGGCGGCGCTGGACCTGGCGGTCACCCCCGAGGCTCGCCGGCACGGGGTCGGCACAGCTCTGGCGCAGGTGGCGCTCGCCTCGGCCGACGTCGCGACCGCCTGGTCGCACGGCGACCACCCGGCGGCGGCCCGCCTCGCCGGACGTCACGGCTTCGCGCGGGTGCGGGAGCTGTGGGTGCTGCGCCGGATGACGGCCGAGCCGCTGCCGGACCTCGTCGTGCCGACAGGGGTCACGATCCGCGGCCTGCGGCCAGACGACCCCGCCGACACCGACGGCGTCCTCGCGGTCAACGCCGCCGCCTTCGCCGGCCACCGCGAGCAGGGGGCGATGGACGCCGCCGACCTGGCGGCCCGTCGGGCCGAGCCGTGGTTCGACCCCGCGGGGCTGCTGCTGGCCCACGACGCGTCGGGGACCCTGCTCGGGTTCCACTGGACCAAGCAGCACTCGCCCAGGCTCGGCGAGGTCTACGTCGTCGGGATCGCCCCGCGCGCGCAGGGACGCGGGCTCGGCAAGGCGCTCACGCTCGCCGGGCTCCACCACCTCGCCGGTCGCGGGGTCAGCGAGATCCTGCTCTACGTCGAGTCCGACAACCTCCCGGCCCGCGCGGTCTACGAGGGCCTCGGCTTCACCCACGCGGCCGCCGACACCCACGTGATGTACGCCCGCGGCCCCCAGATACTGCCCGAGGCTTAGCCGCACGGCGCGCGCCTGGCAGGGTGACCCCATGTCGTACGACGTCGCGGCTCTGCGCCGCGAGTTCCCCTCGCTCGAGTCGGGGCTGGCCCACTTCGACGGCCCGGGCGGGACGCAGACGCCCCGGGCGGTGGCGGACGCGGTGGCCCGGACGCTCGCCGGGCCGCTGTCCAACCGCGGCCGCCTGACCGCGTCCGAGCGCAACGCCGACGACACCGTCGCGGCCTTCCGGGCGGCGTACGCCGACCTGCTCGGCGTGCCCGCGGCCGGCATCGTGCACGGTCGCAGCGCCACCCAGCTGGTCTACGACGTCTCCCGGGCGCTGGCCAAGCACTGGCGTCCCGGCGACGTGGTCGTCGTCAGCCGTCTCGACCACGACGCCAACGTCCGCCCCTGGGTCCATGCCGCCGCCACCGTCGGCGCGGAGCTGCGCTGGCTCGACCTGGACCCGGCGACCGCCGACCTCGAGCCGGCGAGCATCGAGGCGGCGCTCACGGCCCGGACCCGCCTGGTCGCGGTGACCGGTGCCTCCAACCTGCTCGGCACCCGCCCCGACATCGCCGCGATCGCCGCCCGGGCGCGGGAGGTGGGCGCGCTGGTGTTCGTCGACGGCGTGCACCTGAGCGCTCATGCCCTCGCCGACGTGCGCCGCCTGGGCGCCGACTTCTACGTCTGCTCGCCCTACAAGTTCCTCGGGCCGCACTGCGGTGTCCTCGGCGCCGCTCCCGAGCTGCTGGAGACCCTGCACCCCGACAAGCTCGCGCCCTCCACCGACGCGGTCCCCGAGCGGTTCGAGCTCGGCACCCTCCCCTACGAGCTCCTCGCAGGCGCCACCGCGGCCGTGGACTTCCTCGCCGCCCTGGCGCCGGGCGCCGCGCGAGGCCGCCGCGAGCGGCTGCGCACGTCCTACGCCGCGATCCACGAGCACGAGACCCGCCTCTCGGCGCTGCTCGCCGCCGGACTGACCGAGCTGGGCGACTCGGTGGAGGTCCACTCGAGGGCCGCCCACCGCACGCCCACGACCCTGCTCACGTTCCCCGGCCGCAGCGCCGCCGCCGTGTCGGCCCGCCTCGCCGAGAGAGGCGTCCACGCTCCCGCCGGGTCGTTCTACGCCTACGAGCCGTTCCGCCGGCTGGGCCTCCGCGACGACGACGCGCTCCGGGTCGGACTGGCGCCGTACTCCAGCGACGACGACGTCGTCCGCCTCCTCGACGGTCTCGGCGAGGCTCTCGCCACCTGACCGAGGACCGCAGCGGCCCTATTCCCTCGACGTATACACCTGATGTATAGTCCCCGCATGGCCACCTCCACGACCCTCCTGGCTCTGCTGGAGCCGGAGCCCAGCCACGGCTACACCCTCAAGCACAAGTACGACGCGTGGTTCGCGCAGCGCCGACCGCTCGCCTACGGGCAGGTCTACGCCACGCTGTCGCGGCTGGAGCGCGACGGCCTCGCGGAGATGCTCGACATCGAGGCCGGCGACGGGCCCGACCGCCGCCGCTACCGGATCACCCCGGAGGGAGTGACCGCCGTGGACACCTGGGTCCATGCCCCCGACGACCCCGACGAGTTCGCGACGAGCGACCTCTGCGCCCGGGTGACCGTCGCCCTGCTGTCCGGGCGGTCCGCGGCCGACGTCCTCGACGCCCAGCGGGAGGCCCACCTGACCCGGATGCGCGAGCTCCAGGCGCGGCGGCGCGAGGCGACCGGCGCCGACCTGCTCACGGTGACCTACGAGCTGGCACACCTCGACGCCGACCTCCAGTGGATCGAGCGGTCCGGCCACCGGCTCGACCAGGTGCGCGCCGCGCTCACGCAGGGGGTGGACGGATGACGGCCGCCGCGCTGCGCGCCGAGGCCGTCTCGCTGTCCTACGGAGCGACCACCGCCCTCAGCGACGTGACCTTCTCCCTGCGCCAAGGTGAGCGGATCGCGCTCATGGGCCCGTCCGGGTGCGGCAAGTCGAGCCTGCTGCACTGCCTGGCCGGCGTGCTCCGACCCGACGCCGGAGAGGTCCTGCTCGACGACGAGCCCTTCAGCGCGCGTCGCGACGCCGACCGCAGCCGCACGCGGCTCCGGGAGATCGGCGTCGTCTTCCAGTTCGGCGACCTGGTCCCCGAGCTGACGCTGCTCGAGAACGTCATGCTGCCCCTGCAGCTGCTGGGCGTGCGCCGTCGCGAGGCCCGGGACCGGGCCGGCGACCTGCTCGCCGAGGTGGGGGTCGCCGACGGGGCCGAGCGTCGGGCCGGCACCGTCTCCGGCGGGCAGGCGCAGCGGGCCGCGGTCGCGCGGGCGCTGGTGCACGGCCCGCGCTTCGTGCTCGCCGACGAGCCCACGGGGTCGCTCGACACCGCCACCGCGGAGCAGGTCCTCGACGTGGTGCTGCGGCTCGCCGACGCCGTGGGCGCGGGGCTGCTGGTCGTCACCCACGACAACCTGGTCGGCTCCCACCTGGACACGCTGGTCACGATGCGCGACGGCCGCGTGCGCGAGCTGGCGGCGACCTCGTGACTCCGGCGCTGCTGCTCGGCCTGCGCCTGGCCTCCGGTACGCCGGGCCAGCGAGGCCGCTCGGTGCTCACCGGCGTGGCGGCCGGGGTCGGCACCCTGGTGCTGCTGGTGGTGATGGCGATGGTCGCTGCTCCCCAGGTCAGCGACTGGTTCGGCTACTCCCCCGAGCTGCTGCGGTTCCAGGCCGCCGTCGTGTCGGGGGTGGCCCTGCCCGTCCTCGCCCTCGCGGCCACAGTGGGCAGGCTGTCGGCCTCGATCCGCGACCGCCGGCTGGCCAATCTCCGCCTGGTCGGGCTGACCGCCGCCCAGACGCGCGCGGTGGCGGCGGTCGAGTCCGGTGTGGCCGCCGTCGCCGGCACCGTGGCGGGGCTGGCTGCGTTCCTCCTGCTGCGGCTGGTGCCCGGCACCTGGTCGCTCGCCGGCCTCGAGTGGCGGCTGAGCGAGCTGCGGCCCAGCGCGACGTCGTACGCCATGGCGCTGGTGGGCGTCCCCCTCGCCGTCGTCGCCGTCTCGAGCCTGCCGCAGCGCCTCGACACCCGGAGGGCCCTCGAACGCGCCCGCAAGGCCGACGCCGGACGGCTCTCGTGGTGGCGGGTGGCACCGGTGCTGCTGGGCATCGCGCTGTGCCTGGTGTCGTGGCGCGCCAACGACGACCACTCGCTGTCCGACCGCGAGATCGTGGTCCTCTTCGCGGGGGTGGGTGTGACCGGGATCGGCCTGCTGCTCGTGGTGCCCGTCTTCGTGCGGCTCCTGGCCGACGGCCTGTTGCGGGTGGCGCGTGGGCCGGCCACCGTGATCGCCGCCCGTCGTCTCCAGGCCCAGCCGGCCGCGGTCACCCGGGTCGTCTCCGCCTTGATGATCGGGCTCTTCCTCGTGGTCGGCGCGCGCGCCGTCGTCGCGGCCTTCGAAGGCACCTCGCAGTACCTCGCCGCCGAGCAGCAGGTCACCACCCAGCAGTGGGCGGTCGTGGTCGCCGACGCCGAGGCCGCCCAGGAGCAGGCGCGCATCGCCGCCCGCACCGTCGGAGTGCGTGACGTCGTCCCGCTGCCCTGGCTGGTGGCCCAGGACGGCCCCCGCTACCGGCCCGGGAGAGGCGCGAACGACGAGGTCTACGTCGGCACCTGCTCCGACCTGGCCCACGTGATGCCCGAGGCCACGGGATGCGTCGACGGCGAGCCGCTGTGGCTCTATCCCTTCGGCGAACGCCGGATGCCCAGCCGGATCACGGTCGCCCCGGGTGACGACGACGAGCGTCGCAACGGGCGCGGGCCCCAGCTGACGCTGCAGCCCGGCACCCGGGTCGCCGGTGGCGTGGGCGGAGAGGTCTTCGGCCCGGTCGGGGGCGGGCTCCTGCTCCCTCCCGACACCCCCGGTCTCGCCCCGGTGCTCGACGACGCCCAGCGCCACATCGTCGTGATCGCCCGGCCGGGGCGCGACCTGGCCGACAACCTCTCGACCTCCGGGGCCTCGGTGCAGTACACCCCCGGTCTCGAGGACTACGACTTCGTCGCGGGCCTGCGGGTGATCGTCTACACGCTGGCGGTGGTCATCCTCAGCCTCGGCCTGCTAACGTTCGGGATCGCCGCCATCGACCGCGCCCTGGGCCGCCGCCGGGAGCTCGCCTCACTCCAGGTGATCGGCACCCCCTCCGCCACCCTGCGTCGGGCGCAATGGGTGGAGGCCGCGCTCCCGACCACCCTCGGGACCTTGCTGGCCATCGCCTCGGGCGCCTTCGCGGGCCTCACCTACCTGCGCCTCGACGGCGAGTGGAGCCGACACCTGGACCGGCTCGTCCCGCCGGTGCTCACCGTGGCCGGGGCCGCGGTCCTCGCCTCCGTCGCGGTCGCCGCCCTGACGGTGGTGGCCACGAACGGCAGGCTCACCAGCGACCTGATCCGCACGGAGTGACCGACCCGGGACGAGCCACCGGTGGGGCCGTCGTGACGGGGGTACGACGGCCCCACCGGGACCCCCACCCGACCCTGCTCCGTGACACACTGAGCAGGTGTCCACCGAAGGTCTGCTCCCGTCGCACGTGACGACGTCTCTCGAGGAGAGCCCCGACGCCCACGACCCCTTCGCCCACCCGTCGGACACCTTCCACGTCGCGCCCCCCTACGTGCCCGACGAGGAGGCCATCGCCAAGGTCGAGCAGTTCGGCAACCGCTTCATCGACCGCGAGCTCTCGTGGCTGCGCTTCAACCAGCGCGTGCTCGAGCTCGCCGAGGACGACGGCCTCCCCCTGCTCGAGCGGGCTCGCTTCCTGGCGATCTTCGCGAGCAACCTCGACGAGTTCTTCATGGTCCGGGTCGCCGGCCTCAAGCGGCGCATCGCCGCCGGGGTCGCCGTACGCGCCGCCTCTGGCCTGCTGCCCCTCGAGATCGTCGGGCAGATCTGGACCCGCTCCCGCGAGCTCATGGAGCGCCATGCGCGCGCCTTCGGCGAGGGCCTGGTGCCGGCGCTGTCCAAGGAGGGCATCGAGCTGGTCCGGTGGGAGGAGCTCGACCGCGAGGAGCAGAAGTACTGCAAGCGCCTCTTCCGCGACCGGGTCTTCCCCGTGCTCACCCCACTGGCGGTCGACCCGGCCCACCCGTTCCCCTACATCTCCGGCCTCAGCCTCAACCTGGCCGTCCTGGTCCGCAACCCGGTGGCCGGCACCGAGCACTTCGCGCGGGTCAAGGTGCCGCCGATCTT
Organism: uncultured Nocardioides sp.; assembly: GCA_964591845.1. Taxonomy (GTDB): domain Bacteria; phylum Actinomycetota; class Actinomycetes; order Propionibacteriales; family Nocardioidaceae; genus Nocardioides. The sequence goes on from CAZQCA010000134.1 coordinate 8,621, forward strand.
CGACCGGTTCGTCGGGCTGGGCAACCAGCGCTTCGTGCCGCTCGAGGACGTCATCGGCGCCCACCTCAAGCGGCTCTTCCCCGGCATGGACGTGCTCCAGGTGCACACGTTCCGAGTGACCCGCAACGAGGACCTCGAGGTCGAGGAGGACGACGCCGAGAACCTCCTCAAGGCCCTCGAGAAGGAGCTGCTGCGCCGCCGCTTCGGGCCTCCGGTCCGGCTGGAGGTCGAGGAGTCGATCGACCCCAAGGTGCTCGACCTGCTCGTCTCCGAGCTCGGCATCAGCGACGAGGAGGTCTTCCGGCTCCCCGGGCCGCTCGACCTCACCGGCCTCCACAACATCGCCGACCTCTCGCGCGACGACCTGAAGTACCCCGCCTTCGTGCCCAGCACCCACCGGCTGCTGGCCGAGAAGGAGTCGGCCTCGCCCGTCGACGTCTTCGACTCCGTACGCCGTCACGACGTGCTGCTGCACCACCCCTACGACTCCTTCGCCACCTCGGTGCAGCGCTTCCTCGAGCAGGCCGCCGCAGACCCGCACGTGCTCGCGATCAAGCAGACGCTCTACCGCACCTCCGGCGACAGCCCGATCATCGACGCCCTGGTCGACGCCGCCGAGGCCGGCAAGCAGGTGCTGGTGATCGTCGAGATCAAGGCGCGGTTCGACGAGGAGGCCAACATCCGCTGGGCCCGCAAGCTGGAGCAAGCGGGC
>CAZQCA010000135.1:0-9288 GCA_964591845.1 uncultured Nocardioides sp.
TCATCTTCCGCACCCGCGAGTTCGAGCAGATGGAGATGGAGTTCTTCGTCAAGCCGGGCGAGGACGAGGAGTGGCACCAGTACTGGATCGACGAGCGCACGCGCTGGTACGTCGACCTCGGCATCGACCCCGACAACCTGCGCCACTTCGAGCACCCGAAGGAGAAGCTGAGCCACTACGCGAAGCGCACCGTCGACATCGAGTACCGCTTCGGCTTCCAGGGCAGCGAGTGGGGTGAGCTCGAGGGCATCGCCAACCGCACCGACTTCGACCTCAAGCAGCACAGCGAGTACTCCGGCCAGGACCTCTCCTACTACGACCAGGCCGCCGACGAGCGCTTCGTGCCCTACGTCATCGAGCCCGCCGGTGGGCCCAACCGGTCGCTGATGGCGTTCCTGGTCGACGCCTATACCGAGGACGAGGCCCCCAACACCAAGGGCGGCGTCGACACGAGGGTGGTCCTCCGCCTCGACCCCCGCCTGGCCCCGGTCAAGGTCGCGGTGCTGCCGCTCTCCCGCAACGCCGACCTGTCGCCGAAGGCGCGCGACCTCGCCGCGGAGCTGCGCCAGGGCTGGAACGTCGACTTCGACGACTCCGGAGCGATCGGCCGGCGCTACCGCAGGCAGGACGAGATCGGCACGCCGTACTGCGTCACGGTCGACTTCGAGACCCTGGACGACGGCGCGGTGACCGTGCGCGAGCGGGACTCGATGGCGCAGGAGCGGGTCCCGATCGACGGGATTTCGGGCTATTTTGCGCAGCGCTTGATCGGTTCTTGACGGTTGACCGGACAAGGTCGCCTTATGGTGAGGGGCATGCTGAGGTCTGCTGTCGGTCGTCCGGCGAGGACGGGGCTGGCCGCCACGCTCGTGGCCGCGGTCCTGCTCGCGGGCTGCTCGGGGGGCGGCGGCTCCGACGCGCCCGAGAGCGACGGGTCCAGCGAGGCGGGCAGCGGCGGGTCCGCGTCCGCGGGTGAGTCCGGCTCGCCGTCCGACGGCCCCTCCAACTACCTCGACGTCGGCAAGAAGGTCGTGCTGACTCCCCAGGGCACCGAGCTGGCCTTCGGCAAGAAGGCCTCGGTCGCGTGGCAGCTCGACGAGAAGCGCGTCGCCGTGGTCGACCTGCGGGTCACCAAGGTGGAGCGGGTGCCGATCTCGCGCCTGAGCGCCTGGATCCTCGACAAGAAGAGCAAGGCGTCCACGCCCTACTTCGTGCACCTGAAGGTGCAGAACATCGGTCGCAGCAACCTCACCGACCAGAAGCTCCCCCTCTACATCAACATCGGGAAGGACTCGAAGGGCGCCGACAGGCTGGTGGCCGCCAGCAGCTTCGAGAGCACCTTCAAGCCCTGCCCGAGCCCGGCGGCCCTGCCCGCGAAGTTCCGTGGGGGCGCGAGCACGGTCACCTGTCTGGTCTACCTGGCCCCCGACCACGGGAAGCTCGAGAACGTCAGCGTCTTCACCGGGCCCGGCTTCACGCCCGTCACCTGGCAGGGCGACGTCGTCGTCGTGACCGACAAGAAGGACGACAAGGGCAAGGGCGGCAAGGGCGACCAGAAGGGCGACAAGAAGGGCCAGGGCAAGAAGGGCGACAAGAGCTCCGGCTGAGCGCCCGACCGCCTACTTTGGGCGGGCCGTGTGGGCGGGCCGTTGGGCGGGCCGTTTGGGCTGGCCGGTGGACACCGGCGACAATGGCCGGCATGTCCGCGAGCACCTCCCCGAGCGCCGGTCGCCTGCCCGACCGCCTCCACCTCGGGCCGCTCCGCGTGCAGACGCCGGTCGTCCTGGCGCCGATGGCGGGGATCACCAACGCGGCGTTCCGGCGGCTGTGCGCCGAGCAGGGCGCCGGTCTCTACGTGTGCGAGATGATCACCTCGCGCGGCCTGGTGGAGCGCGACCCGACGACGCTGAAGATGCTGGCCTTCGACGAGCTGGAGTCGATCCGCTCGGTGCAGCTCTACGGCACCGACCCCGTCTACGTCGGCAAGGCCGCGGAGATCCTCTGTGCCGAGTACGGCGTCCACCACGTCGACCTCAACTTCGGCTGCCCGGTCCCCAAGGTGACCCGCAAGGGCGGCGGCGGAGCGCTGCCGTGGAAGCGTGGGCTGCTCGCCGAGATTCTGGAGGCGGCGGTGGCCGCGACCACGCCGTACGACGTCCCGGTGACGATCAAGACGCGCAAGGGCCTCGACGAGGACCACCTCACCTACCTCGACGCGGGCCGGATCGCGCAGGAGGCGGGCTGCGCCGCGATCGCCCTGCACGGCCGGACCGTCCAGCAGGCCTACTCCGGCGAGGCCGACTGGGAGGCGATCGCGCGTCTCGTGGACCACGTCGACATCCCGGTGCTCGGCAACGGTGACATCTGGGAGGCCGCCGACGCCGTCCGCATGGTCGAGCAGACCGGGGCCGCCGGAGTCGTGGTGGGCCGTGGCTGCCTGGGCCGTCCCTGGCTGTTCCGCGACCTGGCCGCCGCGTTCGGGGGCCGCGCCGTCACCACCCTCCCGACGCTGGGGGAGGTGACGACTATGATGCGCCGCCACGCGGAGCTGCTCAGCGAGCACATGGGCGAGGAGCGGGGCTGCAAGGAGTTCCGCAAGCACGTCTCGTGGTACCTCAAGGGCTTCCGTGCCGGCGGCCGGCTGCGTCACTCCCTCGCGCTGGTCGACTCGCTCGCCGCGCTCGACGCGCTGCTCGCCGAGCTCGACCCGACCGAGCCGTTCCCCGTGGCCGAGCTGGGCGCCGCCCGCGGTCGCCAGGGATCGCCGCGCGCCAAGGTGGTGCTGCCCGAGGGGTGGCTCGACGACAGCGACGGCCGCGGGCGCCACGTGCGCGAGGACGCGACCGAGACCACGGGCGGCTGAGGTGGCGCGCCACGCCCTCCTGGTCCAGCCGTCCGCGAACCGGGTCTATGCCCAGGCGTCGCTGCCGCTGACCGAGGCCGAGCTGCGCCTGGTCGACGAGCGTGCGCTGGGCGGCCGCCTGCACGACGTACGCGTCGAGACGATCGGCGGCGTGCCCTACGTCGGCTTCGACGCCGAGCAGCTCGACGAGCGCACGGTGGCGCACCTCTCACAGGTGTCGACGGCCTTCGCCCTCTTCGAGCGGGTCGACGGGCTGCTCCGCCCCGTCGCGCTGTCGCCCCTGGCCCACTACGACGACGACCTGCTGACGATCCAGAAGTACTCCGGCAAGACCAACGAGACGTTCACCCATCTGCTGCTCCACGCGACTCTGCTCTTCCGCGAGACGCCCGGCGACCTCCTCGACGGGCAGCTGCGGGTGCTCGACCCGATGTGCGGCCGCGGCACCACGCTCAACCAGGCACTCCGGTGGGGCCACGACGCCTCGGGCCTCGACCTGGACCGCAAGGATGTCGAGGCCTACGTGACGTTCCTCGGGAGCTGGCTCAAGCGCAAGCGGCTCAAGCACACCCTCGCGACGACACCCGTGCGCCGCGACGGCCGGGTGCTGACCCGGCGTACGGACGCCAGCCTGGCCCCCACCAAGGCCGACTGGGCCGCCGGGCGCACCCAGCGCGTGAGCGTGATGGCCGCCGACACCCTGCGGGCAGGGGAGCTCTTCAAGCCGCGCTCGTTCGACGCCGTCGTCACCGACGCGCCGTACGGCGTGCAGCACGGCAGCCGGCACCCCGAGGGCGGCCTCACCCGCCGCCCCCTGGAGCTGCTGGCCGAGGCGGTGCCCGTGTGGGCTGGGCTGCTCCGCCCCGGAGGCACGCTCGGCATCTCCTGGAACACCCACGTGGCCTCCCGAGACGACCTCGCCGGCGTGCTGGCGTCCGCGGGCTTCGTGGTCGCCGACAGCGAGCCCTATCGCAGCCTGCGCCATCGCGTCGACCAGGCGATCCTGCGCGACGTGCTGGTCGGCCGGAAGGAGACCTGATGCGGCGCATCGGCCTGCTCGGAGGGATGAGCTGGGAGAGCACCGCGCTCTACTACACCCTGCTCAACCAGGCCGTCCGGGAGCGGCTCGGCGGCCTCCACTCGGCGCGGTGCACCGTGGCCTCGGTCGACTTCGCCGAGATCGAGCGGCTCCAGACCGCGGGCGAGTGGGCCACCGCCGGCGAGCTGCTGGCCGAGGAGGCCCGGCGGCTGGAGGCGGCGGGCGCCGAGCTGCTCGTCCTGTGCACCAACACTATGCACAAGGTGGCGCCCGCCATCGAGGCCGGGTGCGGCCTGCCCCTGCTGCACCTGGGCGACGTCACGGCGAGCGCCGCCGGGGCCGCCGGCGTCGACACGGTCAGCCTGCTCGGCACCGCTTTCACGATGGAGCAGGACTTCTACCGTGACCGGATCGCCGCGCACGGGGTGGCGGTGCTCGTGCCCGACGAGGCCGACCGGGCGACGGTCCACCGCGTGATCTACGACGAGCTGGTCGTGGGCGTGGTCCGCGAGGAGTCGCGCGCGGCCCTGCGTGAGGTGATGGCTCGCGAGGTCGCCCGGGGGGCGCGGGGGATCGTGCTCGGCTGCACCGAGCTCGAGCTGCTGGTCGGTCCGGACGACACGGATGTCCCGCTCTTCCCCACCACGCGTCTCCACGTCGAGGCCGCCGTGGAGGCCGCGCTCGCCGACGCGGAGCCGCGCTCCGACGGCCCGCGGGAGACGTGACCGCCGTCTCACGACGGCGCGTGGGGATTGGCAACCGACCGGACCGGTGTGCTTGACTCGTGCGCACTGTGTCCGTTTCGTTATCAAACGGCCGGACGCATACCCCCCGTCAGCCCCCCGTCAATGTGCAAAGGACATCAGCGCAGTGGCACACCATCGCCACAAGCGGGAGACCCGCGCCCTCCGGTTTCCCCGCGCGTCCCTCGTGGCCGCGCCCCTCGCCACCCTGGCCACCCTCGGCGTCGTCGGCGCCGGCGTCCTCGGAGCGGACGTCTCGTCCGTGGTGCCGGACGACCTGTCGAGCGCGTCCTTCGCGAGCGTCGACGTGGGCGACCGCACCGACGTCGTCTCGAGGTTCGCGACCCGGCGGGTGAAGTCGGTCGAGGACCAGCGGACGATCACGCCGGAGGAGGCCGCCGTGATGGCGGAGGCCCAGGCGCAGCGGCTGACCGCCCGGATCGTCAAGCGGGCCAAGAAGGAGCGGGTCAAGCTCTGGACGACGGCCCCCCTCAACGTCTGGAGCTCTCCCGGCAAGGACGCCCGGCTGATCGGTGAGTTCGAGGAGGGCAAGAAGATCCTCATCACCGGCCGCCGCGACCACGGCCGGGTCGAGGTGATCGTCAAGGGCGAGTCGCGCTGGGTGAGCGAGGGCTACCTCTCCGAGGACAAGCCCGTCGGCCCCGCCGCGGGGCTGTCGATGGAGCCCTGCCCCGACACCAGCGTGGAGAGCGGACTCACCACCAACGCCATCCGCGTCTACCGGTCGGTGTGCCACGCGTTCCCCCAGATCACGTCGTACGGCGGCTGGGACGCCCACGGCGAGCACGCCTCCGGCCGGGCGCTCGACATCATGACCAGCGACGTCCAGCTGGGCACCGCCATCGCCGACTACCTGCGCGCCCACGCCGCCGAGCTCCACCTCTACGACGTGATCTGGCGCCAGCACATCTGGACCCCCGAGCGGGCCGGTGAGGGCTGGCGGCTGATGTCCAGCCGCGGCTCGGCCACCGCGAACCACTACGACCACGTCCACGTCGCCGTCTACTGACGGCCGGCCCGCCGCTCGCCGGCGACCGCGATCGCCCGCAGGCCGGTCCGCAGTAGGGTCGCCTCGATGAGCGAACCCCCGTCCCTCGACCACTACTCCTCGGCCGACGGGGAGCGGCTGGTCGAGGAGCCCCCCAAGCGGGTCGACGCACCCGTCCGTACGCCGTTCGAGCGCGACCGGGCGCGGGTCGTGCACGCCGCCTCGTCACGGCGGCTCGCGGCCAAGACCCAGGTCCTGGGTCCGCAGACCGACGACTTCGTCCGCAACCGGCTCACCCACAGCCTCGAGGTGGCCCAGGTGGCGCGCGACCTCGCCCGGGCGCTCGGCTGTCATCCGGACCTCACCGAGACGGCGGCGCTCGCGCACGACCTCGGCCATCCGCCGTTCGGCCACAACGGCGAGCGCGCGCTGGCCGAGCTGGCGGAGCCCTGTGGCGGCTTCGAGGGCAACGCCCAGACGCTGCGTCTGCTGACCAGGCTGGAGGCCAAGACGTTCGGGCCCGACGGACGGTCGGTCGGCCTCAACCTGACCCGCGCCACGCTCGACGCCTGCACGAAGTACCCCTGGCCGCGCGCGGCCGCGGAGCCGCCGCAGGGCCTGCACGCCGACGGCTCGCCGCGCACCGTCGTGAAGTTCGGCGTCTACGACGACGACCGGCCCGTCTTCGACTGGCTGCGCCGGAGCGTGGACGGCGTCCGGCAGTGCGTCGAGGCGCAGGTGATGGACCTCGCCGACGACGTCGCTTACTCCGTCCACGACGTCGAGGACGGCGTGGTGGCCGGTCGCGTCGAGCTCACCGAGCTCGACCGCGCCGCGGTGTGGCAGACCGTGCGCGAGTGGTACGTCCCCGGCGCCGCCGACGACACCCTCGACGCGGTGCTCGACGGCCTGCGCGCCGTCGAGGCCTGGCCGCGCACGGCGTACGACGGCTCGCGGCGGCAGCTCGCCGCGCTCAAGAACCTCACCTCCGACCTGATCGGGCGCTTCTGCGGGGCGGTCCAGGCGGCGACGTTCGCCACCGGGGCCGGGCCGTTCGTGCGCTATCGGTCGACGCTCGTGGTGCCGGAGCAGACCCGGCTGGAGATCGCGGTGCTCAAGGGCGTCGCCGCGCACTACGTCATGCGGGCCGACGACCGGGTGGCGCTGATGGACCGTCAGCGCACCCTGCTGGCCGAGCTCGTGGAGGAGCTGGCCACGCGCGGGCCCGACACGCTGGACCGGCCGTTCGCGGACGACTGGGCGGCGGCGACCGACGACGCCGAGCGCCTGCGCGTGGTGGTCGACCAGGTTGCGTCGCTGACGGACTCCAGCGCCGTCGCGCGGCACACGGCGGTGGTGGGGCGGTGAGCGACCCGCTGGTGTGGCTGCCGTTCGACCCCGCCGCGCTGGGGGAGGTGCCCGCTGGCCTCCGGGTGGAGCGGGTGGTCCCGCGGGTCGGCGATCCGCCGCCGGGCATCGGCGAGGTCGAGCTGTTCGTGCCGTCGTACGAGTGGTCGGGCGGCCTGGAGGTGCTGGCCGAGATGCCGCAGCTGAGGGTCGTCCAGACCCTGACGGCCGGCATCGACCACGTGTGGCCCTACCTGCCCGAGGGTGTCACGCTCTGCAACGGACGCGGGATCCACGAGACGTCGACGTCGGAGCTGGCGCTCGCCCTGATCCTGGCGTCGCAGCGCGGAGTCCCCGACTTCGTGCGCGCCCAGGACCGACGGGAGTGGGACTACGCGCCGCGCCCCTCGCTCGCCGACTCCCGCGTGCTGATCCTCGGTCACGGGTCGATCGGGGCCGCGGTCGAGGCGCGGCTGCTGCCCTTCGAGGTCGAGGTGGTCCGGGTGGCGAGCCGGGCGCGGGAGGGCGTCCACGGCGTCGACGCGCTCGCGTCGCTGCTGCTCGTCGTCGACGTCGTCGTGGTGGTCGTCCCGCTCACCGATGCGACGCGCGGACTGGTGTCGCGCGAGATCCTGGCCGCCATGAAGCCGGGCGCCCTGCTGGTCAACGTCGCTCGCGGTGCTGTCGTCGACACCGACGCGTTGCTAGAGGTGCTCAGCGCCGGCCGGATCCGCGCCGCTCTCGACGTCACCGATCCCGAGCCGCTGCCCGCCGACCACCCGTTGTGGACGGCGCCGGGGGTGCTGATCTCGCCGCACGTCGGGGGTGCCTCCACGGCGATGTGGCCGCGGGCCCACCGCGTGGTGCGCGACCAGCTGGCGCGGTTCGCCGCCGCAGAGCCCTTGGAGAACGTCGTCCCGCGGCCCGCCTGATCGAGGTGCGGTGACCGAGGCTCAGCTGTCGGGGACGCTGACCTCGATCTCGTCGCCGTAGGCCCACCCGGCCTGGAGCGGCAGCGCGTCACCGCTCCAGAAGCGGCCGGGGTCGTACCACGTCGGCGGCAGCTCGTCGCCCAGCACGCCCATCATCTGCAGCGTCGAGGCGGCCAGCTCGGCACAGAACGCGACCTCGGTGCGCAGGGCCATGGGCAGCTCCGGGTTGGGGATGCCGTTGCGCCCGGAGAACCAGCGCCAGGCGAGCTGGCCGGTGCTCGGGAACGAGGCGCCGTTCCACCGCGCGACGGCCTTGAGCGCCGCGTCCTCCTCGGGGCGTCCCGCCTCGGGCTCGAGCTGCCGGACGAAGACACGCTGCTTGCGCAGCCCGGTCCACCGCTCGACCGCCGCCGTGAGGTCGTGCAGCTGCGCGCCGCGGTGATGCGTCCCGGTCCACAGGTCGACGAGGCGCCGGCCGAGCTCGGCGTGCCACATCATCGGGGGCAGGTCGCCGACGGTGACGGCGAGGGCGACGTGGTTGACGGGGGCGTTGGTGGCCAGCCTGATCGCGTGGTCCGCCGCCGTGACGCCGCGGAAGAGCCACAGGTCGCCGGTGCGGGTCAGCGCGGCGGCCTCGTCGAGGGTCACGGTGGACATGACCGTGATTGTGCCGCGTACGCTGCGCACGTGGCACACCGATGGCGCAAGGCGCTCGGCCTGGCAGGCATCCTCGGCATCGCGGCGACCGGAGCGGTCGTCGCGCGCGAGGAGCGGCGCCGGCGCGCCTACTCCGCCGACGAGATCCGCGAGCGGCTGCAGGAGCGCTACTCCGAGGTCGGCGCCGAGGCGCGCGAGGAGGCCACGCAGGCCTGGCGCGACCGTCGGGGCGACCAGGGCTGAGGGCGCTGGGGACGACCGCCCCCACGGTCCGAGCCGCACCGTAGACTCCGCGACGTGGCCGGGCGGATCCGCGACGACGACATCGCCGAGGTGCGCGACAAGGCGCGCATCGACGACGTGATCTCGTCCTACGTCACGCTGCGGCCGGCCGGCGGCGGCTCGTTCAAGGGACTGTGCCCCTTCCACGACGAGAAGTCGCCGTCGTTCCACGTCACGCCGGCCCGGCAGTTCTGGCACTGCTTCGGGTGCGGCGAGGGCGGCGACGTCTTCACGTTCCTGATGAAGATCGACGGGCTGAGCTTCGTCGAGGCGGTGGAGCGACTGTCGGAGAAGTACGGCGTGCAGCTGCGCCGCGAGGAGGGCGACGCCCCGGCGGAGCGCCGGGGCCCCAACCGCTCGCGGCTGATCGACGCCCACCGGGTGGCGCAGGAGTTCTACGCCGACCACCTGGCGAC
>CAZQCA010000136.1:0-9284 GCA_964591845.1 uncultured Nocardioides sp.
TGATCGTCGTCGACGACGAGGACCGCGAGAACGAGGGCGACATCATCTTCGCGGCGTCGCGCGCGACCCCGGAGCTGATGGCGTTCACGATCCGCTACTCCAGCGGAGTCATCTGCGTGCCGATGCCCGCCGAGATGCTCGACCGGCTCGAGATCCCGCTGATGACGCCGCACAACAAGGACCGCTTGCGGACGGCGTACACGATCTCGGTGGACGCCCGCGACGGGGTGAGCACCGGTATCTCCGCCGCCGATCGCGCGCACACGGTCAAGGTGCTCGCCGACTCTGCCACCGAGCCCTGGGAGATCACCCGGCCGGGCCACGTGTTCCCGCTGCGCTACCGCGACGGAGGGGTGCTGGTGCGGCGCGGGCACACCGAGGCGGCCGTCGACCTGGCCCGGCTGGCCGGGCTGACCCCCGCCGGCGTGCTCGTGGAGGTGGTCAACGACGACGGGACCATGAAGCGTGGCCAGGAGCTGCGCGACTTCGCCGACGAGCACGGGCTGGCGATGATCTCCATCGACGACCTGGTGCGCCACCGCCGCCGCACCGAGCTGCACGCCGAGCGGGTGGCCGAAACCCGGCTGCCGACCGACCTCGGTGAGTTCGCGGCCTACGGCTACCGGGTGAGCATCGACGGCAGCGAGCATCTCGCGCTCACCTACGGCGACGTCGCGGGAGCTGCGGAGCGTGGCGAGGCGGTGCTGACCCGCGTGCACTCGGAGTGCCTGACCGGCGACGTCTTCGCGAGCCACCGCTGCGACTGCGGGCCGCAGCTGCGGGAGGCGATGGAGCGGATCGTGGCCGAGGGCGTCGGCGTGATCGTCTATCTGCGCGGCCACGAGGGTCGCGGGATCGGCCTGGTCGCCAAGCTCCAGGCCTACGCGCTGCAGGACGGCGGGCGCGACACCGTCGACGCCAACCTCGATCTCGGCCTGCCGGCCGACGCCCGGCACTACGGCACGGCCACCCAGATCCTGCGCGACCTCGGCGTGGTGAGCGTGCGGCTGCTCACCAACAACCCCGCCAAGACCTCGAGCCTCGAGGACTACGGTGTCTCCGTGACCGAGCGGGTGCCGCTCACCCCGCGACCCAACGACCACAACCTCGCCTACCTGCGCACCAAGCGGGACCGGATGGGCCACGAGCTGCCCGAGCTGCCCGAGCTGCCCGACGATGTGGAAGGAGCCGGACGATGACCGGTGCCGGAGCCCCCGACCAGCGGCCCCTGGACTGCCACGACCTCCGGGTGGCGATCGTGGCCGCCTGCTGGCACCAGCAGGTCATGGACGGCCTCATCGACGGCGCCCAGCGCGCGATGAAGGACTACCGGGTCGAGGCGCCGGTCGTGGTGCGCGTGCCGGGCGCCTTCGAGCTGCCCGTCGTCGCCAGCGCCCTCGCCGGGCAGGGGTACGACGCGGTGGTCGCCCTCGGGGTGGTGATCCGCGGCGGGACCCCTCACTTCGAGTACGTCTGCCGCGCCGCCACCGACGGCCTGGCCCGGGTGGCGCTCGACCACGCGACGGCCGTCGGCTTCGGGGTGCTCACCTGCGACACCGAGGAGCAGGCCCTCGACCGGGCGGGGCTGGTGCAGTCCCACGAGGACAAGGGCTACGAGGCTGCCTCGGCGGCGCTGATCACGGCTCAGACCCTGCGCCGGGTGCGGTCGCGCACCGCCTAGGCTGGTCGCTCGTGAAGACCTTCGAGGAGCTGTGGAGCGAGCTCGGCGACAAGGCGCGCACCCGTCCCGAGGGTTCCGGCACCGTGCGCGAGCTCGACGCCGGCGTGCACGCGATCGGCAAGAAGCTCGTGGAGGAGGCGGCCGAGTCCTGGATGGCCGCCGAGCACGAGTCACCCGCGCGCGCGGCCGAGGAGATCAGCCAGCTGCTCTACCACGCCCAGGTGCTGATGCTGGCCACCGGCCTCACCCTCGACGACGTCTACGCCCACCTCTAGAAGCACACCAGGACTTCCGGCATGAGCCTCCCCACCACCCCCGGTCTGCTGCGGGTCGCGGTCCCCAACAAGGGGTCGCTGTCGCTGGCGGCCACCGAGATGCTGCTCGAGTCGGGCTACCGCCAGCGCCACGACACCAAGACGCTCACGCTCACCGACCCCGACAACGGGGTGGAGTTCTTCTACCTCCGCCCGCGCGACATCGCGCTGTACGTCGGTGAGGGCACGCTCGACGTCGGCATCACCGGCCGCGACCTGCTGCTGGACTCCGGGGCCAAGGCCGAGGAGGTGCTGCAGCTCGGCTTCGGTCGGTCGCGCTTCCGGTTCGCGGGCCCGGTGGGGGAGTACGACCGCCTCGACCAGGTGGCGGGCAGGCGCATCGCGACGTCGTACGACGGCATCGTGCGGGCCTTCCTCCAGGAGCGGGGCATCGACGCGACCGTCACCCGGCTCGACGGCGCCGTGGAGACCTCGATCCAGCTCGGCGTCGCCGACGTGATCGCCGACGTCGTGGAGACCGGCACGACGCTGCGCGCGGCGGGGCTGGACACCTTCGGCGAGGTGGTGCTCGACTCCGAGGCCGTGCTGGTCACCCGCGCGGGGGTCGCCCCGCCCGCCGGGTTCGAGGTCTTCCGCCGCCGGCTCGAGGGCGTGCTCGTGGCCAGGACCTACGTGCTGATGGACTACGACATGCCCTCCGACCGGGTCGCCGAGGCGGTCGCCCTGACCCCGGGCTTCGAGAGCCCGACGGTCTCGCCGCTGCACCGCGAGGGCTGGGTGGCCGTGCGCGCGATGGTGCCGCGCGACGCGGCCCAACGCGTGATGGACGACCTCTACGACATCGGGGCCCGGGCGATCCTCGTCACCGACATCCATGCCTGCCGCATCTGAGCCGACCCCGCGACCGGCCGCCCCCGGCGACCCGGTGCCGCTGCCGCACACCTGGCGGCCGCTCGGCGTCCGCCTCGCCGGCTGGGGCTTCGGCGTCTCGCTGCTGGTGATGGTGGCGGTGACGTGGTTCTCCGTGCCCCGCGAGGTGCGCGACGCGACGACGGTCTTCGAGCTCACGCTGATGCTGCTGTTCGTCGCGATGGGGGTGGCGGCGATGACCGCGCTGATGCGCTGCAAGGTGGTGGCGACCGGTGAGCACCTGGTCGTGGTCAACGGCTTCCGGCGCCGGGAGTTCGACTGGCCGCAGGTGGTGGCGGTCTCGCTGCCGGCCGGGGCGCCGTGGGCCACGCTGGACCTGGCCGACGGGACGACCGTCTCGGCGATGGGCATCCAGGGCAGTGACGGAGACCGGGCCCGGACAGCGGTCCGCGAGCTGCGCCGCCTGCTCGACCTCACCGGGTGAGGACGCGGACCGCTACTCGAGCGCCCGGATCCCCCACGCGACGCCCAGGGTGTCGCCGTCGTCTCCGGCGGGGGCCAGCACGGTGAGGTCGTCGCCGCTGTTGAACGCGTCGGCGGGGGCGGTCATCGGCTCCACGGCGAGCGAGCGGCGCGCGGTCTGCGGCCGGTCGTCCTGGCTGTAGACCTGGACCCAGGAGTGGTGGTGGTCCATCCACAGCGCCACTCCGCGTCCGTCCGCGGGGTCGCGCAGCGACACGGTGCTGCCTCCGAGCGGGTCGCGGCCCAGGTCGGTGAAGGCGTGGTCGAAGACCGTCGTCCGCAGCGGTCGCGCCACGCGGTGGTCGTAGTCGGTGCCGTCCACCGGCTCCCGGGTCGTGGGCAGCATGCGCTCGTCGGCGAGCAGGCGCGTCGACGCGGGCAGCGTCAGCTCCAGGTCGTCGATGCCCCGGTCGCCCACCCTCAGGTAGGGGTGGGCGCCGACGGCGTACGGCGCCGGGTCGTCCGACAGGTTGGCCGCGGTCACGCTGACCGTCAGTCCGTCGGCGGACAGGTCGTGGACGACGTGGAGGTCGAGGCTCCACGGGTAGCCGCTCTGGGCCATCAGCCGGTAGGTCAGCACGACCGAGTGGTCGGTGTGCTCCTCCACCCGCCACGCGGCCCAGCGCACCAGGCCGTGCGAGGCGTTGCCACGCGCGGGCTCCGAGAGCGGGAGCTGGAGGTCCTGACCGCCGAAGCGGTAGCGGCCGTCGCGGATCCGGTTGGGCCACGGCAGCAGCAGCTGGCCCCTCCCGGCGGTGGGCAGCTCCTCCTCGGCGAAGCCGTCCAGCAGCGGCCGGCCGGCGTACTCGAGGGAGCGGAGGGTCGCTCCGCCCTCGGTCACGACCGCGCGGTAGCCGCCGCCCTCGATCGGGAACTGCTCTCCGGTGGGCGCGACCATGCGCCCACCCTGGCACATGTGCGGTGGTCGACGAGAAGGCGTGCTGTGATGACCGCGTGCGGGTGACGATCTTCGCTTCCGGCTCTCGTGGCGACGTGCAGCCGCTGGTGGCCCTCGGGCTCGGCCTGCGCGCGGCCGGTCACGAGGTGACGGTCGCGGCCACTCGCGACTTCGCCGGGCTGGTCGAGGGACACGGCCTGGCGTTCCACGGCTTCCCGGTCGACACCCGCGATCTGCTGGACTCCGAGCTCGGCCGGTCGTGGCTGGGGCACTCGAGCCATCGCCCCACGCTGGAGCTGCGGCTGCTGACCGAGATGGTGTCGACCTACGGCGTGGCGCTGGCCGGTGAGATCGCGTCGCTGGCCGGCACCGCCGACCTGTTCGTGAGCGGCGTGCTCTCCGTCGACGGCACCCAGGCGCTCGTGGAGGCGGGCGGAGGCCGGCACCTGCTGGCGCTGCTGGCGCCGTTCGCCCCGACCCGAGCGGGCTGGGCCGGGCTGCAGGCCCCGGCTCCCCGGGCCGTGTCGTGGCGCAACCTGGCGGCGGGTCGGGTGACGAACCTGCTCCTCGCCGGGGCGTTCCGCGCCACCGGCGACGCCGTACGCCGGGAGCTCGGGCTGCCGCGCGGTCCGCGCCGCGGCTGGGCCCGGGCGGTGGTGGAGACGCCGGCGGTCGTCGGCGTGAGCCGCCAGGTGGTGCCGCAGCCGCGCGACTGGCCCTCGACGCAGCGAGTCACCGGCTACTGGTTCCTGCCGGGGCCGCTCGGGCAGGTGGTTGAGGAGGCGGCGCAGCCGCCGTCTCGACACCATCTCACGGACTTCCTCTCGGCCGGCGAGCCCCCGGTCTACGTGGGCTTCGGCTCGATGTCCACCCACGACTCCGACGCGACCATGGCCACGATCCTGGCGGCCCTGGAGCGAACCGGACGGCGTGGGATCGTCCACCGCGGGGCGGCCGGCCTCGACGCGCGGGTCCTGCCCGAGACGGTGCTGCTGGTCGACGACGTGCCGCACGACTGGCTCCTCCCGCGCTGCGCCGGCGTGGTCCACCACGGGGGTGCCGGCACCACCGCGGCCGCGCTGCGCGCCGGCGTACCGAGCGGTGTGGTCGCGCACATGGGCGACCAGCCGTGCTGGGGCCGCCGGGTGCACGAGCTGGGCGCGGGACCCGCGCCGATCCGCAGGCACCAGCTGACCGCCGACACGTTGACCGGCCTGCTGGACGGCCTGGCGTCCCCGACGGTTGCGGCGCGGGCTGCGGAGGTCGGCGACCTGGTCCGTGGCGAGGACGGCGTCGGCGTGGCGGTCCGGACCATCGAGGAGCTGCTCGGGTGAGGAGCCCCGCGTCCGCGCATCAGCGGGGGATCGACTCCCGCCAGCTGCGGCGGCTGACCTCGGCGCCGTTGCGGGTGGCGACCGTCTCGATCGCCACGTCGTAGCCGTCCGCGGTGATGTCGACGTCCATCACCGACCGGACCGTGATGTCGACGCCGGGCCAGGTCAGGTCGTAGGTGGTGTCGGCGTGGGCGTGCTGGGCGAAGGTCTCGCGATGCACGGAGACCTCCCCGAGGTAGGACTCGCGCGCGTGGCCGTCGTAGGGCGTGGGGTAGTCGCTGACCTGCCGGGTGACCGCGGAGGTGACCCGGCGCAGCACGTCGTCGCGGACCTCCCAGCCGACACCCTCGTCGGACTCGCTCGAGTGCGCGGCCCCGGGGGCGAACGCCGGCGCGGGCCAGTCGTGGTCGGCGAGCACGGGGAGGTCGAGCGTCCCCTCGACGGTGAGCGTCACCGGAGCGGGCGGTGCGATGGTATTGGGCCAGTCGGCGCCCGCCACCGACACCCGGAGCGTCTGGCCGGGCGCCCACTCGTAGGCGCAGGCGTCGAGCTCGACGACCACGTCGTACGCCGTCCCGGGCTCGAGCGGTGTGGGGGTGCCGTGCACGCCCGCGCGGAACGTCAGGTCGAGCGACCCGCGTGACACCAGGGCGGACGTGCCGTCGGCGAAGACGTCGCAGAGCTTCACCGACACCGACGCCAGCGGCTGGTCGGACGTGACCCGGAGCCGGGCCACCGGGTGCCCGACTACCGGGCCGGCGGGCGGAGGGGCGTCCCAGACGAGTGACCGCGCGTCGTCGAGCCGCTGGTCGCCGGACAGTCCCCACGGCAGGTGGCCGGCGCAGTCGATCCACGCGGTTGTGCCCACGTCGGGCAGTACGCGCAGCGGGCGCGGCCCGTCGAGGGCGACCGTCTCCGACGTCGTGGGCGGCACCGAGGGGAGCCGCAGCCACCGGCCCTCGTGCAGGTCGAGGTCGGGTGCGGGCCGGGTAGAGCCGCGCACGAAGACGTCCAGGTGGTCGTCGTTTGCCGGCAGCGGCTCGGCCGGGGGCCGCAGCCAGCGGTCGAACCACGCGGCCAGCTCGGTGTCGAGGTCGATCCGCGGCCCGGGCATGGCGGTGGTCGCGTCGGCGTGCGCCCAGGGCCCGGCCAGCAGCCGGTGGGGCACGCCGGCCTCGGCCAGCCGGGCGACCGTCCGGAAGGAGTTGTTGCGGTAGCCATCGGCCCAGCCGGCGACGATCATGACCGGGCACGCGATCCGGTCGTAGCCCGCGGTGGTGCCGCCCAGCCGCACCGACCCGTGGTCCCAGTAGGTGCCGTGCCGGTGCTCGCGCAGCCAGGTCAGCAGCCACGGCTCGTTGGTCTCGAGCCGCCGGTGCCACTCGGCCTCCCACCCGTCGCCCCACAGCACGGGCACGGGCGGGAGCACGCACATGGCGGTCATGTAGTGGTCGTAGTCGACGAGGTCGACCAGTCGCAGCGCGCCGCCGCGCCAGTGCACGTCGTCGGTCCACCGGTCGTCGGTGGCGTAGATCGCGCAGATCGCGCGCAGCGCCGGCGGCCGCTCCACCGCGAGCTGGAGGGAGTTGAAGCCGGAGTAGGAGGTGCCCCACATGCCCACGTGGCCGTTGCACCAGTCCTGCTCGGCCAGCCACGCGATCACGGTGGCGAGGTCGCTGCGCTCGACGAGGGGGTACTCGTCGGTGGCGTCACCCGCCGAGGAGCCGGTGCCGCGCAGGTCGACCCGGCAGACGGCGAAGCCGTGGCGGTCGCGCAGGGCGACGTAGGACTCGGCGTACGACGCCGTCAGGTCGTCCTTGCGATAGGGCAGTGCCTCGAGCAGGCACGGCTGCGGGCCGAGCGCCGCGTCGGGCAGGTAGAGCGTCAGCGCCAGCTCGACACCGTCCGCCATCGGCAGCCGGACCTCGCGCTCGGTGCCGCCGCTCACGACCGCACGCCCTGGAGCAGGGCGAGCACCCGGTCGTCGTGCAGGGTCTCGCTGGTGTGGCCGGCGTGACCCGTCACGCTCGGCGCCGCGAACATCGAGTTGAGCACCGCCTCCTCGGCGGCTTCGACCACCGCGGCGAACAACGGGTCGAGGGCCCGGCCCGACGCGAGGGCGGGACCGTCCGGACGACCGTTGCGGTCCAGGCGTACGCCGGTCCCGGCGGCCACGAAGATCTCTCCGCTGCCGTGGTGGGCGACCGAGCCGGCGCGCGCCAGCCCGAGGCCCACCCGACGGGCCAGCCGGGAGCAGGAGGCTCCGTCCACCGGCGCGTCGGTCACCACGACGCCGATGCAGGAGCCGGCCGGCGCCTGGGGCCCGGACCCCTCCGGCGGGAGCAGTCGTCCGACCGGGACGCCGTCCACGACGCACTCCTCGCGGACGCCGAAGTTGGTCATCAGCAGCACGGCCACCGTCCAGCCGTCGGGCGTCACCCGGGACGCCGTGCCGATGCCGCCCTTGAAGTCGAAGCAGGACATGCCGGTGCCCGCGCCGACGGCGCCCTCCGCCGGCGGGCTCGAGGCACCGACGGAGGCGTGCGCCTCGTCGTGCGCGGTCCACACGTCGGCGTCCTCGACCTGCATCCGGCGGCAGTCGTTGAGCCACGAGTCGTCGCACTCCGCGACCAGGGGGATGACCACGTCGTCGGCGACCCCGGGGGTCCGCTCCAGCTCGATGCGGCAGGCGGCGTCGTAGACCCGGCCGAGCTGCATGGTCGAGGTCAGCCAGACCGGCGTCTCGGCGGCGCCCCACTCCGCGGCGGTGAGGAAGCCGGTGCACTCGCCGGCCCCGTTGAGCACCGCTCCGCCGGCCGGCAGCGGCCGCCGGTAGGCGTCGTCGGCGAGCAGCAGACAGGTCACCCCGGTCCGCGCCACGCCCCGCCCGTCGGGCGGGTCGGGCTCGTCGCGCCAGACGGTGGCGTGCCCGAGGCCCACGCCGGCGATGTCGAGGACGGAGTTGGTGGGGCCGGGCGGGAGGGCCCCGATCACCAGGCCCAGGTCACGAGCTCGCGGCATGGCGCACATCCTGCCCGATGCCGCGATGCCCGGTGCTGCGATGCTGGGCGCCATGACGTTCTCGACCCCGGTCGTGTGGTCGCCGGAGACCCGCCGCCACGACCCGCGCCACGAAGTCTGGGTCGGCGTCCCGACGATCGGCACCGAGGTCCCGCAGCGGGTCGACGCGATCCACGCCGCGCTGCGCGAGCGGGAGCCGATGGCGGCGATGCCCCACGACGACGCCGTCCTGACGCGGGTGCACGACGCCGACTTCCTGACCTGGCTGCGGGGCGCCCACGCGACCTGGATGCAGGGTCCCTATGCCCAGATGGTCGGGCAGGACCGCGTGGTGCCCTACTTCTTCCCGACCCACGCGCTCACCCAGGGGATGCCCGTACGTCGTCCGGTGGCCGCCCACGCGCTGGCGGGCGGCTACTGCTACGACACGATGACGCTGGTCGGACCCGGCACCTGGGAGGCCGCCCGGGCCGCCGTCGACTGCGCCCTCACCGCCGTCGACATCGTCGCCGGCACCCGTCGGTCGGCGTACGCACTGTGCCGCCCGCCCGGCCACCACGCCACCCGCAGCGGCTTCGGCGGCTCCTGCTACCTCAACAACGCGGCGGTGGCGGCCGAGGGCCTGCGCGCCGCCGGCCACGCGCGGGTCGGGATCCTCGACCTCGACGCGCACCACGGCAACG
>CAZQCA010000137.1:0-9282 GCA_964591845.1 uncultured Nocardioides sp.
CTTCTTGACCGCGGCACCGAGGCCGATGGAGGCGTCGAGGCTCTCGGTCCTGCGGCGCTCGGACATGGTCTTCTCGCGGCGGTCGCGGGCATAGCCGACGCGCCAGCGGTGGGCGAGGGTGGTGCTCCGGTTGGGCTTGACCTCGATCGGCACCTGGTAGGTCGCACCGCCGACACGACGGGACTTGACCTCGATGGCCGGCTTGACGTTGTCGAGCGCACGCTTGAGCGTGACGACCGGGTCGGTGCCGGTCTTGTCGCGGCAGCCCTCCAGCGCGGTGTAGACGATGCGCTGGGCGACCTGCTTCTTGCCGTCGCGGAGCACCTTGCTGACCAGCTGGGTGACGACCTGCGAGCCGTAGACCGGGTCGACGTCGAGAGGACGCTTGGGAGCGGGGCCCTTGCGCGGCATCAGCTCTTCTCCTTCTTCGCGCCGTAGCGGCTGCGGGCCTGCTTGCGACCCTTGACGCCCTGGGTGTCGAGGGTGCCGCGGATGATCTTGTAGCGGACCCCGGGGAGGTCCTTCACCCGGCCGCCGCGCACGAGCACGATCGAGTGCTCCTGGAGGTTGTGGCCGACGCCGGGGATGTAGGCCGTGACCTCGACGCCGCTCGACAGGCGCACACGGGCGACCTTGCGGAGGGCGGAGTTCGGCTTCTTGGGAGTCGTGGTGTAGACGCGCGTGCAGACGCCGCGTCGCTGGGGCGATCCCTTCAGGGCCGGCGTCTTGTTCTTCGACACCTTGTCCTGGCGGCCCTTGCGGACCAGCTGCTGGATGGTGGGCACCTCGGTGGTTCCCTCTCTTGTCGTCTCTCACGGCCCGGCGCCTTGCCGGGCACGGGGGTGTTGCGTTGGTGCTGTGCCTCTGATCGTGCGCGTCTCCTGGCCGGTGAGCCGGCCGCCGCCGACGGGTCGGCCTCAGGGCGCGCGCAACGGTCTGGACGTGCCAGACACAAGCGACGAGGCTACTCCGGGGCTAGGCGGGGGTCAAAACGCGACGAGAGGCGCCCGACTGCACGGCGTACGCCACCGCGGAGGCGGCGACGCCGACGATCGTGAGCGTCCCGCCGCCGATGAGCGTCCATCGCGCACCGAACGTCTCCCCCACCCACCCGACGACGGGTGCGCCGAGCGGGGTCCCACCCATGAAGATCATCATGTACAGCGCCATCACCCGCCCGCGCATTCCCGGGTCGGTGTGGAGCTGCATGTAGGCGTTGGCGCTGGTGATCATCGTGAGGGCGGTGATGCCGAGCAGCGGTACGACGGCGGCGTAGGCGGCGTAGGTCGGGGTGAGGCCGGCGACGATCTCCACGGCTCCGAACGCGAGCGCCGCGACGACCACCAGGCGCTGACGGACGTGCTCGCGGCGGGCGGCCACCAGCGCGCCCGCCAGCGAGCCGACGGCCATGAACGTGCCGAGCAGGCCGTAGGCGGTGGGACCGCGGTGGAAGATCTCCGTCGCCATCAGTGCCGAGGTCATCTGGAAGTTGAGGCCGAAGGTGCCGGTGAACCCGACGATCCCGAGGATCAGCATCAGGTCGGGACGGTGTCGCACATAGCTGATGCCCGCGCGGATGGCGCCCGGCGCCCGTGGCGTCGGCTCGGGTGAGTCGAGCAGCGCGGGGTCCATCGCCCGCAGCGCCGCGACGGGCGCGGCGTAGGAGATGGCGTTCAGCAGGATCACCCAGCCGGTGCCGGTCGC
The DNA here is from genome assembly GCA_964591845.1 of uncultured Nocardioides sp. Lineage (GTDB taxonomy): Bacteria > Actinomycetota > Actinomycetes > Propionibacteriales > Nocardioidaceae > Nocardioides. The sequence goes on from CAZQCA010000137.1 coordinate 1,705, forward strand.
GCCGCCACCGAAGGCGGCGATCAGCAGTCCGGCCAGCGCGGGGCCGACGACGCGCGCCGCGTTGAACGACGCCGAGTTGAGTCCGACCGCGTTGGAGACGTCCTCGGGGCCCACGATCTCGGACACGAAGCTCTGACGGGCGGGCGCGTCGAAGGCGCTGGCCGTGCCGAGCACGAACGCGAGCACGTAGACGTGCCACGTCTGCACCACACCGGTCACCGTGAGCAGGCCGAGCAGGCCGGCGGGGACCGCCATCGCGACGTTGGTGAGCTGCAGCAGGCGGCGCTTGGGCATCCGGTCGGCGACCAGCCCGGCGACCGGAGCGAACAGCAGGAACGGGAGGAACTGCAGCCCGGTGGTGATGCCGATCGCGGTGCCCGAGTTGGCGGTCAGCTGGAGGACCAGCCAGTCCTGGGCGACGCGCTGCATCCAGGTGCCGGTGTTGGACACGACACCGCCCGCGGCGTAGCGGCGGTAGTTCGCGTGGGAGAGGGAGCGGAAGGTGGGGCTCACGGGGCCTTTCGGTGGGTGGTGGTCAGTCGTGGGAGGCGAGGCGGTCGAGGATCGGCGCGGCGGACCTGAGGACCCGTCTCTCCTCGGGAGAGAGGTCGGCCAGCCGCCGGGCGAGCCACGCGTCGCGTCGCTGCCGGTCGGCGAGCAGCGTGTCGAGGCCCCGCTGCGTGAGCGAGACGTGCTGCACCCGGCGGTCGGCCCGGCCCTGCCGTCGTACGACGTAGCCGTCGGTCTCCAGGCACCCCACCGTGCGAGTCATCGACGGCGGCTGGACCCGCTCGTGGGCGGCCAGCTCGCCGATGGTCATCTCGCCGTGGCGATGGAGGGTGCCGAGCACGGTCATCTGGCTGAGGCTGAGCGGGTTGTCGGGATGGCGCTCCCAGGCCAGCCTGCGACGCAGCCGCATCACGGACAGGCGAAGCTCGGACGCCAGACCGGCATCGGTGCGGGCGACGGTCTCGACGGTGGGCATGACGCCCATCCTAACTCGTTACTTAGCCTAAGTATTCCCGAGCGCCCAACCTCCCGCGAGGCGTCGCCTGTTTCGCACCGAAGCGTCGTTTGACCGCGTCCACCTGCGACGCCTCACCGCGAAAACCGCGACGCCTCACCGCGAAAACCGCGACGCCTCACCGCGAAAACCGCGACGCCTCACCGCGAAAACCGCGACGCCTCACCGCGAAAACCGCGACGCCTCGGCGGTCAGGTGAGCCAGGCGGTGAGGGGGTGGATGGCGAAGTAGACGAGGAAGAGGGCCGCGACGACCCAGAGCAGGGGGTGTACCTGCCCGGACTTGCCCCGGACCGCCTTGATCAGGGCGTAGGCGACGAAGCCGGCGCCGATGCCGTTGGTGATCGAGTAGGTGAACGGCATCAGCACGATCGTGAGGAAGGCGGGGATCGCGATCTCCAGGTCGTCCCAGTCGATGCCCTTGACCTGCTGCATCATCAGGAACCCGACGAGGACCAGCGCCGGCACGGCCGCCTCGCTGGGAATGACCTCCACCAGCGGCGCCACGAACATCGCGAGCAGGAAGAGTGCGCCGGTCACGACCGAGGCGAGGCCCGTGCGCGCGCCCTCGCCGACGCCGGAGGCCGACTCGATGTAGGACGTGTTGGAGGAGACGCCGGCCGCGCCACCCGCGGCAGCGGCGACGGAGTCGACGATCAGGATGCGCTGGGTGCGGGGCGGCGTGCCCTCCTGGTCGAGCAGCCCCGCCTCGGCGCCGATCGCCGTCATCGTGCCCATCGTGTCGAAGAAGTCGGCCAGCATCAGCGTGAAGACGAGCAGCACCGCCGCGGTGACGCCCACCTCGGAGAACGAGCCGAACAGGCTGAACTCGCCGAGCGTCCCGAAGTCGGGCATTCCGAAGACCTTGTCGGGGAGCTCGGGGACGTTGAGGTTCCAGCCGACCGGGTTGTAGGAGTCGCCGGCGCCCATCGGGCCCGCCTTGACGATGCTCTCGACGATGATCGCGATCACGGTGGTGACCGCGATCGAGATCAGGATGGCGCCGCGCACCCGGCGCACCCACAGCGCCACCACCAGCGCCAGGCCGATGGCGAACACCACGACCGGCCAGCCGGCCAGCTCACCGGTGCCGACGCCCAGCCGCACCGGCACCGGGTTGGCGTCGGTACGGCGTACGAAGCCCGCGTCGACGAAGCCGATCAGGGCGATGAACAGGCCGATGCCGACGGAGATCGCGATCTTGAGCTGCGACGGGATGGCGTGGAAGACGGCCGTCCGGAAGCCGGTCAGCACCAGGAGAAGGATGATCACGCCCTCGAGGACGACGAGCCCCATCGCGTCGGCCCAGGTCATCCGGGTGGCGATCCCGTAGGCGACGAACGCGTTGAGGCCGAGTCCGGTGGCCAGCGCCATCGGGTAGTTGGCGACCACGCCCATCAGGATCGTCATCACCCCCGCCACCAGCGCCGTGCCGGCGGCGATCGCGGACAGGTTGGACCCGTCGCCCGGACCGCCACCCAGGAACGCCCCGTCGCCGTCCGCGACGAAGCCGAGGATCAGGGGGTTGAGCACCACGATGTAGGCCATCGTGAAGAACGTGACGACGCCGCCGCGGATCTCACGCTCCAGCGTCGAGCCGCGCTCGGCGACCTGGAAGAAGCCGAGCAGTCCCCCCTGCCCGCCGGACCTGCTGGAGCCCGTCGGGCTGCCGCTCACACCTTGGACGGGACGGTGGCGCTGGGGGCGCTTCTGGTTGCTCACGGCGCGCAGTCTGGCAGACGTCGTCGGCCCGGGACAGGAGGTGTTCCGACGGTGGACACGGGTGACGTACGTTGGGCCCGTGGACCGCCACGACGAGCAGCCGACCAAGCACGAGATCGGCAAGCGCACCTATCTGGTCGCCGATGTCGAGCCGTTGGACGTCGACGGTGTGCGCACGGTGGCGGTCGGCTGCGCGCTGTGGGTCGTGGGCTTCCTCGGCCTGCTCCCCTTCTACGGCCAGCTCGAGGAGTCCGGTCGCACCTGGTGGCTCTGGACCTGCCTCGCGGGCCTGGGCCTGGGGCTCTTCGGCTGGGAGTACACCCGCCGACGCCGGCGCCAGCGAGCGCAGGGGCCACGCCCGTCAGGCGGGGGCCGCCGGCGCGCCTAGCGACCCCGGAGCAGGGCGCTCAGAACGACTCGAGGTCGTCCAGGGTGTCGTGGACGTGGTCGGGCAGCGGCTGCGGCCGGTGCCGCTTGGTGAGCGTCACCTCCGAGTGGGCGCCGCAGCCGTGGTCGAACGACACGACCTTGCCGTCGTCGTTGGCGTTGCCGTTGGCGCAGACACCGAACATCTCCGACAACGGCCCCGCGAGCCGGACCAGGAAGCCGCAGGTCGTGCACTGCTGGGGAGCCGCCTGGGCCAGCGGCGACTGGGGCCCGGCATGGCCGTCGTACCAGCGCTCGGCGGCCTGGTCACGGCCCTCGAGCGACAGCGTGCGCACCCGCCCGAGGCCGAGCTCGCCGGCCACGGCGCGCACCTGCGCCTTGTCGTCGGCGGTGAGCGGGTCGTCACCGAAGAGGTACGTCGGCACGAGGCGCGGGTCGTCCTCCTCGACCGGCAGCAGGTCGCCGGGCGACAGGTCGCCCGGCTGCACCCGCTCCTTGTAGGGCACCCACGCCGGAGCGACGATCGCCTCCTCGCCGGGGATCAGCACGATCTCGTCGACGGTGACGTGCTTGGCCCGGGCCGCGCGGGCGACCGTCACCGACCAGCGCCACCCGTGGTAGCCCCGGCGCTCGCAGGCGAACAGGTGGGTCACGACCCGGTCGCCGTCAGCGGCGGCTCCGAGGTGCTCACCGACGTCCTCGGCGGCCACGTCGGCCACCAGGGCCGCGCGGGCGTCGTCGACGGCGGCCGCCGACACGGCGTCGAGCCTGGCGGTGATCGTGGCGCTCACGCAGGTCATGATGACGCATGGGTGGCGCTCGTGTCAGACCGGCTGCCCCCTCTGCGCCGTGTCACCCGGCAGGATGGTGGTCATGACGCCCTCCTCGCCCGGCCGGCCCTCCGGCGGCCCCGAGGACCCCGGAGGCGTCGACGGTCCGGACGTCCACGTCGGTCTCGGGCGCACGGCGGCCGGCCGACGCCAGACCAACGAGGTCGTCGGGGCGGGTGCCCGGGCGACCGCTCGAGGCATGCGGGGGGTGGCCCGGGCGACCGGTCGCTTCTCGCGCTACACCTTCCGGCAGGCGCGTCGTGCCGCGCACGCCGAGGGGGCCGGCGACTCGGGGCTGTCGCGGCTCATCGAGCTGCACGCCTTCAACACCGCCGGCGACGCCGCGGTCGCCGTGTCGTTGGCGGGCACCCTCTTCTTCCAGGTGCCGACCGGGGAGGCGCGCGGCCAGGTGGCGCTGTTCCTGGGCCTCACCATGCTTCCGTTCGCGATCGTCGCCCCCCTGATCGGGCCGTTCCTCGACCGCTTCAGCCACGGGCGTCGCTGGGCGATCGGCGGCACCCTGGCGGTGCGCGCCTTCCTGGCATGGTCGCTCGCGACGGCGGTCGCCGAGGAGTCGCGGTGGATGTTCCCCGCGGCGCTCGGCTGTCTGGTCGCGTCGAAGGCCTACACCGTCACCCGGGCGGCGGCCGTGCCCCGGCTGCTGCCCTCGTCCCTGACACTGGTCAAGGCCAACGGCCGCGTGCTCCTGGCCGGTGTCGTGGGAGCCGCCGTCTCCGCGCCGCTGGCCGTGCTGGCCAGCCTGATCGGCCCGGCGTGGTCGCTGCGCTACGCGTTCCTGCTCTTCGCGGTCGCCACGGTGCTCGCGATCCTGCTGCCGCAGCGGGTCGACTCCAGCGTGGGCGAGGGGACGATGACGCTGACCGGCGTACCCGGCGCCGAGACGACCCGCAGCGGCCGGGTGCGGATCCGCATCCCCGGCTCGGTCGCGTTCGCGCTGCGCGCCAACCTCGGCCCGCGGTTCCTCTCGGGGTTCCTCACCATGTTCATGGCGTTCCTGCTGCGGGAGGTGCCGATCGGGGACTGGAAGCCGGAGGTGCTGCTCGGCCTCGTCATCGGGGCGGCCGGCCTCGGCAACACCCTCGGCATCGCCCTCGCCTCACTGCTCAAGCAGGTCAACCCGCGGGTGACGGTCGTGCTGGCGGTCCTGGCCGGCGCCGTGATGTCGGGCCTCGCGGCCGCGCTGTACGGCGTCCTCACCGCCACCCTGCTCGGACTCACGGCCGGCCTCGCCCAGTCGCTGGCCAAGCTGTCCCTCGACTCCCTCATCCAGCGCGACGTGCCCGAACGGGTGCGCACCAGCGCGTTCGCGCGCTCCGACACCACGCTCCAGCTGGCGTGGGTGATCGGCGGCTTCGTGGGCATCGCGATGCCGCTGGTGCCACGGCTCGGGCTCGGGGTGGCCGCGGCGGCGCTCACCGCCTGGCTCGTCCTCGTGCTGGCCACCCGCCCGGCCGGCGCCCGGCCGCGGCGGGTCGCGGGACCTGCCTAGAGCTCCAGCTCGTCGGCCAGCGCCCGCAGCAGCTTGGCGGTCGGCCGGGCCGTCTTGGCCTCGGGGTGCCGGCCGTGCCGGTAGGCCTCGCCGACCCCGTCGAGCAGCCGGATGGTGTCCTCCACGATGGTCACCATCTCCTCGGGGTTCTTGCGACGGGCGTTGGCGCGGTTGCGCTGCACGGACGCCGCCTCGAGGACGCGCACCGACAGCGCCTGGTCGCCGCGGCGTCCCTGCGCGATGCCGAACTCCACGCGGGTGCCGGCCTTGAGCGTCGTGACTCCGTCGGGAAGCGCGTCGGCATGGACGTAGACGTCGGGGCCGCTCTCCTGGGAGAGGAACCCGAAGCCCTTGTCGGTGTCGAACCACTTCACCTTGCCAGTGGGCACGGCTGGACCTTCCTTGCTTGATCTGGGTGTGTCGAGTGTGGGGGGTGCGGCCTGCGCCGGCGCGACAAGCCTAGGGACCAACCCCGAGCGGCTGCCAACCCATTCCCCTCACCCGCCCGGAAGCGCCTCGGTCGAGGTGCGCGCCAGATGGTCGTCGAGCCAGGAGGGGAAGGCCGCGAGGTCGGCCAGGACCACGTGGGTGCCGGCGGCGACCAGCTCCTCGCGGGTGCAGCCGCCGGTCAGCACCGACACGCTGAGCACCCCGGCGGCCAGCGCTCCCTCGACGTCGTGGACGTGGTCGCCGACATACATCGTGGCGCCCTCGCGCCGCAGCACGTCGGCCTTGCCCACTCCCCAGACCCAGCCCTCGAGGTGGTCGACGTCGAGGCCGAGGTGGTCGAGGTGGAGCTGCGCGTTGCGGGTGAACTTGCCGGTGACGACCACGACCCGGCCGCCGTGCCGGCGGACGGCGTCGACGGCCTCGCGGGCACCCGCCAGCAACGGCACCGGCCGCACCGCGTGGTCGGGGTAGATCTCGCGGAAGCGGTCACCCGCGGGCCCGATCTCGTCGGGGTGGAGGTGGTCGGCGAGCAGCAGGTCGAGCGGGGGGCCCAGCCGACTGGTCATCTCGGCGGTCGGGAAGTCGACGCCCAGCTCGGCCCCCAGGGCGTCGAGCACGGCGACGAACCCCGGCACCGTGTCGATGAGGGTCATGTCGAGGTCGAAGCCGACGACGAGGGGCTGGCTCACACCCTGGAGCGTACGGCGGCCCGCCGACCCGCCCGCCGGGCCCGGTGGCCGTCGCCTCAGGTCAGCCCGAGGGCCTGCGCCGACTCCTCGCGCATCTGGACCTTGCGGATCTTGCCGGTCACGGTCATCGGGAACTCCTCGACCACCATCACGTAGCGGGGGATCTTGAAGTGCGCGAGCCTCCCGGTGGCGTAGGCCCGCACGCTCTCGGCGTCCAGGGGAGGCCGGCCGGCGCGCATCTTGACCCAGGCGCAGAGCTCCTCGCCGTACTTCTCGTCGGGCACCCCGATCACCTGGACGTCTTCGATGTCGGGGTGGGAGTAGAGGAACTCCTCGATCTCCTTGGGGTAGATGTTCTCCCCACCCCGGATGACCATGTCCTTGATCCGGCCGACGATCTGGCAGTAGCCGTCCTCGCGCATCACGGCCAGGTCGCCGGTGTGCATCCACCCGTCGGCGTCGACGGCCTCGGCGGTCTTGGCGGGGTCGTCCCAGTAGCCGAGCATCACGGAGTAGCCGCGGGTGCAGAACTCCCCGGTCTCGCCTCGCTCGACGGTCCCGCCGGTCACCGGGTCGACGACCTTGATCTCGACGTGGGGGTGCACCCGCCCGATCGTGGAGGTGCGCCGCTCAAGGTCGTCGTCCGATCGGGTCTGCGTAGACACCGGCGACGTCTCGGTCATGCCGTAGGCGATGGCGACCTCGCTCATGTGCATGTCGTCGATGCAGCGCTTCATCACCTCGACGGGACAGATCGCGCCCGCCATCACCCCCGTGCGCAGTGTCGACAGGTCGTACGACGCGAAGTCGGGCGCGTGCTGCATGGCGATGAACATCGTCGGCACGCCGTAGACACCGGTGCAGCGCTCCTCCGCGACGACCCGCAGCGTGACGGACGGGTCGAAGCCGGGTGACGGAAGGACGATCGTGGCGCCGTGGGTGGTGCAGCCCAGGACGCCCATGACCA
>CAZQCA010000138.1:0-9119 GCA_964591845.1 uncultured Nocardioides sp.
CTGGCGGGCCGCGGCCCACGACGCGGAGCTGGCCAAGGACCGGATCGCCGTCGACAAGGCCTGGGACGCCTTCGCCCGCCGGTGCATCGAGGAGGGCGTCTCGCGCGGTCAGTTCACGCTCGACCAGTCGGCGGGCGAGGCCGCGCGCGAGCTGCACGCGCTCATCGACGGCTACGGCGGCCGGCTCACCGTCGAGTCGACGCCCAAGTCCGGCCGGACGGCCGAAGCGGCCCTCGAGCGCGCGGTGCGCCGGATGCTGGGCATGGCGAACTGACGCCGTAGGCACGTCAGCACACGCTCAGCTGATGTCCTTGCGCAGGGTGCGCCAGGTGCCGAGACCCGCCAGCGCGGCGGCGTACGCCGCGAGCACGAGCGCGCCGGCCCACCACGACAGGCGCACGGAGTCGGGGCTGTTCTGGACGGCGTTGATGACCGCGTTGGTCGCCTCGCTGGGGAAGTAGGGCACGACGTGCTCGCGCGCGAAGTCGACGTAGGTCAGCCCCAGCGCCACGACCGGCTCGACGATCCAGGCCACGCCGACGCCGATGAGCAGGGCGGCCACCTGGTTGCGGATCAGGATCCCGACGCCGAGGCCGATCAGTGCCCAGAGCCCCAGCACCAGCAGACTCAGCGCCAGCGTGCGCACCACCTGGGTCGACGGGAAGGGGTCCTCACCGAAGAGGCCGAGGGTCACCGCGCCGAACGTCACCGAGCCCAGCATGCTGACGACGGCGTAGCCCGCTCCGACCACGAGCAGCGCGACCACCTTGGCGACCATCACCCGCGCACGTCGTGGGGTGGCGAGGAAGGTGCCGGTGATCGTCTGGTGGCGGTACTCCGAGCCGATCTGGATGACGCCGATCGTCAGCATCAGCAGGTAGCCGACGCCCACGCCCGCGGTGTAGACCGTGTTGACGATCTGCGTCGCGTCTCCGGTGGGTGCGCCACCGGGACCGGCGGCCTCGTCGAGGGTGCCGCTGCCGTAGAGGGCGGCGAAGAGGGTCGAGAAGGCCGCACCGGCGAGGAAGATGCCGATCGCCATGCCCCACCACAGCCTCGTGCTGAACAGCTTGAGCAGCTCCGAGCGCACCTGGCGCCCCAGGGACGGTCCGAGCGTGGGCATCAGGCCACCCCTCCCAGCTCGCCCGCGGTCGGCCCGCCCGAGGCGTCGGGATGGGAGTCGGTGAGCTCGAAGAAGAGCTGCTCGAGGTCGGTGCGGTGCGTGCGCAGCTCCCACACGGCGAGTCCGGCCCGGTGGGCGATCTCGCCGACCGCGCGCAGGTCGGTCGTCTCGGCCACCACGCCTCCGTCGGGTCCGGGACGGGCGCCGACACCGGCGGCGGCCAGCGCGCCGGTCAGCGCGTCGGGGTCGGAGGTCCGCACGAACGAGCTCCGGGTCCCGGCCAGCTCGGCCATGCTTCCCTGCGCGACGAGTCTGCCGCGGTTGATGATGACCACGTGATCGGCCGTCTGCTCGACCTCCTGCAGCAGATGGCTGGAGACCAGGATCGTCTTGCCCTCGGCGCTGAGGTGCTTGAGGAAGCCGCGCAACCAGCGGATGCCCTCGGGGTCGAGCCCGTTCGCGGGCTCGTCGAGCAGCAGGACCTGCGGGTCGCCCAGCAGCGCGGCGGCGAGACCGAGTCGCTGCCGCATGCCGAGGGAGTAGGCGCCGGCCCGACGCCCGGCGAACTCCGCGATCCCGACCAGGGCGAGCAGCTCGTCGACGCGACCGTCGGGGATGCCGGCGGTGCTGGCCAGCACGCGGAGGTGGTCGCGGCCGGACCGGCCGGGGTGGAAGCTGGTCGCCTCGAGAGCGGCGCCGACCGTGCCGAGGGGGTCCGCGAGCTCGGCGTACGGGCGGCCGTCGATCAGCGCGCTGCCGCTCGTGGGCCGGACCAGCCCCAGCAGCATCCGCAGGGTGGTCGTCTTGCCCGCGCCGTTGGGTCCGAGGAAGCCGGTGACCTGGCCGGGCTCGACGGCGAAGCTGAGCTCGTCGACCGCGGCGAAGCTGCCGAACCGCTTGGTCAGCTGCTGCACCTCGACGCGCGCACCGGTCATGGTGCGATCCTGTCAGACGGAGGGAGGTGGCCGGAGTGACCGCGGGACCCCAGGCCGCAGCGCCCGCCCCTGCCTGGAGTCCCTGGCGCACCGTCACCTGGCTGGGCCTGGTGAGCCTGGCCGCCGACATGGTCTACGAGGGCGCCCGCTCGATCACGGGACCCTTCCTCGCCTCCCTCGGGGCTTCGGCCCTCGTCGTCGGCCTGGTCACCGGCGCCGGAGAGGCGGCCGCGCTGGGGTTCCGGCTGCTGTCGGGGCCAGTGGCCGACCGGACGCGCCGCTACTGGCCGCTCACGATCGTGGGCTACGCGATGACGGCGGTGTGCGTGCCGCTGATGGCCGTGGCGCCCTTCGTCGGCGGCGCCGGGTTGGCGGTGGCCTCCGCGCTGGTGCTCGCCGAGCGCACCGGCAAGGCGGTGCGCAGCCCGTCGAAGTCGGTGCTCCTGGCCCAGGCCGCGCGCGAGGTGGGGCGGGGTCGGGGGTTCGGGGTGCACAAGGCGCTGGACCAGGTGGGGGCGTTCGCGGGTCCCCTCGCGGTCGCCGGCCTGATCGCCGTGACGGGCCGGACCTGGGTGGCGCTCGCCGCCCTCGCCGTGCCCGGCGCCGTGGCGATGGTGCTGCTGCTCACGGTGCGGCGGCGGGTCCCCGACCCGTCGGCGTACGACGGGCCGCCGGCGGCTTCCGTCCCGACCGTTCCCTCGCCGGGCGGCGCGAGACTGCCCGGCGCCTTCCACGCGTTCGCAGGAGCCTGCGCCCTGCTGACGCTCGGGCTGATGACGTTCGGCGTCATCTCGTTCCACCTGGTGCACGACGGGCTCGTCGGCGCCGCCGTGGTGCCCGTGGTCTATGCCGCGGCGATGGCCGTCGAGGCGGTCACGGCGCTCGGCACCGGCTGGGCCTACGACCGGGCCGGGCCCCGGCTGCTGCTCGGCCTGCCGGTCCTGGTCGCGGCCGTGCCTGCCCTGGTGTTCGCGCCCACGCTGTCGGTGGTGATGGTGGGCGTGCTGCTGTGGGGGTGCGTGACCGGCGTGCTCGACTCGACGGTCAAGGCGCTGGTGGCCGAGCTGGTGCCGTCGACCCGCCTGGCGACGGCCTACGGCACGTTCGCGGCAGCGATGGGCGTGGCCGCGCTCGCCGGCGGCGGGCTCGCGGGCTGGCTCTACGACGGCGGGGTCACCGATCTCGTGCTGGTCGTGGCGGTGGCGCAGGCGGGGGCGCTGGTCCTGCTGGCCGGGGTGCTCCGCGGTCGTCGTACGCCGGAGGCAGGCGCCTCCTGACCCCATCCGCGGGCTTCGGCAAAGGCCGGTGGGGCACGGCCTCGGATCCCTAGACTTTGCAGCCATGACGCGTCTCGTGGCCTGGGGCATCCGCCTTGCCGTCGGACTCGTCGTCATCGCCCTCGTCCTGGCCGGTGCGGTCTATGCCCTGACCTACCACCCCGACGACGTGGAGGCCGGCGACCTCACCTGCCCGTCCGATGTCGAGCCGCTCGAGCCGGGGCAGCAGGTGCGGGTGATGAGCTGGAACGTGCAGTACCTCGCGGGGCGCGGCTACGTCTTCTGGTACGACGTCCCCGGCGGCGACGGCCCCGACCGGAGGCCCAGCAAGGCCTCCCTCGCCCGCACGCTGCAGGACGTCGTCCAGGTGATCCGCGAGGAGGACCCCGACGTCGTCCTCCTCCAGGAGGTCGACCGCGACAGCGCCCGCACCGACCGCGCCGACCAGCTCGCCGAGATCAAGGCGCGACTGGCCGGCGCCTACCCGTGCACCGCGTCGGCGTACTACTGGAAGTCCCGGTTCGTGCCGCACCCGAAGGTGATGGGCCGGGTCGGGATGAGCCTGGGGATCCTCAGCAAGACCCGCATCGAGTCCGCCACCCGGCACCAGCTGCCGCACATCTGCGGCGACCCGGTCACGGTGGCGTTCAACTTCGACCGCGCCGTGCTGGCCGCCGAGCTGGCCGTGCGCGACGGTGACCCGCTGACGGTGCTCGACACCCACCTCGACGCCTTCGCCCAGGGCTGCGACACCATGCGACGTCAGGTGGTCGCCGTCCAGGAGGTGCTGGCCGGTCTCCAGGGCCCGTGGGTGCTCGGGGGCGACTTCAACCTGCTCGCGACGCGGGCCGCCTACGACCGGCTGCCGTCTCGCCAGCGCGCGCTCTACGCGCCGAGCACCGAGCTCACCCCGCTGCTGGAGGCGCACCGCGCGTTCCCGTCCGTGGAGCAGGTCGACGGCGGCGAGCCGGCGTACTTCACCCACTTCGCCAACGATCCGTCGGTCAAGGCGCCGGACCGGACCATCGACTACCTCTTCTACTCCGAGGGCCTCCAGGTCCGTGCGGAGCGGGTGCGCCAGGACCAGCCCAAGCTCAGCGACCACTTCGCCCTGCTCGCCACCGTCACGCTGCCCTGAGGCCCGTCGGCTCCCGGGGCGGGTCGTGTGCCCCGCCCCCGCTGGGACTAGGACGGCTCAGGCACACGACCACGTCAGCGCAGCTCCTGCACCGCCACGAGCGCGGCGCCCACGATGCCGGCCTTGTTGCGCAGCTGGGCGGGCACGATCGGGGTGTCGATCTCGAGCAGGGGCAGGAACTCCGCGGAGCGCTTGGACACCCCGCCACCCACGACGAAGAGCTCGGGCGAGAACAGCCTCTCGAGAGTGGCGTAGTACGTCGTCAGCCGCGCGGCCCAGTCCTCCCAGCTCAGCTCCTCCCGTTCGCGGGCGGAGTTGGCGGCGCGCGACTCGGCGTTGTGGCCCTCGATCTCGAGGTGACCCAGCTCCGAGTTGGGCACGAGCACGCCGTCCAGCACCATCGCCGAGCCGATGCCGGTGCCGAGCGTGGTCACGATCACCAGGCCACGCTGGCCGCGCGCGGCGCCGTAGCGCACCTCGGCGAGCCCGGCCGCGTCGGCATCGTTGACGACGTGGACGTCGCGACCGGTGGCCTTGGTGAAGAGGGCGTCAGCGTCGGTGCCGATCCATGCGTGGTCGATGTTGGCGGCCGAGTGGACGACGCCGTGCCGCACGACTCCCGGGACGGTCACCCCGACGGGTCCGGTGGAGTCGGGCAGCTGGCCGAGGAGCTCGGTGAGCACTCCCGCGACCGCGTCGGGCGTCGCGGGTTGCGGGGTGTCGATGCGCACGCGCTCGGAGGCGAAGTCACCCTGCTCCAGGTCGACGGCGGCACCCTTGATGCCGGTCCCCCCGAAGTCGATGCCGGTCGGCTGGTCGCTGGCCATGCCGCCCAGTCTGTCCCACGCGGCCGGACGCCGGTACGCCCCGGGGGCGGCGTACCTCGTGAGAAGTTTCCACATCAAACGTCCACAAAGCGGCGTGAAGCCACGGATCCGTTCCTACACTGGCGTCGTGTCCGAGACAGGGGCACCCGTGAGCACGCGGGACAAGATCATGTCCGCGGCCGTCGAGCTGACGGCGGCGGAGGGGTGGGCGGCGCTCACGATGGGCAAGGTCGCCGCCCGTGCGGGCGTGAGCCGGCAGACCGTCTACAACGAGTTCGGGAGCCGCGACCTGCTCGGCGAGGCGATGGTCCTCACGGAGCTCGCGGAGTTCATGCGTGAGGTGCAGGGCGCCTTCGACGCCCATCCCGACGACCTCGTCGCGGCGATCCGGCAGGCGGCGTACGCCGTGCTGGTGGCCTCGGCCGACCAGCCGGTGCTCCAGGCCGTGCTCAGTGCTTCGCAGGGTGCCGAGACCGAGCTGCTGCCGCTGCTGACGACGCAGGCGGGCGAGATCATGCAGCTGGCGAAGACCGCCATCCGCGAGCGCACCTCCGCCTACGCGCTCGACATGGACCAGCCCTCCCGGGACGCCGCCCTCGACAGCATCGTCCGGCTGGTCTTTTCCCACCTCATGCAGCCGAGCATGCCGCCGGAGGTGGCGGCCGACGGCATCGGCTGGGTGGCCCGGCGGCTGCTGACCTTCGCGGCCTGACCCTCCGGCCGGTCAGGCCGGCCGGTCAGGCTCGGCCAGGAAGACGGGGATCGTGCGCTCGGTCTTGGTCTGGTAGTTCGCGTAGGTCGGGAAGGCCTCGACCGCGCGCCTCCACCACACGTCCCGCTCCTCCCCGTCGAGCAGCCGCACGGTCATGTCCCGCGGCGCGGGGCCGTCCTGCAGCTCGATCTGCGGGTGGGCCGTCAGGTTGTGGAACCACGTCGGGTGCTCGGGGGCTCCGCCCTTGGACGCGACCAGCGCATACCGGCCGTCGTGCTCGACCCGCATCAGCGGCGTCTTGCGGAGCTTGCCGCTCCGCGCGCCGACCGAGGTGACGACCACCACCGGCAGGCCGGTGTCTCGCAGGGTGTTGCCCCGGGCCCCGCCCGAGGACTCGTAGGCCTCCACCTGGTCGCGGACCCACTGCGCGGGGCTCGGTTCGTACTCTCCCGAAAGCGGCATGTCCTCCCAACCGCGTCACCGCACTCGCTGTTCCCGTGCCCGGTGCTTGACACCTCCCGCACGAGGCAACCCGCTCTCGGCCGGCGTAGCCTGCGTCGGTGCTCACCCCACCCTCCGACCTCGCGGACACCGTGGTCGGCGAGCTGCTGAGCCGCTGGGGCCTCGAGGCCAGCACGGTCGAGCACGCAGCCCTCGGCTTCGGCTCGCACCACTGGGTGGCCGAGACGACCGCGGGTCGCTGGTTCGTGACCGGAGACCGGGTGGGCACCGCCGGGGCCGGGCTGGAGCGGGCGCTGGCCGTGGCTCGGGCGCTCGCCGATCGTGGGCACGACCATGTCGTGGCCCCCCTGCGCTCGCGCGCCGGAGCGGTCCTCGAACGCCACGGACCGTGGGCCGTCGCCGTCTATCCGTGGCTCGCGGGCGAGACCCTGCCCGACCCGATGTCGCCCACTCACGCGCACGAGGCTCTGCGCCTGGTCGCCGCCGTGCACGGTGACACGGAGGCCGTCCGCGACCTCGCCCCGGTCGACGACCTCGCACTCCCCTCCCGGGCGTCCCTCGAGAGCGCACTTCAGGACCTCTCCCGCCCCTGGTCGGGCGGGCCCTATGCGGAGCCCGTGCGGGAGCTGCTGGCACCACACCTCGGGCTGCTGCTCGACCGGCTCGCGGCGTACGACGCGCTGGTGGCGCTGCTGGGCGACTCCCGCGACACCTGGGTGCTGACCCACGGCGAGCCGCATGCCCGCAACCTCATCCGCACGTCCGCCGGCCTCCGCCTGATCGACTGGGACACCGCGATGCTGGCGCCCCCCGGTCGCGACCTGTTCCACCTCGACCCGACGGGCGGCGAGATGGCGCAGGCGTACGCCGAGCTCACCGGGCGCCCGGTCAGGCAGGACGAGCTCGGCTTCCACCGGCTGCGGTGGGCACTGGGAGAGGTCGCCGACTTCACCGGCTGGCTGCGCGCCGACCACACCGACGATGCCGACACCCGGATCGCCTGGGCGTCGCTTCAGGAGGAGCTGGCCGTCGTCGTCGACTGGACCTGATTCCTAGACTCGAGCACGAAGGCACCGATCATCGACCCGCCCGGGAGGCAGCATGACCCAGGTGCAGCTGGCCGTCGTCTACCACGAGCCCGGAGGACCCGAGGTGCTCCACCTCGTCGAGGTTCCGGAGGCACACCCCGGGCCCGGCCAGGTCAGGGTGGCGGTGCGGGCGGTCGGGCTGAACCCGTTCGACGTCAAGGTGCGCACGGGCGCGATCCCGATGCAGCTGGACTACCCCCGGGGGATCGGCCAGGACTTCGCCGGAGTGGTGGACGAGGTCGGCGAGGAGGCGTCGTACGACGACGGAGTCGCGGTCCGGGTCGGCGACGAGGTCCTGGGGTGGTCGGCAGGGCCCGGTGCCGCGCGCACGCAGCTGCTGGTCCCGGCCTCGCATCTCGCGCGCAAGCCGCCGGATCTGGACTGGTCGGTGGCGGGCGCCCTGCAGACCTCCGGTCTGACCGCCTACGCGTGCCTGGAACGGCTGGCCATCGGTGCCGACGACGTGGTGCTGGTGAGCGCGGCCGCGGGTGGGGTCGGCCTGGTCTACACCCAGCTCGCGGCGGCGCGCGGGGCGACGGTGATCGCCACCGCAGGCCCGTCCAACCAGGAGTTCCTCCGAGGCCTCGGAGCCATCCCGGTGACCTATGGGGAAGGCCTGGCCGAGCGGGTGCGCGACGTCGCGCAGGGTCCCGTGACGGCGGTCCAGGACAACCACGGACGCGAGGCCGCGCTCGCCGGGCTGGAGCTCGGCGTGCCCGCCGACCGGATCGTGGTGATCGCCGACCACGCAGCAGTCGACGAGCTCGGCGTCAGCAGCCCGGGCCGCTACGAGCGACTGTCCGGCAACCTCGCCCGGGTCGCGCAGGCGATGGTCGGCCGGCAGCTGCCGGTGCGGAGGTTCCCGCTGGCCGACGTGGTCGCGGCGTACGCCGAGCTCGAGTCCGGCCACGGGCGCGGCAAGGTCGTGCTCGAGATCTGACGGCAGGCCGCGCACTCGGCAGGGACGCTCGCGACGGGGAATTCAACCAGATGGTTGACAACAACGGAGCGGTCGGTCTACGGTCTTGTCAACCATCTGGTTGAACAAGGAGTCGACATGACGCAGGCAGCCGCCGAACCGGACCCCGAGCACCTCAACCGGGTGTTCGCCGCGCTGGCCGACCCGACCCGGCGCGACCTCGTCGCCCGGCTGGCCGTGGCCGACGCGACGGTCGGCGACCTCGCGGCGCCGTACGCCGTCTCCTTGCAGGCCGTCTCCAAGCACCTCAAGGTGCTCGAGGACGCAGGCCTGGTCACCCGGTCGCGCGACGCCCAGCGACGGCCGGTCCATCTCGAGGCGGAGGTGTTCGACCTGATGACGAAGTGGATCGAGCGCTACCGCCGCCAGGCGGAGGAGCGCTACCAGCGCCTGGACGCCGTCCTGGCGACCCTGCGGGAGGACCCCGACCAGGGAGAGCCCGACACCGCCACCACCGAAGGAGCAGGCTGATGAACACCACCCACCCCACCGTGACCATCTCCGCACCCGAGGGTCTGCCGTGGGTCGACCTCGAGCGTGAGTTCGACGCGACCGCCGAGCAGGTCTTCAAGGCCCAC
>CAZQCA010000139.1:0-9083 GCA_964591845.1 uncultured Nocardioides sp.
CCGGTCCCGAGCACGAGGCGGCCGGGCTGCGGCCCCTCGACGAGACGATCGAGGTGCGCGACCACGACGTGGTGTCGGTCCCGCACGGCTACCACGGACCCTGCGTCGCGGCGCCCGGCTACCCGATGTACTACCTCAACGTAATGGCCGGCCCGGCCAGCGACCGGGCCCTGGCCTTCTGCGACGACCCCACCCACGGCTGGATCCGTGGTTCGTGGGAGTCCCAGCAGCTCGACCCCCGCTGCCCGGTGACCTCCGCCGCCGGGCGCACCGACGCCGGAAGGGCAGATCGATGAGCGACCCGAGCCACCCCGAGACCGTGCGTCTCACCACCGCCCAGGCCCTCGTCCGCTGGATGATGGCCCAGCGTTCGCAGCTGCTCGACGGCACCGAGGTGCCGCTCTTCGCGGGCGTCTTCGGCATCTTCGGCCACGGCAACGTGCTCGGGCTCGGCACCGCGCTGCACGCCGTGCGCGACGAGCTCCCCACCTGGCGCGGCCAGAACGAGCAGGGCATGGCGCTGGCCGCAGTCGCCTATGCCCGTGCCACCGACCGCCGTCAGGTGATGGTGGCGACCAGCTCCGTCGGCCCCGGAGCGCTCAACATGGTCACCGCAGCGGGCGTGGCTCACGCCAACCGGCTTCCCGTGCTGTTCCTCCCGGGCGACACGTTCGTCGGCCGGGCTCCCGACCCGGTGCTCCAGCAGGTGGAGCACTTCGGTGACCCGAGCGTCTCGGTCAACGACGCCTTCCGGCCGGTGTCGCGCTACTTCGACCGGATCACCAAACCCGAGCAGCTGCTGAGCACGCTGCCCCAGGTGGCGCGGGTCCTCACCGACCCGGCCGACGCCGGTCCGGTGACGATCGCGCTGCCCCAGGACGTCCAGGCCGAGGAGTA
This sequence comes from uncultured Nocardioides sp., assembly GCA_964591845.1. Lineage (GTDB taxonomy): Bacteria > Actinomycetota > Actinomycetes > Propionibacteriales > Nocardioidaceae > Nocardioides. The sequence goes on from CAZQCA010000139.1 coordinate 898, forward strand.
CGACTTCCCGGTGGCGATGTTCGCAACGCGCGTGCACGGCGTACCCCGGCAGCGGCCGGACCGCGACGCGCTCGCGGCCGCCGCCGAGATCGTGCGGGCCGCCGAGCGGCCGCTGCTGGTGCTGGGCGGGGGCGTGCGCTACTCCGGGGCCGCCTCGGAGGCGCTGGCCTTCGCCGAGGCCCATGGCCTTCCCGTCGTCGAGACGGTGGCGGGGCGGACGCTGGTCGCGCACGACCACCCGCTCTTCGGCGGGGCGCTCGGCATCATCGGCTCCTCCTCGGCCAACAACCTCGCGCTCGAGGCCGACGTCGTGATCGCGGTCGGCACGCGCCTGCAGGACTTCACGACGTCGTCCTGGACCGGCTTCGCGTCCGGCGTCCGCCTCGTCACGGTCAACGCGGCGCGCTTCGACGCCGTCAAGCACGGGGCGCACAGCGTCGTCGGCGACGCCCGCGAGTCGCTGCTCGAGCTCGGCGAGGCGCTGGGCTCCTGGCGCGCCGACGCCGCCTGGGCCGGGCGCGCGCTCGAGGAGAAGACCGCGTGGGACGGCCACGTCGACCGGCTCCGGGCGGGCGGCCTGACGCCCGACGGCTCGCTGACCTACGCCCAGGTGGTCGGCGTGGTCAACGACGCCAGCGGACCCGACGACTACGTCCTCACGGCTTCGGGGGGCATGCCCGGGGAGCTGCACGGGGGCTGGCGCACCGGCAAGGTGCTGCCCGGCGCGACGTCGGGCGCGACCATGGACCTCGAGTACGGCTTCTCCTGCATGGGCTACGAGGTCGTGGCGCCCTGGGGCGCGGCGATCGCGCGAGCGGAGACCCACCCCGACGGCCTGGTCACCTCGATCTTCGGTGACGGGTCCTACCTGATGCTCAACTCCGAGCTCTACTCCGCGGCGTTCGCCGGCCACCCCTACGTCGCGGTCGTGTGCGACAACGCGGGCTTCGCGGTGATCCACCGGCTCCAGACCGGACAGGGCGCCGACGGGTTCAACAACATGCTGGCCGACTCACGGGGCCCCGGCGCGGACGGCAGCGTGGCGGTCGACTTCGCGGCCCATGCGCGGGCGCTGGGGTGCGAGGTGGTCGAGGTGCCCGAGGGCGGGGGGCTCGACGAGCTCCGGTCGGCGTACGCCGAGGCGCGCGAGGTCGCCAGGCGCACGCAGCGCCCGACCGTCCTCTCCTGCCGGGTCCACCACTCCACCTGGACCGAGGCAGGGGCCTGGTGGGAGACCGGCGTCCCGGCATACCTCTCGGGGCGGGAGTCCTACGACGACGCCAAGCAGCGTCAGCTCCGGTGGCTGTGAGGTCCCTCCCGCACCACCCGTTCTCCGGTGAGCCGTGGGGCGGGGGCCACCAGTAGCCTGGGACGCATGACCTCCGTCGGCCTGGGCATGCCTGCGCTGCCACCGCCCGTGCTCGCCCCGCGCCGCCCGACACGGCAGATCCAGGTGGGCAAGGTGGGGGTCGGCAGCGAGCACCCGATCTCGGTGCAGTCGATGACCACCACGCTCACCGCCGACGTCAACACCACCCTCCAGCAGATCGCCGAGCTGACCGCCGCCGGCTGCGACATCGTGCGGGTCGCCTGCCCGAGCGCCGACGACGCGGCCGCCCTCTCCGAGATCGCGCAGCACAGCCAGATCCCCGTGATCGCCGACATCCACTTCCAGCCGAAGTACGTCTTCGCCGCCATCGAGGCCGGCTGCGCGGCGGTGCGCGTCAACCCCGGCAACATCAAGCGCTTCGACGACCAGGTCAAGGAGATCGCGCAAGCGGCCAAGGACCACGGCACCTCGATCCGGATCGGCGTCAACGCGGGCAGCCTCGACAAGCGCCTCCTGGAGAAGTACGGCAAGGCCACGCCCGAAGCCCTCGTCGAGTCGGCTGTCTGGGAGGCCGGGCTGTTCGAGGAGCATGGCTTCCACGACTTCAAGATCTCGGTGAAGCACAACGACCCGGTGGTGATGGTCCGCGCCTACGAGCTGCTGGCCGAGGCCGGGGTCGCGCCGCTCCACCTCGGGGTGACCGAGGCGGGCCCGGCGTTCCAGGGCACGATCAAGTCCGCCGTCGCGTTCGGGTCGCTGCTGAGCAAGGGGATCGGCGACACCATCCGGGTCTCGCTGTCGGCGCCGCCGGTCGAGGAGGTCAAGGTCGGGCTGCAGATCCTCGAGTCGCTCAACCTGCGCCCCCGGCGGCTCGAGATCGTCTCGTGTCCTTCGTGCGGCCGCGCCCAGGTCGACGTCTACAAGCTCGCCGACGAGGTCACCGCCGGACTCGAGGGCATGGAGGTGCCGCTGCGGGTCGCCGTCATGGGATGCGTCGTCAACGGGCCCGGCGAGGCCCGCGAGGCCGATCTGGGGGTCGCCTCCGGCAACGGCAAGGGGCAGATCTTCGTCAAGGGCGAGGTCATCAAGACCGTGCCCGAGTCGCAGATCGTCGAGACCCTCATCGAGGAGGCCCTGCGCCTCGCCGAGGACATGGAGCCGATCGAGGGCGCCGGCGCGGAGGTCAGCGTCAGCTGACGTGCCACCGCACTCCCGGTCGTCGCCGGCGGTGTACCGGCGGGACGGTGCCTGTCACGGTGCCTATATTGGTCCTGTCGACGGGGCGCCGGGCTCCGCGCGCGGCAGAGGGAGGTGGCCGGTGTCGCTGCTCTCCACCCGCGACGACGTGCGCGTCCTGGGCCGCACCGACCTCGACGAGTTCTTGGCGCTGACCGGTCGCGACCCCGTCGTCAACGTCTTCGCGGAGTACCGCGCCCGGACGACGGGGCTGGAGCCCCGCTGGCTCGGGGGAGAGGTGTGGGGCCGTTATCGGGACGGCGCCCTCGCAGCCGCCTGCCACGTGGGCGCCAACCTCGTGCCCGTGGAGTGCAGCGAGGAGGACGCCTCGGCGTTCGCCGGCCGTGCCCTGCGCACCGGGCGTACGACGGCCACGATCGTGGGTCCCGCAGGCTCCGTCGAGGCGTTCTGGGCCGGCGTCGAGCACCGCTGGGGCGAGCCGCGGGCGATCCGGCCCGACCAGCCGCATCTCGAGATCGGCGGCCCGCCGCAGGTCGAGCCCGACCCGGAGGTGCGGCGCACCGGCCGTGGGGACCTCGACGAGCTCTATCCGGCCTGCGTCGCCATGTACACCGAGGAGGTCGGTGTCTCGCCCGAGGTCGCCGGCGGCGCCGATCTCTATCGCACCCGCGTGCTGCAGCTGGTCAACCGCGGCTGGTCCTTCGCCCGCTTCGACCGGGGACGTCTGGTCTTCAAGGCCGAGGTGGCCTGCGCGACCCCGAGCGCGGCCCAGGTGCAGGGCGTGTGGGTGGCTCCCGACCGGAGGGGCGAGGGCCTGGCCACGCGCGGGATGGCCGCGGTGGTCGATCTCGTGCGCGCCGACATCGCGCCCGTCGTGTCGCTCTATGTCAACGGCTTCAACGAGCCTGCCCGCCAGGCCTACCGGCGCGTGGGGTTCGCCGAGACCGCGCGCTTCGCGACGATCATGTTCTGAGCGCCGGGGGCCACAAACCCGGTCGAGTCGCGCGCGACCCCACCAGTAGCCTTGCGCCCATGATCCTGCGCATGTCCACGCTGTTCGTCCGCACCCTGCGGGAGGATCCGGCCGACGCCGAGGTGCCCAGCCACCGCCTGCTGGTGCGGGCCGGCTACATCCGGCGGGTCGCGCCGGGCCTCTACAGCTGGCTGCCTCTCGGCTACCGCGTGCTGCGCCGGATCGAGCAGATCATCCGCGACGAGATGGACTCCATCGGGGCCCAGGAGGTCCACTTCCCGGCGCTGCTGCCGCGCGAGCCCTACGACGCGACCGGCCGCTGGACGGAGTACGGCGAGGGCATCTTCCGGCTCCAGGACCGCAAGGGCGCGGACTACCTGCTGGGTCCCACCCACGAGGAGATGTTCACGCTCCTGGTGAAGGACCTCTACTCGTCCTACAAGGACCTGCCCCTGTCGATCTACCAGATCCAGTCGAAGTACCGTGACGAGCCCCGCCCTCGCGCGGGTCTGCTGCGGGGCCGGGAGTTCGTGATGAAGGACTCCTACTCCTTCGACGTCGACGACGCCGGCCTCGACCGGTCCTACCAGCTCCACCGCGACGCCTACATCCGGATCTTCGACCGGCTGGGGTTCGACTACGTGATCGTCAAGGCGATGAGTGGCGCGATGGGTGGCTCGAAGTCCGAGGAGTTCCTGGCCAAGGCGGCCGTGGGAGAGGACACCTACGTGCGGTGCACGGTGTGCGACTACGCCGCCAACGTGGAGGCGGTCGAGGCGGTGGCTCCCGCGCCGCAGCCCTACGACGACGCGCCCGCCGCCCACGCGGAGGCCACACCCGACACCCCCACCATCGAGACGCTCGTCGCACACCTCAACGACCGGTTCCCGCGCGACGACCGCGCCTGGTCGGCCGCCGACACGCTCAAGAACGTCGTGTTCTCGGTGCGCCACCCCGACGGGTCCCTGGAGGCGCTCGCCGTCGGCCTGCCCGGAGACCGGGAGGTCGACGCCAAGCGGCTGGGCGCGGCGCTCGGTGAGGGCGTCGTGATCGAGCCGTTCGACGAGGAGGACTTCGCGGAGCGGCCCACCCTGGCCAAGGGCTACATCGGGCCCGGCGCCCTGGGTGAGAAGAAACCGGCCGGCGTGCGCTTCCTGCTCGACCCGCGGGTCGTCGCGGGCACCCGCTGGGTCACCGGCGCGGACGCCCACGGCAGCCACGTGCTCGACCTGGTGGCCGGTCGCGACTTCAGCGGGGACGGCACCATCGAGGTGGCCGAGGTCCGTGACGGCGACCCGTGTCCCGTCTGCGCGGGGGAGGGCCGCGACGGGGTGCTCCGGTCCGCCCGCGGGATCGAGATGGGACACATCTTCCAGCTCGGCCGCAAGTACGCCGACGCGCTCGGCCTACAGGTGCTCGACGAGCACAGCCGGCTGGTGACGGTGACGATGGGCTCCTACGGCATCGGGCCCTCGCGTGCGGTCGCCGCGATCGCGGAGAACACCATCGACGACCTGGGGCTGTGCTGGCCGCGCGAGGTCGCGCCCGCCGACGTACACCTCGTGGCAGCGGGCAAGGAGGAGGCGGTGCGCGACGCGGCCGCCGAGCTCGCCGCTGCGCTCGACGCGCGGGGCGTCACGGTGCTGCTCGACGACCGCGACAAGGTCTCGCCCGGCGTGAAGTTCAAGGACGCCGAGCTGATCGGGGTCCCCACGATCGTCGTGGTCGGCCGTGGCCTGGCCGACGGCGTGGTCGAGGTCAAGGACCGGCGCACGGGCGACCGTGAGAACGTGCCGGTCGACGCCGCCTCCGAGCACATCGCCTCCCTGGTCCGCGGATGACGGGTCGCCGGCTCGGCTCGGTCGAGGCGGTGATCTTCGACTGGGGCGGCACGCTCACCCGGTGGCACGACATCGACTTCCACGCCGAGTCGCTGGCGCTGGCCCAGGCGGTGGTCAACAGCCACCACGAGCCCGCCGAGATCACCGCCCGCCTGCATCGCGCGGGCGAGGTGGTCTGGGGGCGCTCCCGCGACCACCAGCAGAGCGCCACGGTGGCCGACCTGTTCGTGGAGGCAGGCCTCGACCACGACCCCGACCTGCTGGCCGCCTACTACGAGTTCTGGGAGCCGCACACCCTCACCGATCCCGAGGCCGCGCCCATGCTGGTCGAGCTGCGGGACGCCGAGCTGCGGGTGGGGGTCCTGTCCAACACCATCTGGCCCCGTGAGTGGCACGACGGCATCTTCGCGCGCGACGGGATCGCGCCGCTGCTGGACGCCGCCGTCTATACCAGTGAGCTCCCCTGGACCAAGCCCAGCCCCCACGCGTTCGCCGCCGCCCGCGACTCCCTCGGCGTCGATGATCCCGGTCGATGCGTCTACGTCGGCGATCGCCTGTACGACGACGTATGGGGAGCCCAACAGGCCGGAATGCGCGCCGTCCACGTCCCACACAGCGTGATTCCGCCGAGCCAGAGGGGTCACACGGAGGGAAAGCCCGATGCCGTGGTCCGTCGGCTCTCCGACGTCCCGGGCGTGGTGGCCTCCTGGCGCTGAGGCCGAGGGCGGTCGGGTGGCGCCGGGCGACGGCTACGACCGGCCGTCGTAAAGTTGCAACTTTGTGCAACGCAGGAAACTGCACCTCGATTTCGTGGTCAACCCTCGTCAGGTGTTGCATCCTTTTGCCTGACGGTGAATGAACCGGGCTCGGGCCGGGGATCACTGCGGCGGGACTTAGCTGACGGGTCCCACCAGCGCCAGCGGTCCGCGTGCTTGTGCTTCCGGGGGAGATCTCGGGACTCCCCTCGGAGGGCAAGCTCGCGGACCGCTGGAGTCATTTTCGGGCAGGCTGGGCGCTCGTGGGACTTGCCTGAGCCGTTTGCCAACCGTGGCCTGCGTGGTGTCGTGGGCGCCTCAGCCGAGCTCCGCGGCCCCCGGAAAGGCTGCAGGTCGATCACCCAGGGTGAGCGCCCTCAGGGCGCTGGCCGTGAGTGCCGAGACGGCCCAGGACCGGTCGTCGGCGGTCGTCTCGGCCACCAGGGCGGCGTACGCCTGGGACGCGGCGCGCTCGGCCCTCTGCGCGGCCACTCGCACGCCGGCCACGGTCCGCAGCCGAGCGGGCAGCCGATAGGCGGGCGCCGCCACCACCGGCTCCTCGCCGGCGTCGCGGAGTCGTGCGGTCAGGTCGTCGCGGCGTGACCGGTGCTCGGCGTAGGCCGCCGACACCGCCCCGGCCAGCGGCGAGCCGGCGGGCAGGCGTCCCAGGAACGTCGCGAAGACCGAGACCGCCGCGTGCTCCGCCGCGAGGGTCAGCTGCAGGGCGTCGGTCTCGGTCACGCCTCTGCCCCCGACGGCGACGGCTCGGTGCCCGGTCGGGGGGGACCGCCGACAGGGAGGGCGGCCAGCTGCTGGGCGACCCCCGCCGACATCGACGCGAGGAGCCGCGCCACCAGGCCGTCCTCGGCGGCGAGCGAGGCGGCCACGAGCTCGGCCTGCAGCCCGGCCTCGCGGAGCGGGAGCTCGGCCCGGGTCAGCGGCGGCGGGGCGGACGGGGTCGGTGACGTGTCCACGTCCAACAGCGCCCGCAGGGTGGTGCGGTGGGCGGTGTGCAGGCTCACGAGTCCCCGGGTCACCGGTGTCTGCCGGAGGGCCAGCACGCCGGCCAGCATGGCCTCGGTCTTGTCGAGGGCCATCCGGACCCGCGTCCGGTCGCCGGTCTCGAGGGCCGAGGAGCCGTCCGTCGGCTCGCTCGAGGGGGTCTCGGAGGGGTCGGCCCCGGCGGAGGACGTGGCCAGCCCGTCGGAGGGGCCGGCGCCCGGCGAGGTCGGCCCGGTGTCGCCCGTCGAGCCCGCGCGGCAGCCCGCCAGGAGAGCCCCCGTGGCGACACCGCCACCCACCAGTCCCGCCAGCGCCGCACGGCGTCCGAGCACGAGACTCGCCCGGGGCCGCCCGGACGGGCCCCGCCCGGGCTGGTCCGGCGTACCCATGCCGTCGACCCTACCCAGCGGTCGCCCGTCGGTGCGGGTCACCGGCTGCCGTGGCCCGGTATCGTGGACCCGACAACAGCACAGGAGGTCGCCACCGTGAGCGCTTCGGGTCATCGGTCCGGCCGCGATGCCGCGCGAGACGGCAGCATCCCCCTGATCGCCTCCGTGGTGGAGGCACCGCTCGACGCGCTGGGCCTCGACCTGGAGGCCGTCGAGCTGACCCCCGCCGGCAGCCGCCGCGTCCTGCGGGTCGCCGTCGACAAGGACGGTGGCGTCACCCTCGACGACATCGCCGACGCCACGCGCGTCGTCTCCGACGTCCTCGACGAGAGCGATGTGATGGGGGAGCGGGCCTACACGCTCGAGGTGACCTCCCGCGGCGTCGACCGGCCGCTCGTGCTTCCTCGCCACTGGCGCCGCAACGCCGGTCGGCTCGTCGCGGTGACGCTCACCGACGGTCAGACCGTCACCGGTCGGGTGCTGACCGCCGACGACACCGGCGCCGACCTCGACGTGGCCGGCGAGTCGCGACGCGTGGAGCTGTCGTCGGTCGCCAAGGCGCTGGTGCAGGTCGAGTTCAACCGCCGAGCGGAGGAAGGTGCCTGATGGACATCGACATGAGCATCCTGCGCATGCTCGAACGCGAGAAGGAGATCTCCTTCGACGTGCTCGTCGAGGCGATCGAGCAGGCCCTGCTGA
>CAZQCA010000140.1:0-9081 GCA_964591845.1 uncultured Nocardioides sp.
CGGTGTCGGTGTCGAGGAAGATCACGCCCTGGGCCTCGAGGTCCTCGCGGATCGAGTGGTAGACGACCTCCGACTCGTACTGCGCCGCGACGCCGGCGACCAGGCGCTGCTTCTCGGCCTCGGGGATGCCGAGCTTGTCGTAGGTGTTCTTGATGTCCTCGGGGAGGTCCTCCCACGACTGGGCCTGCTTCTCGCTGGACCGGACGAAGTACTTGATGTTGTCGAAGTCGATGGTGCCGAGGTCGGCGCCCCAGGTCGGCATGGGCTTGCGGTCGAACAGCCGCAGCCCCTTGAGCCGGAGGTCGAGCATCCACTCGGGCTCGTTCTTCTTGCCCGAGATGTCGCGGACGACGGCCTCGTTGAGGCCGCGCTGGGCGCTGGCGCCGGCGACGTCGGGGTCGTGCCAGCCGAACTCGTAGCGGCCGATGCCCTCGAGACCCGGGTTGAGCTCTTCGATCGATGTCATGCCGACGCCCCCTCCTGGTGGCGGTGCGGGTTGGGGATGCAGGTGGTGCAGACGCCGTCGCCGTGGGCGATCGTGGCCAGCCGGGCGACGTGAGTGCCGAGGACCTTGCTGATCGCCTGGGTCTCGGCCTCGCACAGCTCGGGGAACTCGTGGGCGACGTGGGCGACCGGGCAGTGCTGCTGGCACAGCTGGTCGCCGATGACGGGCAGGTCGCGGACGCTGGCGGCGTAGCCCTCGTCGGTGAACACCTTGGCCAGCGCCTCGGCGGGGCTGAGCCCGGGGTCGTCCGCCATCACCCGGGCGTAGTCGCGCTCGATGAACGCCACCCGTCGACGGGCGAAGGCGACCACCGCGTCGTGCCCGGCCGTCTCGGCGAGGAATCGGAGCGCCTGCGCCGCGAGGTCGTCGTACTGCTGGTCGAAGTGGTCGCGGCCGGCCTCGGTCAGCGCGAAGACGCGCGCCGGGCGGCCGCGGCCCCGCTGACCGTGGCTGCGGGGCTCCTGCGCCTCGACGACGGCCTCGGCGGCCAGGTGGTCGAGGTGCCGGCGTACGGCGGCCGGGGTCAGGCCGAGCCGCTCGGCGAGCTCCGCCGCGGACGACGGGCCGTTCTGGAGGATGGAGCGGGCCACCCGCTCACGGGTCGGCGCATCCTCGACCGGCGCCCCGGCCGGGGCCCCGGCCCGTGCCGAGGCGGGCATGCCGACGAATTCCACAACACCAGTGTGACGTTATTGCCTGGAGTCGTTCAAGTAAGGGTCGCCTTACCCCGCGGTCGCCGGGGAGCAGGAGCGGCGGGCTAGGGTCATCGAGGAGCCGGAGGGCGGCTCCCCGCCGACAGGCGGAGGCGACGACTCAGGAGCGTGCGGATGACGGTCACCCGGCCCGGGTCGCTGCTCGGAACCGCCGTACGCCGGGTGGAGGACCCCGAGCTCCTCGTCGGCCACGGCACCTTCGTCGCCAACCACCGGCTGCCGGGGACCACGCATGCGGTGTTCGTGCGCAGCCCGTTCGCCCACGCGCGGCTGACCGGCGTCGACACCGCCGCTGCGCTGGACGCGCCCGGCGTGCTCGCGGTGCTCACCGGAGCGGACCTCGCGGGACTCGGCTCGGTGTCGTTCGCCGCGGCCAACGGGTCCCTCACCCGGCCGCTGCTGACGACCGACCGCGTGCGCTACGTGGGCGAGCCGGTGGCCCTGGTGGTCGCGGAGACGCGGGCGCAGGCGGTCGACGCGGCCGAGCTGGTCGACGTCGACTACGACCCGCTCCCCGTGGCGGCCGACCTCGCCACCGCCCTCGCCGACGGCGCTCCCCTGCAGTTCCCCGACCACGGCAGCAACGTCGCGCGCGGGCAGCGCGACCCCGACGACTCCGACCCGTTCGCGACCGCCAGCCACGTGACGCGGCTGCGGATGACCCACCAGCGCATCGCCACCAGCCCGATCGAGGGGCACGCGATCCTCGTCGACCCGACCGCGGACCCGTTCACGGTCTGGCTCGGCACCCAGCACCCCCACGGCGCCCGCGACCTGACCGCGCGGCTGCTCGGCGTCGAGCAGGACCGCGTCCGCCTGGTGGCGCCCCACGTCGGCGGGGGCTTCGGCGGCAAGGCCGCGGCCTGGCCGGAGCACGGCGTGGTCGTGGTGGCCGCCCAGCGCCTCGGCCGGCCGGTCCTGTGGGCCGAGACCCGCAGCGAGACGATGCTGTCGATGCACGGGCGCGGCCAGGTCCACTGGGCCGAGCTGGGTCTCGACGACGACGCCCGGATCGTCGGGCTGCGGCTGCGCGTCGCCGGAGACTGCGGTGCCTACGCCGGCTTCGGCGGCGGCCTCGCCCTCGGGCCGACGTACCTCATGGCCACCGGGCCCTACCGCGTCCCCGAGCTGCGCTACGACGGCCTCGCGGTGCTCACCAACACCGTGCCCAACGGCGCGTTCCGCGGCGCGGGCCGCCCCGAGGCCGCCGCCGTCCTCGAGCGGCTGCTCGACCTCGCCGCGGACGAGCTCGGCCTGTCCCCGGAGGAGATCCGGCGCCGCAACCTGCTGCGGCCCGAGGACTTCCCCTACCGCACGCTCACCGGCGCCCACTACGACAACGGCGACTACCGCCGGGCCCTCGACGAGGCCCTGCGCGTCGCCGACGTGGACGCCCTCCGGGCCGAGCAGCAGCGCCGCCGCGACGCCGGCGGGAGCCGGCAGCTCGGCATCGGGGTGGCCACGTATGTCGAGGTCACCGGGTTCGGCGGCAGCGAGTTCGGCGCCGTCCACGTGCACGACGACGGCACCGTCACCGTGCGCGCCGGCACCTCCGCCCACGGGCAGGGCCACGCGACGTCGTTCTCGATGATCGTGGCCGACCGGCTCGGGATCCCGCTGGAGCGGATCCGCTACGAGCAGTCCGACACCGCGCTCGTGCGCAGCGGGGGCGGCACGGGCGGCTCGCGCTCCCTGCAGATGGGCGGTAGCGCGGTGCGGGCCGCGGCCGACGAGATGCACGACCGGGCGCTGGCGCTGGCCGCGGAGCTGCTCGAGGCGGCCCCCGACGACGTGGCCCTGGGCGACGACGGGTTCGAGGTCGCCGGGGTGCCCGGCGTGGCGATCTCCTGGGCCGAGCTGGCCGGCCGGGCCGTCGACCGCGGCGAGCCGCTCGAGGTCGACCTCGACATCGAGCTCGACGGCGCGACGTTCCCCTTCGGCGCGCATGTGAGCGTGGTCGAGGTCGACACCGAGACGGGTCACGTCACCCCGCTCCGCCACGTCGCCGTCGACGACTGCGGGCGCGTCCTCAACCCGCTGATCGTGGCCGGCCAGCAGCACGGCGGCGCGGTGCAGGGCATGGCCCAGGCGCTCTGGGAGGGCTTCGAGTACGACGCCGACGGCACGCCCCTGACGTCCACCTTCGTCGACTACACCCTGCCCACGGCGGCCGACGTGGTGCAGCTCGAGGTCAGCACCCTCGAGACCCCCACGCCGCGGAACCCCCTGGGCGCCAAGGGGATCGGCGAGTCCGCCACCATCGGGGCGACTCCCGCGGTGCACAACGCCGTCGTCGACGCTCTCTCCCACCTCGGCGTCCGCCACGTCGACATGCCGTGCACCCCCCACCGGGTGTGGACGGCGATCCAGCAGGCCCTCGCCGGGACCCTCCCCGAGCCGTGGAGCCCGCCCCCGGCCACTTTCGGCGCGCAGCCGCCGCGGCGCGCCCGCCCGCCCCGAGAGGAGGCACCCGAGATCTGATGTCCGACCCCCTCGACATCCCCCACCTCCGCCACCTGTCCTCCGTCTGGGGCGACGAGGCCGACGCCGTGGAGGCGGCGATCCGCTGGGCGACCGACCGCGTCGTCCGTCCCAGCGACCCCAAGACCACCGCGCGGCCGGCCGCCGACCTGGCCACCGCAGCCGGCGCCACGATCACCCCCGACGGCATCGGCGCCGCCGAGGCGTTGCGCGTCTTCACCGACATCCTGGAGCCCGCGACGCGGGCCCAGGACGACCCGATGAACCTCGCCTACATCCCCGCGGCCCCCACACGGGCGTCCATCGCGTTCGACCTGGTCACCTCCAGCGCCAACATCTTCGGCGGGCTCTGGGAGGCCGGCGCCGGCGCGATATGGGCCGAGAACCAGGCCCTGCGCTGGATCACCGCCCTCCTCGGCTGGGGCGACCGCGCCGCCGGCTCCTTCGTCTCGGGCGGCACCATCGGCAACCTCTCCGCGCTCGCCGCGGCACGCCACCGTGCCCTGACCCGACGGGGTGTCCGGCCCGAGGGCGGCTGGCAGGTCGCCTGCTCCGCCGGGGCGCACTCGTCGATCTGGGCGGCGGCCCGGGTGCTGGACGTCGAGATCGTCCACGTCACCGAGGACGCGCAGGGGCATCTGACCGGCGCGGCGCTGCGCGAGGCGATCCCCGACACCGACCGGCTGTTCGCCGTCGTGGCCTCCGCCGGCACCACCAACGCCGGGGTGATCGACGACCTCCAGGGCATCGCCGACTTCTGCGACGAGTTCGGGATCTGGTTCCACGTCGACGGCGCCTACGGCGGCGCCGGCCTGGTCTCGCCGCGCCTCCGGCCGCTCTACGACGGCATCGAGCGCGCCGACTCGTTCATCGTCGACCCGCACAAGTGGCTGTTCGCGCCCTACGACTGCTGTGCGCTGGTCTATCGCGACGCCGATGCCGCCCGTGCGGCCCACGCCCAGCACGCCAGCTACCTCGACCACGTCGACCGCGATGTCGCCAACCCCTCCGACTTCGCGATCCACCTCTCCCGGCGAGCCCGCGGGCTCTCGCTGTGGTTCTCGCTGGCCACGCACGGCACCGACCGCTACGCCGCGGCGGTCGAGCGCACCGTCAAGATCGCGCAGCGCGTCGCCCGCGGCATCGACGAGACGCCACACCTCACGCTGCTCAAGGAGCCGGAGCTCACCGTGCTGCTCTTCGAGCGCCCCGGCTGGGACGGCGCCGACTACGCCCGCTGGTCCGACGACCTGGCCAAGGCCGGCACCCTGCTGTGCATCCCGACCCGCTGGCAGGGGCGTCCGGTCCTCCGGCTGGCGTTCGTCAACCCCGAGACCGACCCGGCCGCCGTCCTCGACGTGCTGCGCACGACCCTGGCGCCCGACGGCTACGACGCCGCCGCGTCGCCGCCGACCGCCCGAACCTAGACTGGCGGCGTGCCCGACCCCGCCGCTCCCGCCGTGGAGATCGACGGACTCGTGATGCGGTACGGCGCCACCACGGCGGTCGACGACCTCTCGCTCACCGTCGACCGGCACACGATCACCGCCGTGCTGGGTCCCAACGGGGCCGGCAAGACCACCACCCTGGAGACCTGCGAGGGCTTCCGGAGGCCGCAGCGGGGCCGCGTCCGGGTGCTCGGGCTCGACCCCCACCGCGACCGCGCCCGGTTGCTGCCGCGGCTCGGCGTCATGCTCCAGTCCGGCGGGGCGTGGGGGGCCGCCCGGGCCGAGGAGATGCTGCGGCACCTGGCCCGCCTCCACGCCCACCCGCTCGACGTGGCGGTCCTGGTCGAGCGCCTCGCCCTCGACGAGTGCGGCAGGACGCCCTACCGGCGTCTGTCCGGCGGGCAGCAGCAGCGGCTCGGACTGGCGATGGCCCTCGTCGGCCGGCCCGAGCTGGTCTTCGTCGACGAGCCGACCGCGGGGATGGACCCCCACGCCCGCCGGGCGACCTGGGACCTCCTCCGCGAGCTGCGCGACGACGGGGTCACGGTGGTGCTGACCACCCATCACATGGACGAGGCCGAGCGACTCGCCGACCGGATCCACATCGTCGACCGCGGCCGGCTGGTCGCGAGCGGCACGGCGGCCGAGCTCACCGACGGCGGCCGGCGCACGCTCGAGGACGTCTTCCTCGACCTGACGCCCCGGGAGGCCCGGTGAGCACCGGCACCTTCGCGCCCCGACCGGGAGCCGCACCCGTCGCCCGCCAGGTCCTCGCCCAGGCGTCGATGGAGGCCCGGCTGCTGCTGCGCAACGGCGAGCAGCTGCTGCTGGCCGTGGTGATCCCCGTCGTCGTCCTCGTGGGCGCCGTCCTCGGCGCCGACCGGGTCGGGCTGGACCTGGCTCACGCCGCCGTGGACGAGTTCACCCCGGGCGTGCTCGCGCTCGGAGTCCTGTCCAGCTCGTTCACCTCTCTGGCGATCATGACCGGCTTCGAGCGCCGCTACGGCGTGCTCAAGCGACTCGGGGCCACCCCGCTCTCCCGGAGTGGTCTGCTGCTCGGCAAGGTCGGGGCGCTGGTCCTCGTCGAGGCGGTGCAGGCGGTCGTCATCGGCGGGGTCGGCCTGGCTCTCGGCTGGCAGCCCTCCGCCGCCGGCTGGGCGCCGGCCGTCCTCGTCGGGGTGGCCGGCACGTTCGCGTTCGCGGCCCTCGGCCTGCTGCTCGCCGGCCTGCTGCGGGCCGAGGCGACGCTCGCCGCCGCCAATCTCGTCTACCTGCTGCTGCTGGTGGCCGGCGGGGTGGTGCTGCCGAGCACGTCGTACGGCGCCGCGGCCGGAGCGCTGGCCTGGCTGCCGTCGGCGGCACTCGGCGACGGCATGCGCGCGGCACTGCTCGACGGCGCCTTCCCCGGTGGCCCGCTCGCCGTGCTGCTGGCCTGGGGGGCCGTCGCGACGGCCCTGACCTCGAGGACGTTCCGATGGGAGTGACCCGGTGACCCAGACCAGCACTCCGCCCGCGGTGCCCACCGCCACCCCCGGCGCCGGCGCGTGGGTCCGCCGCTGGGGCTGGGCCACCCTGCTGGCCAACATCGGGCTGGTCGTCACCGGCGGCGCGGTGCGGCTCACCGGATCGGGTCTGGGCTGCCCCACCTGGCCGCGATGCACGGACGAGTCGTTCACGCCCCACGGCGCGATGGACGTGCACTCCGCCATCGAGTTCGGCAACCGCACGCTGACGTTCGTGCTGGTCGTCATCGCGGTCGGCACCTTCGTCGCGGCGCTGCGCACCCGGCGGCGGGACCTGACCCGGCTGTCGGCGGTGCTCGCGCTCGGCATCCCTGCGCAGGCGGTGATCGGCGGGATCACCGTCCTCACCGACCTCAACCCGTGGGTCGTGTCCCTGCACCTGATGACGTCGCTGGCCATCATCGCCCTGGCCGTGCTCTTCGTCCGGCTCGTCGACCACCCGGCCCGCCCGGCCGCCCGCGACGCGGCGACCCACCTCGCCTGGACGACGTACGCCGTCGCGTGGGTGGTCCTCTACCTCGGCACCGTCGTCACCGGCTCCGGACCCCACGCCGGCGATGCCGACTCCCCCCGCAACGGCCTCGACCCCCTCCAGGTCAGCCAGCTGCATGCCGACGCGGTCTTCCTGCTGCTCGGACTCAGCGCCGGCCTGATGCTGGTGCTCCGCGGACAGCGCGGAGCGGGCGGCGGCACGGCCCATCGGGCCGCCCTGGCCGTCGTCGCCCTCGAGCTGGCTCAGGGGCTGGTGGGTTTCGTGCAGTACTTCAGCGACCTGCCGGAGCTGCTGGTCGGGCTGCACATGCTCGGGGCCGCCCTGCTCACCGCGGCGCTGACCCGCGCGCTCCTCGAGACGCGCGACCGCGGGCAGGGTGCCCGGACATAAGTGACGACGGCTGCCCGCACCCCCGTGACCAGGCTGACCGTCGTCACCTATTCAGACGCGGCAGTGCCCTGATCGGTTGCCTCGTGGGGCGAGATTTTTCATCGCACCGCAGCGACGGGCGTGGGGTCAGCGCAGCAGCGGGTCGACCGCGACGCCCACGAAGAGCAGAGCGAGGTAGAGGTTCGACACGTGGAACAGCCGCATCGGCTGGATCACCGACAGCTCCTCGGTGCCGCGCGCGCGGCGCCACAGGCCGTGGGCCTCGACGAGCATGAGCACGCCGAGGAGGCCGGCCACAATGGGATAGACCAACCCGGTCGCACCGACCGGCCACAGCAGCAGCGACATCGCCACGGTCGCCCAGGTGTAGAGCACGATCTGCCTGCCGACCTCGCGCGCGGGCGCGACCGCCGGGAGCATCGGGACGTCCACGCCGGCGTAGTCCTCGCGGTAGCGCAGGGCCAGCGCCCAGGTGTGGGGCGGCGTCCACAGGAAGACCACGAGGAACAGCACCACCGGCGGCCACGCCAGCTCGCCGGTCACCGCGGTCCAGCCGATCAGCGCCGGGAAGCAGCCGGCCAGCCCGCCCCACACGATGTTCTGCGTGGTCCGCCGCTTGAGCAGCATCGTGTAGACGAACAGGTAGAACGCCTCCGCGACGAGCGCCAGGCCGGCGGAGAGCCAGTTGACGGCGAGGGCGAGGAGGACGGTGGCGACCACGCCCAGCACCACGCCGAACACCAGGGCCGCCGCCGGGGACACGATGTGACGAGGCAGGGCACGTCGCCGGGTGCGCCTCATCTGCTCGTCGATGTCGCGGTCGTAGACGCAGTTGAGCGCGTTGGCCGAGCCGGCGGAGAGCGTCCCTCCCACCACGGTGGCCGCCACCAGGCCGAGGGGCGGGATGCCGCCGTGGGCGAAGAACATCACCGGCACCGTGGTGAGCAGCAGCAGCTCGATCACCCGCGGCTTCATCAGGCCGACGTAGGCCGCGACGACGTCGCGCAGGCCGGCCCGCTCGGGTTCCTCACCCCGCGTGGCGTCGCCCCCTGCGGGCCGCGCGTCACCGGTCGCCCGAGCGCCGGCACGGGAATGGCCGACGTGGGTCACGGGTACCTCGATCGAGCGGGCGAGCGGGCGGCAGACGGCCGGAGAGGTCGGCCCCCTGGGACGATGGTCGAGTCTAACCTCCGGCCTGAGTAGGCTCGTCCCAGCCCGTGACCGACACCGACCGAAGAGGGTGCTTGTGAGCCCGAAGTCCCCCGCGACGACCGCCGCCCTGGACTGGACCGAGATCGACGACCGGGCCGTGGACACCGCCCGCGCCCTCGCGATGGACGCAGTCCAGAAGGTCGGCAACGGCCACCCCGGCACCGCCATGAGCCTCGCGCCAGCCGCCTACCTGCTCTTCCAGAAGGCGATGCGGCACGACCCCACCGAGCCGACCTGGGAGGGCCGCGACCGTTTCGTGCTGTCGGCCGGGCACTCCTCGATCACCCTCTACACCCAGCTCTTCCTCGGCGGCTTC
>CAZQCA010000141.1:0-9065 GCA_964591845.1 uncultured Nocardioides sp.
GGGGAGTGGTTGTCCGTCGTGCGCCGCATCGGATCGTTCCCACGTCCACCTGGCTGGTCGCGCTCCGCGTGACGATCCATCTACGCGCCCCCAAGCCCATCCCGCATCAGGTCGCTCCGCGAGAGTGCAGGATCGGCTCGCGGAGCGCGCCAGTGCAGGATCGGCTCGCGGAGCGCGCCAGTGCAGGATCCCCGACTGGATCACCCGCTGTGGTCGGCGGGGCCCGGCGCCGGGAAGCGTCGATCACCGCAAGCGGATCCGCATTCGGGACTGTTCGACCTGCGTCGACCGGGTACATGA
Organism: uncultured Nocardioides sp.; assembly: GCA_964591845.1. Lineage (GTDB taxonomy): Bacteria > Actinomycetota > Actinomycetes > Propionibacteriales > Nocardioidaceae > Nocardioides. The sequence continues at coordinate 301 of CAZQCA010000141.1, forward strand.
GTACGAGAGTCGGGAAGTCGGTGTGACCGAGTGCCCTGGACCCATCGAGAACCCACCTCGGACGATCGAAACCGATCGGTGGCGACCACCACCAACAGGTAGAGTGACGACGTCGGCAGGCTGCCGATCTCCTTGTAGACAACGGCAATCGAAGTTGACCGAAGACGACAAGTAGCAATCCTCATGAGCCCCAGGGGTCCCAGAGGTCGCAGGTTCAAATCCTGCCCCCGCTACGATGTGATGTCTCAGGACATCGGAATGGCCCGGACCTGCAGTTGTAGGTCCGGGTTGTTCTATTTCGGGGTTGGTCCTGGTGGTCGGCCGGTGGGTTGGTAGTCGCGGCGGGGGTCGATGGTCAGGTCGCGGAGGAGTTCTCCGGTGGCGGCGTCGACGATGCGGACGCACGCTACGCGGATGGACGCAGTATGTGATCCGCCCTCACGGCGGCGCGAGAGGGGCGTTCGCATGGAACACTCCACCCCGTGGACGAGCGAGAGCGATCGGCGATTCAGTCGCGCTGGGGTGAGCGGTTGAACTGTCGCACCGACGACCTCGGCTACCTCGACGAGTGGTACTTCCAGCAATGTGGCGGGTGCCTGCACTGGCTGGCCCTTGGGGGCCAGATCGGCGATGACTGGGGTGTGTGCTCCTCAGCGTCATCACCCTTCGATGGGATCGCTCGCTTTGAGCACGACGGCTGCGAACACTTCCTTGACGACCCGAACGGGTTTGGAATCACTCGGGGCTGAGTTCGGCGGATCATCAGCTCGGTCCGTGACCCGCTCGCGGCCCCATCACCCGCCGTTTGCGCACGCTACGGGGCGGTAGGTCACGGCCGCCTTCGCGACGGTTTGAGGCACCTCTTGCCGTGCGCCCGACTTGCCACGCCCGAGGTGTCAGCCCAGGCTCAGGGGGTGAGGTGCGAGTCGATACGCCGGCTGTAGCGCCTCATGACGGGCGAACCCGAGCCTGAGTGGGCGACCCCCGCCATCGCCAGAAGGACGAGCACGATCGCCGCGTTGATCCAGCCGAAGGGCAGATCGAAGCCCCACCAGAAGGGCGCACACATCACGAGGCCCGCGAGCGTGACCACGACTCCGGTCGGACGGGGGATCAGGAGCAGAAGACCGCCGATCGCCAGCACCAGGCACGTGCCGAGGAACGCCACCAGGACGGGGACAGTGACGGAGATCCCGTGGGCCTCGAAGGGGCCGTTGCCGTAGGTCGGGTTCCCGCCGGAGTACCAGACCCGATGGTCGCGGGCGAGGTGCCAGATCGCGGGAATGTCGAAGGCGCCGAAGCCTGCTCCGTTCACGACGGCGCTGAGGCCGGCCATGCGCAGGGCCCAGGAGGCCGAGGCGTTGAGGTGGACCGCTGAGCCTGAGGACGCCGCGGTGCTCGAGTTCGGTGTGCTGCCCATGACCTCACTGTCGTCGGCGCGGCGCCATAAGGTTCCCGGGACGAGATCCCGGATGCAGCAGACGGAACCAAACGGCGTGTTCACTGCGACAGTGAGGGCATGGGCGCCATTCCGATCGTGACCGACGCGGCGCTGGTCGCCGCCGTCGGCGACGGGGACATGGGCGCGCTGCGGGAGCTGTACGAGCGACATGGGGGATGGCTGCACGCCCGGCTGCTCCGCCGCTGCAACGATCCCGAGGTCGTGGTCGAAGTGGTGCAGGACACCTTCGTCGCGTTGTGGAAGGACGCGCGCCGGTTCCGTCACGAGGGCGAGGTCGGTGCCTGGCTGTGGGGCATCGCGTTTCGGCGGATGGTGTCGCGGCTGCGCGGCCGCAGGGACCTGGTGCTGCTCCCGGACTGGGACGCCTCGCCGCTGCGGCAGCACGTGCTGCCGTCCGCCGAGGACGAGGTGCTCCTCGGTGTCGAGTACGGCGACCTGGCCGACGCCATGCGACGCCTGTCGCCGGAGTTCCGCTCGGTGGTGCAGGCGGTCGTGCTCGACGGCCTGACGACGAAGGAAGCAGGGCGCTTGCTCGGTGTTCGTGAGAACACCGTGAAGACGCGGCTCCACCGCGCCAAGGCACAGCTGAGGACCGCGCTCACCGACCCACAGGAGGGATGGCGATGACCACGGGGACCCAGGGTTGGCACGCCGACCGCACGCTGCTGTCGAACTACCTCGAGGGCGACCTCGATGCCGTCACCGGCGCCTCGGTCGAGCAGCACGTCGGTCGATGCGAGACCTGCCGGAGGGCGGTGGGACAGCTGCTCGAGCCGCGACTGGTCGAGCGCACGTGGGCCGGTATCCGCGACGCTGTCGAACGTCCGCCGCTGCCGTACCCGCTGCGGCTCGCCCGGCGGTGCGGGCTCCAGGAGCCGACGGCGGTGCTGCTCGCGGCGACGGCGTCCCTGCGCGGCGCCTGGCTGGTCGGCGCCTTCCTGTCCGTCTCCTTCGCGACCTTGGCCGCCTACCTGTCCGGCGGTACGGCGCTGGCGCCGTTCCTCCTCGTGGCGCCGTTGGCGCCGGTGCTCGGGGTCGCGGCCGCCTACGGGCCGCGCCAGGACCCGCTCGAGGCACTGGTCGCCACCGCCCCCTACGGGCGCACGAGGCTGATCCTGCTGCGCACGCTCGCCGTCCTGCTGTCGGTGCTGCCCGTCACCGCGCTGCTCGGCCTCGCGGTTCCCGGCCCGCCGTGGCTCGCCGCCGCGTGGCTCGGCCCGGCCCTGGCGCTGGTGCCGGTGCTGTTGGCGCTGGCCGGCTTCGTGGGTCCTCGGATCGGCGCGGCGGTGGTGTTGATCGGCTGGTCCTCCGTGGTGGTCGCCTCGACGCGTCGCGGCCTCGGCCCGACCTGGCCTGTCGAGGCGGCGCAGCAGACCGTCTACCTCGCCCTGGCCGTGGCCGCCTGTGCCGTCATCGCCGTCCGGCTCGGCACCGACCGTCAGCGGGGGGTGGCGTTGTGAACGTCCCCTCGAGCACGGTCGAGCTCACACGCGTCGGCAAGCAGTACGGCCGCACACAGGCCCTCGTCGACGTCGACGTCAGCTTCGACCACGGGGTCACCGGGCTGCTCGGTCCCAACGGGGCCGGGAAGACGACTCTGCTGCGTATCGTCGCCACCTCGATCGCGGCCGACAGCGGTGAGGTGCGGTTGCTCGGGCGCGACCCGCACAGCTCACACGCCGACGTGACGGCAGTGCGGAGGGAGCTCGGCTACCTGCCGCAGGAGCTCGGCTATCCCTCGGACATGACGGCGTTCGGGTTCGTCGAGTACATCGCCGTCCTCAAGGAGTGGAATGACCGCGAGCGCCGGGTCCGGGAGGTAGGACGCGTGCTCGACCTCGTGGGCCTCACCGACCAGGCGACGGTTCGGGTGAGCAAGCTCTCCGGCGGGCAGCGTCGACGGGTGGGGCTGGCCCAGGCGCTGCTCGGGGACCCGCGGCTGGTCGTGCTCGACGAGCCGACCACCGGCCTCGACCCGGCGCAGCGCGCGGACCTGCGGCGTACGTTGTCCGCCCTGGGTCACAGCTCGACAGTGCTGCTGTCCACCCACCAGACGGAGGACGTCGCGGCCCTCTGCGAGCGGGTGGTCGTGCTCGCGGGCGGGACCGTCCGCTTCGACGGCGCGGTGACCGACCTGGTCGCCACCGCGGTCGGGCGGGTCTGGCTGGCGGACGAGCCCGGCGCGGACGCGCTGGTGAGCTGGCGGACCGGCAGCGGTCGCCACCATGTCGTCGGCGGTGCGCCGCCGGTCGGTGCGGACCCCACTGAGCCGACCCTGGAGGACGCCTACCTCTTGATGCTCGGGCCCGACGCGGAGCGCGCACACGCGGCCTCGTGACGCCGTACTCATCACACCTGGAGCCAGCATGAGCAGTCTTTCCGTGGCCACCTCCGGCCTCGCCGGTCATCGCGCGATGGCCGTGATCGAGGCACGCCGCATGGCGCGACACCCCGTCTTCCTGCTGGGTGTCGGGCTCGGCTTCGTCGTGCTGGGGCTGTACGTCGTCGGGGTCGGCGACGAGACCGGGATTCCCGTCGTGCTCACGCTGCCGTTGCTCGGTGCGTTCTACATCGGTCTGCCGAGCGTGATCGCCGCGGCGCTGCTCACCCGCTCCACCGAGGTCGCCGTCGAGGCCGTCGCCACCGCGCCCGGCACCGAGGTCCGCCGGACGCTCGCCCTCGCTGCGACCGGCATTCCGCCCCTGCTGGCCGGGATGGTCTTCTCGGTCGCCCTCGTCGTCGTCGCACATGTGCTGGGCGTGGCCCCACAGGAGTGGTGGTTCGGCACCCTGCCCGACTGGCAGGTGTGGAGCATCGTGCTCGCGTGTCCGGTCGCCTGCCTCGACGGTGCGCTGCTGGCGTGCTGACCGCTCGCTGGCTGCGGTTTCGCGGTGCGTCCGCCGTGGTGGTCGTCGCACTCATCGTGGTGAGCCTGCTCGGGCAGACCCCGCTTCTGGAGACCGAGCGTTCCGAGTGGCGTCTCTGGGTGCCGTGGGCGATCTTCCACACCGGGGACAACGCGGACGGGACGCAGACGCTGGTCGCGGGGAACCCGGCGGCGTACCTCGGCTACCTGCTGGCACTCGGCGCCCTGGCGGTCCTCGGCGCGATGTGGCACGACCGCAGCGTACGGACACCCCGGTTCCGTGCCCTCCTCGCGGCGGTCGCGGCGACCGCGGTCGCCATGTTCGTCCTGGCGGCGACGACGGGCGCCCACGACGACCGGGACTCCGACCCGATTCCGTCCAGGGTCACGAGGTGAGCGCACGTCTCTGGTACCTCAGGCACGGCGTCGCGTGGCTGCCGGTGCTCGGGGCTTGTGGTGCAGCGGCGGTCACCGCACTGCTCCTCGCGCGGTGGCCGGGGGACGCGTTCCTGCTCGCCCCGGCGCTGCTCGCCTGTTGTGCTGCCGCTGCGGCGTTCGCCTACGACGAGGACGCGCTCGCGGTGGTCGCCGTGACGCCGCGCGGGGCAAGCTGGCGGCGCGCCACCCGGCTCGGGGTGACGCTGGTGCCGCTGACCGTGTGGGTCGGGGTGGTGAGCCTGCGACCAGGTGACGTCTCGTTGTCGCAGCCGGGCTGGTGGTTGCTGGGGAGCGCCACCATCCTGCTCGTCGCAGGGTCGGCGGCTCTGGCGTCCCGACGCCTCGTGCCGACTCCCGGGGCGCTGCTCGCGCCGGTGGTGGCGGTGGCTGCCGTGGCGCCCGTGACGCTGGCGGGACTGTTCAGCTGGGGCTCCCTCTACCCGATCGGCGACTTCCCCGACACCGTGCGGACGGTGTGGCTGGGCGTGGCGCTCGGCGCGGCTGTCGTGTGCGCAGTGGCACTGCGTCCGGGAGCTCGTCGGTGACGTGGTGGGGGCCTCCCGACCATGAGGACCAGTTCGGCGGCTGAACCGGGGAACGGTGAGGCGGCGGGCGGTGTAGGACAGGCGTGCGCACCGCGCTGGGGCTGATCGGGTTGTTGCTGGTGGCGTGCTCGGCTGACCCGGGCGAGTCCACGACGCACGCTTCGAGGCCAGCGGTCTCTCGCTCGAGCAGCGTTCCTGCCGAGCACGGACGGGCATCCTGCTACGGCGGCGACGTGCCCGGTCACCCAGCCGAACGGGCGCCATCCGCCGGGCGAGAACGGTCTGGGGCGGCCGAGTCCGTTGAGCTACGGCAACGGGGGGCTGTGGGTCGAGCTCTACCCAGGAGGCATCGTCCGGCCCGCCTACTACGGCGGGGTGAGGCCGGATGGCTCGATCGCCATCAAGTTCCCCTGGACGCGCGGTGTCACCGGCTCCCTCACCATCACCGGCCGGCGGGTGGATGACGAGGCTTCTCCCCTCGACGTGCGGGTCGCGACCGGCTATGGCCGGACCGGGTTCCAGTCCACGGCACTCACCTTCCCGACCGCGGGTTGCTGGGAGGTCACCGGCCGCGCAGGCGACACGACGCTGACGTTCGTGACGAAGGTCGTCGGGCCTCGCCCACCATGCTCTGCCACGCATTGCAGGCGCGCATCCTAGGCGTCCGCGCCTGAGATGTCCGTGGGTCAGGATCTTCCGGGCGCCGGGTGTAGACCAGTTCCCGTTGTGCTCACGATGCCCGTCGGCGCGGGGTAAGTTGCCCAGTCTGTTACCTGACAAACCACTCGAAAGGTTCTCTCGGATGCGCAGTCTTCAACTGCGCCGAGCCTCTCGGGCACTCATGCTGGGTGCTCTCATCTCGGTGCTCTATTCTCCCCTTCCCGCCACTGCCGACCCTGACGGAGGCGGGGTCTTCGTTCCCACCAGCTATGCCCGACTGGCCGGACTGAGCAATGCTCTGGCCGCGGGCGAGACGAGAAACGTCCAGGTGCTGGGAGTCTCCGGCATCCCCAGCACGGGCGTCTCTGCAGTGCTGCTCGATCTCACTGCGTCGAGCGCGACCGCTTCCGGAACGGCCAACCTCCGCGTCTGGCCGACCGGAGACCAGTCGCCCAGCTACAGCGCGCTCCAGGTCACGAGCGCCACGGCGCCCTCGACGGCCACCTTGGCCGTGATGCCCGGGGCCGGCGGCCAGATCAGCGTGTCGAACTCCCTCGGCTCCACGCAGGTGAACATCGACATCCAGGGCTACTTCACGTCGCCCGGTCCCTCCGGAGTCGCCCCCGGCGGCTTCGTGCCCGTGACGACCGCGCGAGTCCTCGACACGGGCAGCGTCGCGCTGGCCCCTGGCGAGTCCAGGACGGTCTCGGTCGCGAGCGCCGGCGTCCCCGCGGGAGCCTCCGCGGTGTTCGCTGCGGTGGGTGCGCGCGAGACCCAGCAGGACGGGCATCTCCGCATCGTCCCGTCCGGGACCGACCCGTCGGTGGCCAAGCCGTTCATGAACTACTCCAGCGACGTCGGACCTCAGACGATGGGGGGCGCCCTCAAGCTCGGCGCCGACGGCGCCGTGACGGTCTACAACGGCGGGTCCTCGTCGGTGAGAGTCACGATCGACGTGCAGGGCTACTTCACCGGGATCTCAGTCCAGGGTGGAGTGTTCTCTCCTGCCCAGCTCACCTCGTCGACCTCGGTCACGATTCCGGCTGGCGGTAGTCAGAACGTCGCCGTGGCCGGGGTGGCGGGTGTGCCCCAGTCCGGCGCCGCGGGCGTCATGCTGTCGCTGCGCACGAAGGACGCCCAAGGCTCGGGGAACGGTTTCCTGTTCACGACACCCGCCGGCACCCCGGCATCGTCCTACTCGACGCTCCAGTGGATCGTCGGGCAGGCGGCCGATCACGGTACGACGATCGTCATTCCGCCCGGCGATAATGGAGAGATCACGCTGCGCAACGACAGCAACGGCGCCGTGACCGTGAGCATGCAGGTCCAAGGCTGGTTCTCGCCGGTGGCCTTCGTCATCTACTAGGGCGCTCGAGGATGCCAGAGCGCCACAGGGCGCGCGCCGGCCTCATCCCTGGCTTGGCGGTCTCGTTCCGTCGTGGACCTCACGACGGACGAGACCGACCAGGTCACGGGCCTCGCGCAAGCAGCACTCGGAAGCCGGGAGGACGACCTCACCCGTGTGGGCCGGAGTGGCCGACACCACGTTGGCGGCCCCCCGTGGGCGGGCATACGTTGGAGATGGGCCAGCCCGCAAGGTCAGTGATCGAGGCCTGCGTTCGGGCATGCTTCGGCCTTCGGGGGCCCAGGGAGGCGAATCATGTCTCTTCGAAGCGTGCTTGCTCCGTTCGTGGGCCTCTGCCTGGCCGCAGCTCTCGGCCCGGCCGTGGTGTCACCACCCGGCGCCGCCGCCGCGCCCACGCCGCGGGCTGCCGCGGCCGAGGACACCTGGGGCCCGGTGCAGAAGTTCGGCCGCGACGCCGGAGATGCCTCGATGGTGGTCGACACCCGCGGTGTCGCCACGGTCGCGTGGACCTCGGTGAAGACCTGGCCCTCCAGCATCATGGTCGCGCGACGAACTGCCAACGGCGTCTGGAAGACCCCGGTGACCGTCGGTCGAGGGAGGAACCCCGTGATCGGCGCGGATGCCAGCGGGACGCTCACCGTGGCCTGGGAGCGTGACCGCAACGACGTCACGACCGGCGTCTGGGCGGCCAGCAGGGCGGTCGGCAAGCCCTGGACCGCTCCCGTGCGGCTGTCCGCCGACAAGCCTGCGCCGGGCTACCCGGACGGCGGCGATGTCCGCGGCGCCAGTGACCTGGCTCTGGCGGTGCACCCGGAGGGCGCCTCGCTGGTGACCTGGCAGTGGAGCAACAGGACGCCGGCCATGATCCAAGCCGCCTTCCGGCCCGCCGACGGGGCCTGGCGCAACGTGGTGGACCTGACCCCTGCCGCCGACGCGACCAACCCCTACGCGGCCTTCGGTCCGACAGGGCGGGTGTGGGTGGCCTACAACCGGACACCCGAGGACGGCCCGACCGCGGTCAAGGTGCGGTTCCGGATGTTGAACGGCACCTGGACAGCCCCCGCTCGGGTCGGCGCCGGCCAGCTCGGCGGGCTGGGGGTCAGCCGCTACTCGGAGGTGACGGTCGCCTTCCGGAGCGGAGGCGTCGTGAAGACGGCGCTCTGGTCCCCGGTGGCCGGGTGGCAGGCTCCCACGCCGGCGACCCCACCCGGGTCGTCGGTGCAGGAGTGGGCGTTCGCGAGCAACCGGCGCGGAGCCGGGCTCGTCGTCTACAGCCGGCCGAACAGCCGCATCGACGCCGCGCGACGGACCAACCACGGCACGTGGCTCGCGCCCGTGACCCTGGCGGCGCCGGGCGGCAACGCGTTTCCGACGGCGGCGATGAACGCCGACGGTGACATGTTCGGCGCCTGGGGCACCTACGGCGTG
>CAZQCA010000142.1:0-8866 GCA_964591845.1 uncultured Nocardioides sp.
GCTGGAGCCTGGACATGGTGTCTCCTAGACATAGATGAATATCGATGTCTCCAAGGTGACACATGCATCGAAGTCTGTCAATATAGACGTATGTCGAAGTCCCTGCCGTTGCTCGAGTCCGTCGCCGACTGCTGCTCCTCGCTGACCGCCGAGCCGCTCAGCGCCGACCAGGCGGCGCGGCTGGCTCCGATCTTCAAGGCGCTGGGCGACCCCGTCCGGCTCCGGCTCGTCAGCCTGATCGCCAGCCATGCGGGCGGGGAGGCCTGCGTCTGCGACCTCAACGACGCCTTCGACCTGTCCCAGCCGACCATCAGCCACCACCTCAAGGTGCTGCACGACGCCGGTCTGCTGGACCGCTCCAAGCGCGGGGTCTGGGTGCACTACCGCGTGCGCCCCGACGTGCTCGCCGACCTGTCCGCTCTGCTGGCAGGAGCCCACCGGTGACGACCGCGCCCGTCGTACGCCGGCTCGGCGCGCTCGACCGCCTGCTCCCGCTCTGGATCGGGCTGGCGATGGTCGCCGGCCTGCTGGTCGGACGGCTGGTGCCCGGCCTCGACGCCGCCCTCGGCGCGGTGGAGATCGACGGCATCTCCCTGCCGATCGCCATCGGGCTCCTGGTGATGATGTATCCCGTCCTCGCCAAGGTCCGCTACGACCGCCTCGACACCGTCACCGGCGACCGGCGCATGCTCGTCGCCTCGCTGGCGCTCAACTGGCTGGTGGGCCCGGCACTGATGTTCGCACTGGCCTGGCTGCTGCTCCCTGACCTGCCGGCCTACCGCACCGGCCTGATCATCGTCGGGCTGGCGCGATGCATCGCGATGGTCATCATCTGGAACGACCTCGCCTGCGGAGACCGCGAGGCCGCCGCGGTGCTCGTGGCCCTCAACTCGGTCTTCCAGGTCGTCGCCTTCGCCGCCCTGGGGTGGTTCTACCTCGAGGTGCTTCCCGGCTGGCTGGGCCTCGACACCGCGCGGCTCGACGTGTCGGCGTGGGACATCGCCCGCTCCGTCCTCGTGTTCCTCGGCGTCCCGCTCCTGCTCGGCTACCTGTCGCGGCGCTACGGCGAGCGCTGGCGGGGGCGCGAGTGGTACGAGTCGGTGTTCCTCCACCGGGTCGGCCCGTGGGCCCTGATCGGGCTGCTGTTCACGGTCGTGGTGCTGTTCGCGCTCCAGGGGGACCAGATCACGCACCGGCCGTGGGACGTCGCCCGGATCGCCCTCCCGCTGCTCGCCTACTTCGCGCTCATGTGGGGCGGTGGCTACCTGCTCGGCCGGGCATTGGGGATGGGCTACGAGCGCACCACCACCCTGGCGTTCACCGCCGCCGGCAACAACTTCGAGCTCGCGATCGCCGTCGCGATCGCCACCTTCGGCGTGACGTCGGGGCAGGCGCTCGCCGGTGTGGTCGGACCGCTGATCGAGGTGCCCGTGCTGGTCGGCCTGGTCTACGTCAGCCTGGCGCTCCGCCCCCGACTGTTCTCGACCCCTCAGGAGGTCTCCGCATGAGCACGACTCCCACCGTCCTCTTCGTCTGCGTGCACAACGCCGGTCGCTCCCAGATGGCGGCAGGCTGGCTGCGTCGGCTCGCGGGCGATCGCGTGCGCGTGCTGTCCGGCGGCTCCGCGCCGGGCGACTCGCTCAACCCGATGGCGGTCGCCGCGATGGCCGAGGTCGGCATCGACATCACGACCGCGGTCCCCACCCTGCTGAGCAACGAGGCCGTGGTCGAGTCCGACGTCGTGATCACCATGGGCTGCGGGGACGTGTGCCCCGTCTATCCGGGCAAGCGCTACGAGGACTGGCAGCTCGACGACCCGGCGGGCCAGCCGCTGGACGTCGTACGGCCGATCCGCGACGAGATCAAGACCCGGGTCGAGGCGCTGCTGGAGTCGCTGGGGGTGTCCGGGCGCTAGCTCGGGAGCTCGAACAGGCAGAACGGGTGGCCGTCGGGATCGAGCATCACCCGCACGTCGTCCTGCGGCTGGTACGCCGCCTTCGTGGCGCCCTGGGCGACCGCCTGCGCGATGCCGGCAGCCAGGTCGGACGCGCCGATGTCGAGGTGCACCTGCATCTGCTGGTCGCCGGCGGCCGAGGGCCAGACGGGGGGCACGTGGTGGCTCTCGAGCTGGAAGGCGAGGCCGTGCCCGCCGCCGGGCGGCTTGATCTTCACCCACTCGACCTCGTCCTCGAGCCTCTCCCAGTCGGGGAGCAGCGCGAGATAGAAGCCGGCCAGACGCGCCGGGTCGGGGGTGCCGAGCACGGTGGAGGAGATGCGGAACTCCGTCATCCTCCGACCCTAGGACCCCGGTCGCGGCCCCGGAAGCGGGTCAGCGCGTCGGGATCTCGAGTGCCCGATTGACCCACACGTCGGTCACCACCATGCCGACCTTCTCGTAGAGCGACAGTGCGCCGGTGCGGGAGTCGGTGGAGAGTCCGGAGCGCTCGGCCCCGTGCCGCCGGGCCTCGGCGAAGCAGTCGACGAGCAGCGCCTGGGCCAGCCCTCGGCCACGCCGGTCGGAGCGGGTGGCCAGCCGGCTGACGAACGCCTCGGGCGGGTCGAAGTCGACGCCCAGCTGGACCACCGCGGTGGCCACCACCGCCCCGGTGGGGTCGGCGACGACCCGGACGTTCCACGGCTCGAAGCCCGGCCGGCGCAGGATCACCGCCTCGAAGTCCGCGAAGTCGCCTCGCGCGCGCACCGACCACTCCAGGAAGGCGTCCTCGATGACGTCGTGGACGGCGTGGTACTCGTCGGGGCGTGCCTCGCGGACGGCGTACCCCTCCGGGAGGTCACGCGGGGGGATCTCCACGCCCGCCGGCAGCTCCAGCACCCAGCTGGTCCAGCGGGCGCGGTAGCCGAGCCCGGCCAGCAGTCGGTCCCCGGCCGAGCCTTGAGGGACGGGCATCCCGATCTCCGCGACACCCTCCTCGGCGGCGCGCGCCTGCAGCCAACGGGCCAGCAGAGTGCCCAGCCCCCGGCCGCCGTACGCCGGGTCGACGGCGGCGTCGCAGCGGCCGTCCAGCCCGAGCTCGGCGTAGGCCACGAGCAGGTCGTCGGCGAACACGCCGACGGTCCGGGTCTCGACGTCGAAGCGGGGCCGCTGCCAGTCGCCGACGATGTCGGCTTCCTCGATGTCGGCACGGCCGAGGTCGGCGACCTGCTGGCGGGCCATCACCTCATAGACCGCTCGGGCGTCGGCGAACGCCAGCGCGCGGCTGGTGAGCCCGGTCGGCACGGCCGAGGCGAGGACGTCGTAGGAGTGCACGGCCGCCATTGAAGCGGGATCGGGCGGCGCGGCGCACCGGAAATACGCCCGGGAAACGCGCGGAGGCGCCGCCGTCGGGTGACGGCGACGCCTCGGCGAGCGATCAGGCGGAGCGAACGGCGGAGACGTCGAACTCGAGCTTGACCTTGTCGGAGACCAGCACGCCGCCGGTCTCGAGCGCGGCGTTCCAGGTGAGGCCCCAGTCCTTGCGGCTGATCGTCGTGCCGCCCTCGAAGCCCACGCGGACGTTGCCGAACGGGTCGCGGGCCGAGCCGGTCTCCTCGAAGGGGATCGTGACGGCGTGGGTGACGTCCTTGATGGTCAGGTCGCCGGTGATCTGCCAGACGCCGTCCTCGTCGCGCGTGACGGAGGTGGAGGTGAAGCCCATGGTCGGGTAGGCCTCGGCGTCGAAGAAGTCGGGGGAGCGCAGGTGGCCGTCGCGGTCGGCGGTGCCGGTGTCCACGCTGCCGACCTGGATGGTCAGGGAGACCGAGGACTCGGCGGGGTTCGCGGTGTCGATGTGGGCGGTGCCGGCGAAGTCGCTGAACTGACCGCGGACCGTGGTGACCATCGCGTGGCGGACCGAGAAGCCCAGACGGGAGTGGGTCACGTCGAGGGCGTAGTCGCCGCTGATGTCGTCGAGGAGCGCGGTCGGCGCGTCGAAGCTCTCCGGCTGACGGGTGAAGATGCTCATGGGGTTTCTCCGTTCGGTTGAAGTTTCAACAGTTCAAACGTTAAGTCATCCGATGCGATTCCACGACACGGTGTGATCTGGGCCACAGCCGGCGACGGGGCGGCGTACGGCGGAAGCGCGGTCCCTCAGGTTCTTGCAGTGCAGGAACATGAGGCGGGGTCGGCGTTGACCCCGCAGCGGGGCCGTTGCACTGTACGCAACGGTGTGTCCGCGATCGCGGGCCGCTCCCGCGCCCGGCCCCCACAGGGGCCGAGGCCTCTCGGAGGAGGTACTCGTCCACATGAAACGCACAGTCCTGGCCGCGCTCGCGGCCTCGGCGACCGCCCTGACCGCGCTCGCGGTCGCGGGCCCGCAGGCGTCCGCGGCACCCGCAGCGGCACCCGACTCGAAGGTCGACGCCAAGCCCGGCGCCCGCACGTCGGCGCGCGACAGCGCGCGGTCGCTGGTGCTGAGCAGGGCGCCGCAGCTCAAGGTCAGCCCGTACGACCGGTTCCAACAGGGGAGGATCTGGTCCTCGGGCAAGCTGCAGTACGTCACCTACGAGCGCACCTACCGCGGCCTTCCACTCGTGCGCGGCGACTTCGTCGTGATGACCGGCGCTCGCGGAGAGGTGCTCGCCACCTCGGTCGCGCAGAAGCGTCCCGCGTCGCTCTCCTCCACCCGTCCCACGGTCTCCTCCGCGACGGCGGTCCGCACCGCCCGCGGCGGCCTCACCAAGGTCACCTCCACCTCCGCTCCGCGTCTGGTCGCCTGGCAGGGTGGCCGGACCCACCTCGCCTGGGGCCTGGTCGTCGCGGGCACGCGGCACGGTGAGCCCTCGCGGCAGTCGGTGTACGTCGACGCGCGCACCGGCAAGGTGCTCGACCGGATCGAGCGCGTGGCCTCGGGCACGGGCAACGGCAACTGGGAGGGCTCCGGCCTGTCCATCCCGACCTCGGGCTCCGGGTCGTCGTTCTCGATGACCAACAGCAACGCCACCACGCTCCGGTGCCAGAACGCCACCGGCAACGCGACGTTCACCGGCACCGACGACGTGTGGGGCAACGGGAGCGGCACCGACCGCGAGACCGGCTGCGTCGACGCGTTCTACGCGGCCGAGAAGGAGCGTCAGATGCTGTCGGCCTGGCTCGGTCGCAACGGCATGAACGGCTCCGGCGGCTGGGTCCCGACCCGGGTCGGTCTCAACGACGTCAACGCCTACTACGACGGCACCCAGGTCCAGATCGGACACCGACAGGGCACCAACGAGTGGATCGGCTCCACCGACGTGGTCGCACACGAGTACGGCCACGGCATCGACGACCTGACGCCGGGCGGCATCTCGCGGTCCGGCACCCAGGAGTTCGTGGCCGACACGTTCGGCGCGGCCACCGAGGCCTTCGCCAACAACCCGGCCGACGCCCCGGACTTCCTGGTGGGCGAGGAGATCAACCTCGTGGGCCAGGGCCCGATCCGCAACATGTACAACCCCTCGGCGGTGGGCGACCCCAACTGCTACTCGAGCTCCATCCCGAGCACGGAGGTCCACGCCGCCGCCGGTCCGGGCAACCACTGGTTCTACCTGCTCGCCCAGGGCAGCAACCCCGCCGGTGGTCCGGCCAGCTCGACCTGCAACGGCTCGACGGTGACCGGTGTCGGCATCCAGAAGGCCATGCAGATCATGTACAACGCGATGCTGCTCAAGACGACGACGTCGTCCTACCTCAAGTACCGCACCTGGACGCTGACCGCGGCCAAGAACCTCACGCCCGGCAGCTGCAGCGACTTCAACGCGGTCAAGGCCGCGTGGGACGCCGTGTCGGTGCCGGCCCAGGCGGCCGACCCGACGTGCAGCACGACGGGTGGGGTGAGCGTGACCAACCCCGGCGCGAAGTCCGGCACGGTCGGGACCGCGATCTCCTCGTTCACCCTGTCCGCCTCCGGCGGCACCGCGCCGTACACGTGGACCGGCACCGGGCTGCCGCCCGGCATCACCGTGTCCTCGGCGGGCACCGTCTCGGGTACGCCGACCACGGCCGGCACCTACACCGCCACCGTCACGGCGACCGCGTCCAGCGGTGGCTCGGGGTCGGCGAGCTTCACCTTCACCATCTCCGGTGGTGGCGGTGGCTGCTCCGGTCAGCTGCTCGGCAACGCCGGGTTCGAGACCGGGACGGCGGCTCCCTGGACGGCGTCGGCCGGCGTGGTCGACAGCTCGGCCAGCCAGCCGGCCCGCTCCGGCAGCTGGAAGGCGTGGCTGGACGGCTACGGGTCGACCCACACCGACACGCTGTCGCAGTCGGTGACGATCCCGGCCGGCTGCGCCGCGACGCTGTCGTTCTACCTGCACATCGACAGTGCGGAGACCACGACGACGACGCAGTACGACAAGCTGACGGTGAAGGCCGGCAGCACCACGCTGGCGACGTACTCGAACCTCAACAAGGCCTCGGGCTACACGCTGCGGTCGTTCAACGTCTCGTCCTTCGCCGGGCAGACGGTGACGATCACCTTCACCGGCACCGAGGACTCGTCGCTGCAGACCAGCTTCGTGATCGACGACACGGCGCTGAGCCTCGGGTGATCGCCCACCCGGCCGGGCTCGCCTGCAGGTGAGCCCGACCGGCTGACCAGGACGGGCCCGCGGAGTCCCCCACGACACCGCGGGCCCGTCCGCCCTGTTCGCCGGGGCGCCGCCCCGCCCGCTGACGCTAGGGTGATCCAGGTCACACCCGGGCTGTCCGGCCCGCCACGCGCCGACTCGGGCGACTGCGATCGGAGGACCAGATGAAGCACCTGTCCCGACGACTGAGCCAGCTGGTGAGGATCGCGTGTCTCGGCGCTGTCGGCGCGCTGCTGACGCCTGCGACCGCGTCGGCCGCATCGCCGACGTACGTCGCCCTCGGCGACTCCTACTCGTCGGGCACCGGCACCCGGACCTATCTCAACGACGGCACCTCGTGCCAGCGGTCGGTCTACGCCTACCCGAGCCTGATCGCCTCGGCGCAGGGCTACGCGCTGAACTTCCGCGCCTGCTCCGGCGCGACCGTCGCCGACGTCACCAACAGCCAGCTGTCGGCGCTGTCGGCGAGCACCACCTACGTGACGATCTCCGTCGGGGGCAACGACGCGGGCTTCGCCAGCGTGATCACCGAGTGCGCGCTGCCTGGCTGGCTGAGCAACTGCAACGGCAAGGTCTCCGCGGCCCAGAGCTTCATCGCCAACACCCTCCCCGGCCGGCTGGCGACCCTCTACGCCCAGATCCGCAGCCGGGCGCCGAACGCCCGGGTGACCGTCGTCGGCTATCCGCGGCTCTTCAACGGCCAGGACTGCAACCTGCTCACGTGGTTCTCCGCCTCGGAGGAGGCGATCCTCAACCAGACGGCCGACCTGATGAACGCCAGGCTGAGCGCCGCGGCCTCCTCCGCCGGCTTCGCCTTCGCCAACCCCACGAGCCGGTTCGTCGGGCATGCCGTCTGCGACAGCCCCGAGTGGATCAACGGGCTGTCCAACCCGATCGGCGAGAGCTACCACCCCAAGATCAGCGGTCACCAGAGCGGCTACTACCCCACGGTCAGCCCGCTGGTCGCCGGCGCCACCGCGGCGCTGACGCAGGCTGTGCTGTCCCGGGCGCTCGGGTCGGCC
The DNA here is from genome assembly GCA_964591845.1 of uncultured Nocardioides sp. GTDB lineage: Bacteria > Actinomycetota > Actinomycetes > Propionibacteriales > Nocardioidaceae > Nocardioides. Next base: position 7,587 of record CAZQCA010000142.1, read on the forward strand.
AAGGCGCTCGCGCTCCAGCAGCGTGCGTACGCCCGCACGGATGCCTCGATCAGGCCTGCGCTGGTGCGCGCGCCCGACCTGACGACGCACCGCGCCGAGGTCGCCGCCCGCAGGGCCGGCGTGGACCTGTCGTCGCGGGCCAGCATCGACCGGATGGACCGGATCTACTCCGCCCGTCAGGCGAGGGAGTGGGCGCGCACCCACTGACCCGGACCTGCCACACGCTGGGCCGCTGGTCGCCGTCGGGAGCTCCTCGTCCTCACTCCCGCGCCGTTGTGGGGACCGAGTGCCCTGCCGGCGGGACGCACAGTCCCCACAACGGCGCGGGAGTGGGGAAGTGCGGGCTGCCGCGCCGTGTCTCAATTTGCATGACTATGCACGACTCTGCATACTTCCTCCTATGTCCAAGGTGCTCACCTCGCTGCCCGTCGGCCACCGCGTCGGCATCGCCTTCTCCGGAGGCCTCGACACCTCCGTCGCGGTGGCGTGGATGCGCGAGCGCGGCGCCATCCCGTGCACCTACACCGCCGACATCGGGCAGTACGACGAGCCCGACATCGCCGGCGTACCGGGCCGGGCACTCCAGTACGGCGCCGAGCTCTCGCGCGCCGTGGACGGCAAGCGGCCGCTCGTCGAGGAGGGCCTGGTCGCCATGGCGTGCGGCGCGTTCCACATCCGCTCGGGCGGACGGGCCTACTTCAACACCACGCCACTCGGCCGAGCGGTGACCGGCACCCTCCTGGTGCAGGCGATGCACGAGGACGACGTCGAGATCTGGGGGGACGGGTCGACGTTCAAGGGCAACGACATCGAGCGCTTCTACCGCTACGGCCTGCTGGCCAACCCCTCCCTGCGCATCTACAAGCCGTGGCTGGACGCCGACTTCGTCGCCGAGCTCGGCGGCCGGGCCGAGATGAGCCAGTGGCTCGTCGAGCGCGACCTGCCCTACCGCGACAGCAAGGAGAAGGCCTACTCCACCGACGCCAACATCTGGGGCGCCACCCACGAGGCCAAGACCCTCGAGCACCTCGACGTCTCGCTCGAGACGGTCGAGCCGATCATGGGAGTGAAGTTCTGGGACGCCTCGGTCCTCATCGAGCCCGAGGACGTGACGATCCGCTTCGAGCAGGGCCGGCCGGTCGCCCTGAACAGCACGGCGTACGACGACCCGGTGGCGCTGGTCCACGAGGCCAACGCGATCGGCGGCCGCCACGGCCTCGGCATGTCCGACCAGATCGAGAACCGCATCATCGAGGCGAAGAGCCGCGGCATCTACGAGG
>CAZQCA010000143.1:0-8826 GCA_964591845.1 uncultured Nocardioides sp.
CGCTGACGTCCTGGAGGTTGTTCTCGCGCGCCCCGGTGACCCGGATCAGGTCGTGGCGGTCGGCGAGGTGGCCGTCGGGGGTCCGGTCCTGCGTGGTGGCCATGCGATGTGTCCTCCTGGAAGCCGCGGGGCTGATCAGCCTAGCCAGGGCCCGCGAGCCGGACCCCGAGCAGATGACGCCGCAGAGCGGCCCGATGTGACCGCCGCCGGTCGTCCCCTCAGCCCTCGGCGTCCAGGCGGGCGAGCTCGTCCGCGGTCAGCTCCAGGTCGGCCGCCGCCGCGGAGTCGCGCACCGACTCGGGCCGCTTGGCGCCCGGGATCGGGATCACGACCGGCGACTGCGCGAGCTCCCAGGCGAGCGCGACCTGCTGGGCGCTCACACCGCGCGCCTCGGCGATCTCGGCGTACGCCGGGTGCCGATCGGCGAGCGCCTTGGCATCGTGAAGGCCTCCCAAGGGGCTCCACGGCAGGAAGGCGAGCCCGAGCTCCTCGCACACCTCGATCTCGGGGCGGCTGCTGCGGAACCGCGGTGAGAACTGGTTCTGCACGCTCACGAGCGACGGCCCGAGCACCGCGTGCGCGGCCCGGATCTGGCCGGGGTCGGCGTTGGACAGGCCGACCATCGCCACCTTGCCGGAGTCGGCGATCTCCTTGAGCGTGCCGATCACCTCGTCGTAGGGCACGGCCGGGTCGGGCCGGTGGTGCTGCCAGAGCGCGATCTGCTCGACGCCCAGGCGGCGCAGGCTGTCGTCGACGGCGCTGCGGAGGTGAGGTGCGGAGCTGTCGGTCGCCCAGCCGCCGCCCTCGGTGCGCACGTGGCCGCCCTTGGTGGCGAGCAGCACCTGGTCGCGCAGGCCGAGCTCGTCGAGCAGGCCGGCGACGAGGCTCTCGTTGGCGCCCTGGGCATCCGCACCGAGCTGCTCGCCCGGTCCGTAGGCGTCGGCGGTGTCGAAGAGGGTGACTCCGGTCTCGACCGCTGCCGTGACCGTGGCTGCGAGGCGGTCGCGCGGCTGCGGACCCGTCTGGTCGAACGTCATCAGTCCGAGTCCGACGGCTCCCACCCGATGCCTGCCGACCTGGTCGTTGCCGATCACGCGCGTGTGCATGGTGCCTGTCTACCGGCAGGGTGGTGGGGCGTGGTGGTGGCTCACCTGTCGGTGGCGGTCAGGAACACTCGCAGGGCCGACACGAACGAGTCGGGGCGCTCGCTGTGCACCCAGTGCCCGGCCCCCTTGATGGTCACCGTCGTCGTGCGCGGGAAGAGCCGTCGCATGGCGTCGCCGTGCTCGGGCCGGATGTAGGTCGAGTACTCGCCAGCCATCCACAGCACCGGATGGTCGAAGGTCGCGTCGACATCGGGGAAGCCCCCGATGACCGCCAGGTCGCGGCGGAGCAGGTCGAGGTTGGCCAGCCAGTGGAAGCCCTCGGTGCCGGAGGCGAGGTTCTGCAGCAGGAAGCCGCGCACCCGGTCGTCCGGGATCGAGGGCCTCAGCTGCTCGTCCGCGTCGGAGCGCCGGGTCAGAGCGGCCACGTCGAGGCCGGCGAGGCTGTCGAGGAGATCGCCGAAGTCCTCCGCGCCGTCGCTGACACCCGGGGCGATGTCGACGACGACCAGGCGGTCGACCAGCTCCGGATGGCGCAGCGCCAGCAGCATCGCCACCTTGCCGCCCATGGAGTGCCCGACGACGTGCAGCGGGGCCTCGGCGTACGACGCCCTGAGCTGCGCGGCCACGGCGTCGGCCATGCCGTCGTACGAGACCGCGGTCGTCCACGGCGAGCGTCCGTGGTCTGGCAGGTCCACCAGCACCGACCGGAAGTCGGGCAGCAGCGCCCTGGCGATCTGATGGAAGTTGCGACCCTGGCCGAACAGCCCGTGCAGGAAGGCGATCCGGGGGCCCTCCTCGCCCACCTCGAGGACGTGCAGCCCAGGAGGAGGCGCGGTGGCGGCGGTCACGGGCCCCAACCTACGCGCCCGGGCGGGCTGGTCCGGTGCGCGCTCAGGGCGCGCGGAAGCTCACCGCCACCCGCCGGCCGGCGAACGTGCCGCGCAGCGTGGCGCGCGCCTCGCGGGCGCGGGTGTCCCAGGCGCCGGTGAGGTGCCCGCGCCGGCCGCCGGTGACCACCCGCAGGTCGACGCGGATCCGGTTGTCGTAGCGGCGCCACACCGCACGGCCCGAGACCGCGAGGTCGGACACCAGCCGCACGCCGCGCAGGCGGAACACCGTGGTGCTGTCTCCCGAGTAGCTCCAGCGCCCACCGCGCAGGCCGAGGGAGTGGCCGGAGTAGTTGGCCCACCACTGGTCGACGAGGTCGGCGACGGTGGCTGCCGCGGCCGGCGCGGCGCGCCGGGCGGTCGGACCCCCGTCACCGGAGCCGGGCGCCACCCCCGCCAGCGTGCGCGGGAAGCGGGCGGGCGACCGCAGCGGGGGGACCGCCGAGGCGCACCGGTCGGCCGGCCAGCGGCCCGGGCTGCGGGTGAAGCGGCGCACCAGCCCTGCCGCGCAGCCGTCGGTGTCGGCGAGCGCGGTGACGTGGAAGCTGTTGGCCACGACGACCTGCCGCGCCCGCGGGAGCTGGCGCGCGACCATCGCGCCTTCGGCGGGGGTCGTGATCGAGTCCAGCTCGCCGCTGAGGACCAGCGTGGGCACCCGCGGGTAGCTGCCACCCGGCGGCCGGGGCGGCCGGGCCGGGTTCTCCGGAGGCGCCGAGGGCCAGCGGGTGCACCAGTCCAGGGCCTGCCAGCTGGAGCGGGCGTACTCGCGCACCGTGAACGGGCCGTAGGTCAGGGGGTGCAGGCGGCGGCGACGGTCCAGAGCGCGGTCGTACTGCCGCAACCGTCGCTGCGGCGGCGCGGTCATGTCGTAGAGCTGTGGGTAGTCGTGACAGGCGACGGCGGCGTCCAGGCCCTCGCTGTAGTCGCGGATCGGCCCGGCGTCGGTGCCGCCGCCCTCGGCCTGGGCCACCAGCCGCAGCAGCGGCGCCCGGTCGCCCCCGAGCGCGGAGCGCAGCGCCGCGGTGAGCTCGCGATAGACCGCGGGCGTGTACGTCGCACCGAACGCGACGCTGGTCAGCGTCTCGGGGGTCACCCGCACCCGCATCCGGCGTCCGTCGCCGTCGTACGACGTCCCGCGCCACGGCTGCCGTCGCACCTCCCGCAGCACCCGCTTCAGCGACGGTAGGAAGCCCCGACCACCCGCCCGGCACGCCTGCGAGCGCCGGCAGGCCTTCTGGAACGACGACCGCATCGCGGGCCCCTGCGTGGCGTACCAGCCGTTCTCGCCGAACGCCGGGTAGGCGCCGTCGAGGACCAGGCTCCGCAGCATCGTCGGGTGCCGGCCGGCGAAGACCTGGGCGAAGAACGTGCCGTAGGAGTCGCCGTAGACGTCGACCCGGCCGAGCTCGAGGCGGCGGAGCACGGCGGCGAGGTCGTCGGCCGAGCGGGCCGTCGTGTAGTCGTCGCTGCGCTCCCCCAGTCCGCGGCCGCAGCGTCCGGCGGCGACCGCGTAGGCGATCCGGAGGTCCTGCAGCGCCGGGCAGTCGATCGGCTGCGACAGGCCGGTCCCGCGCTGGTCGACCAGCAGCAGGTTGCGCCGGTCGAGCAGCGAGCCGTACATGGCGGCGTACCACGGACCGGTCCCGGTGGTGGAGTAGCCGGGACCGCCCTCGTGCGGGACCAGGGTGCCCAGGGCGGGCCGGCTCGGGTCGCGAGCGGGCACGAGGGCGAACCCCACCCGGATCGTGCCCGCCGACGGGTCGCGCGGCTCCCAGCGGCGGTCGAGGTGGCCGCACAGCGCGCGCGCCATCACCCGGCAGGGCCGCAGGGTCAGCGTGCCGACCGTCACCGGATCGCCCCCGGTGAGGAGGCGCTGCGGGAGCGGCGTCCGTCGCACGTTGGGGACGGGGCGGGCCGGGTCTGCGACCGCGGGGGCCGTGGTGGTCGCCCCCAGTCCGCTCGCGAGCACGACGGCGAGCACCGCCCGCACCGCCGCCCTCACCCCAGGTCCACCGTCAGCCGGATGGAGATCTCCTCGCCGACCTCGATCAGCTCGTCACGGCGTACGACGTCGCGCAGGGGCACGGCATAGGTGCCGTCCTTGGGGAACAGGGAGGTCGTCCAGGTCGTGTCGCCCACCCTCGCCGTGACCGGGATCATTCCCCACCCGTAGGTGACACCCGCGGCCACGTCCCGCAGCTGGTCGGCGTCGCCGGGCGGGACCGAGACGAAGTGGTAGGGCGAGGGGCCGCGCCAGTGCCAGACGACGGCTTCGAACGCCAGCTCCATGCTCGGAGCCTACGGCGTCACGGCCCCTGGGCAGCCGTGCCCGCGGCCTCGATCAGTCGCGGTCGTGCCGGTCGGCGACCCACGAGCCGTGGTCGCAGTGGTAGACGTGCCCGCCGGTGTGGCCGGACGGGCGCTGGCACGTCAGGATGCCGCCGTTGAGATGCGAGTCGCACATCGTGACCACTCCTTCCTTCTCCTAGAGGACCGCCGGGGGCTGTGTCTGATACGACGCGCCAGCCCTCCGGTCGGTTGCCTCTCGGGACGTGCCCAGTAGACGCCGGATCCCACACGATGTGACGGGAATCCCACAGAGATGACCTGATCGGGCCAGCCGGCACCACCCGAACGAACCGGCAACAGTTCGCCCGTTCCGCCACCACGGACCGGTGGCCGCCTTTACCTTGACGCCATGAGCACCTGGGGGGAGCCACCCGTCCTGCCGCCGTCCGGTCCCGCGCCGGACGGCGGCCCATCGTACGCCGGTCCGTCGTACGCCGGAACGGCGGTCGGCACCGTCCCGGAGCCGGTCGGCCTCCCCCTGGCCGGCCTGGCCCCGCCGCCCGGGCACAGGTCCGAGGACGACATCCCGATGTGGGTGCTGCTCGCCGTCGGAGGGGTGGTGCTGGCGCTGGTCGCGGCCACGATGTTCTTCTTCGTCAAGCCGATGCTGGCCGGCGGCGACGCCGGCCCGACCTACCCCGACACCTGGGACCGACGGGTGATCCCGTTCGTCAAGGTCGTGGAGCGCGAGCGCGGGCTGCACTTCCAGCACCCGGTCCAGGTGAACTTCCTGTCCGAGAAGGAGTTCGAGCAGACCGTCACCACCGACGACGCCGAGCTCACCGACGACGAGCGCAAGGAGATCGAGCAGACCACGGGGATGCTGCGCGCCATGGGCCTGCTCACCGGCGACGTGGACCTGCTCGACGCGACCAACGACGCCTCCGGTGGCGGGACCCTCGCCTACTACTCGTTCGTCGACGAGACGATCACCGTGCGCGGCACCAAGATCCGTCCCGAGGTGCGCCAGACGCTCGTCCACGAGCTCACCCATGTGCTCCAGGACCAGAACTTCCGCGTCGGGGACCGGTTCGAGGAGCTGCAGAAGGACGAGAGCACCGCAGCGGCCGAGTCGATGTTCCGGGCCGTCGTCGAGGGTGACGCCGAGCGTGTCGCCGAGCTCTACCGGGAGTCTCTGTCCGCGAAGCAGCGCGCCCGGCTCGACCGCGGACGCCGGCAGGAGGGGGACCGCGCGGGCGATCGCCTCGACGAGGTGCCCACCGTGCTGGTGACCATGATGGGCGCGCCCTACACCCTCGGCACCGCGCTGGTGCAGGCCGCGGCCGAGGAGGACGGCAACGACGCCGTCGACGACCTGCTGCGCACTCCCCCGACCCACGACATCGCGCTGCTGCGCCCGTTGCAGGAACTCGCCCGGTCGACGCAGGCGGCCGAGCTGAAGCCCCCCCAGCGCCCCGAGGGCTCCGACAAGGTCGACTCCGGCGAGCTGGGCGCGCTGACCTGGTACCTCATGCTGGCCGAGCGCCTCCCCGTGCGCGAGGCACTCTCCGCCGCGGACGGGTGGGGCGGAGACGCGTTCGTCGCCTATGACGAGGGCGGCACGACCTGCCTCAAGGCCCAGTACGCCGGCCGGACCCGCACCGACAGCCGCGTGATGGAGTCCGCGCTCCAACGGTGGGTGGACGCTGCGCCCGATGCCAAGGCCGGCGTGAAGGGGTCGGGCCGGTTCGTCAAGTTCCGCTCCTGCGACCCCGGGGCGGGCGCCACGGTGGGAGCCGACGCGTCGGCGGACGCCGTGGGCCTCGCCCTGACCCGGACCTACCTCTCCCTGGCCATGCTGCGTGGCGGGGCGCCCGAGCGGGTGGCGGCCTGCGTCGCCGACCGTGCGACGAAGGCCTACACCGTCCGCCAGCTCACCGACCCGAGGTTCGGCGCCGAGGACGCAGGCGTGCAGGCGCGGATCAAGCGGATGGCGGCGGCCTGTCGCTGACGCGTCCGCGCCGCCGCTCGTCCCTCAGGGATAGCGGATCCGGAGGGGCCAGGCGGCCTCGAACCACGGCCGCAGGTGTGCGCGCAACGGACCGTCGAGATGGGCGTGGTCGGCGCGGACCCACGACCGGGCCTCGGCGTCGGCCGCGCCGCTCGGGTCGGGCTTGAGATAGACGCACCCGATCACCCGGCCGGGCTCGAGCGGGTCGAGCACGGTCCAGGCGAAGTCGAGGCGGGCCTCGTGGTGCTCCCGATGGTTCACCAGGTCGGCGAGGTTCTCCTCGAGCGTGTAGACCCTCTGGGGCCATCCGTCGCGGGGGAACCCTGGCGTGTCGTGGATGTGGGCGATCGACCCGGACCAGGCGTCGAGGTCGCTCTCGTTGTGCTCCGGACCGAGCACCTCGAACCTGAAGGCGGCGTGATCGGGTGGCACCGGGACGCTGACGTCCGACGGGAGTAGGCGCTCGGGGGCCGGTTGCATGACTCCACGGTGCCAGGCGGGTGGCTGGTCAGCGGAGGCGGGCCGCTGCGGGCCCGTGACAGGCCCAGGCGTGAGGCCGGCCGCTGCGCCTGCTCACCACCGAGGCTGCCACCAGCCACCAGACGACCAGCGCGAGCAGCAGGAACGGCAGGTGGGTCACGACGAACACGGCGACCGCGACGGCCACCAGCAGCCCCAGCGGCACGGGCATGCCGCGACGTGGCCGGGCCCCGCGCCACGCCTGCCGTCCACCGGAGGCCGAGGAGTTCGAGGCAACCCGCGCTGCGTCCGGGAGCGGCTGCGACCAGGGGGCTGCCCCCGGGAGGTCCACGAACAGGGGCGGCAGGTCGGCGCGGGTGCGGGCGGCGTAGGCCGCCTCGGTGCGCTCGTCGTGCTCCTGCGCCGTCAGCCTCCCCGCGGCGTAGTGCTCCCCCAGCAGGCGGGCGGCCTCGTCTCGCTCGGCATCACTCAGGCGCAGCCGGTCGGTGTCACGCTCGGGCATGGTCGCTCCTCACTCCTCATCGTCGTCGGCGGCGACGTCGCCGTCGGCCAGCAGGCCGTAGAGGCGGCGCCGGGTCTCGACCAGCACCTGGACGGCGTCGCGACGCTGCTGGTCGGTGCCGGTGCTGATGATCTGCCAGGCGGCGTTCATGACGCCGGCGATCTCGGGCTTGAGGGCGGCATAGCCCTCCTCGGGCTCGGGCTCGCCGGACTCGAAGGCCTGCCACACCCCGGCCAGCTCCTCGGCGTTCTCGCCGACGTAGCTCCGACCGGAGTCCGTCAGCCTCAGGGTGCGGCGGCCCTCGGCGGCGTCGGCCTCCACCAGACCCTCGTCCTCGAGCTGGGCGATCGTCGGGTAGACCGACCCCGGGCTGGGCCGCCAGGCTCCCCCGGTGCGCTCGCCGATCTCCTGGATCACCTGGTAGCCGTTGCGCGGACCCTCGGCGAGCACGTCCAGGATCGCGGCGCGCACGTCGCCTCGCCGGACCTTCGGGGTGCGGGTCTGCAGGCCCTGCGCCAGCCCGAACAGCCCGGCGACCCACGGAGGCGGACCGCCGCGCTCACCGCGGCGCCCTCCCCCGGGCCCCCAGCCGGTGCCCCAGGCGGTGCCCCAGCCCTGGTCCCGCCCGCCGCGAGGGTGGTGCCTCCACGGGTGGCCGCCGCTGCCGACCTCGTCCCACGGGGGGCGTCCCTCGCCGAATCCGCGATGGTTGTCCTTCATCAGATCCTCCGATACATCAACGATATATCGCGATAGTACACCGACATACCGCGAGCGAAGGGCACGGCGAGGCCCCTGTCCGGTGTTCTCCTCCGGCCCGACCGACCGCCCCCTACCCTGGAGCGCATGCTCTCGGACCTCCGCACCGGTGCCGCGCTGACGCTGGCCGTCGCGCTGCTCCTCTCCCCGCTCGCTCCCGCAGTCGGCGCCACCGCTGCCGCCCCACCGGCGCCGGCGGCGCGGCACGCCGTGGCCACCGCGAAGCCGGTCGCGCTCAAGCCCGCGCTGCAGAAGCTGCTGGCCCGGGTCAACAAGGTCCGCACCGCCCACGGACGCAAGCCGCTGCGCGCGACGACCTGCCTGACGAAGAAGGTCGCCCAGCCGTGGGCGCGGCACATGGCCAAGGTCGAGCGGATGTACCACCAGGACCTCAGCAAGGTCTTCCGCACCTGCCCCGGTCTCACGATGGTCGGCGAGAACATCGCCTACGGCTACCCGACCCCCAAGGCCGTGATGAACGCCTGGATGCACTCCGAGGGCCATCGCCAGAACATCCTCAACCGCAAGTTCCGCAAGATCGGACTGGGGCTGGCCCGCTCGGCCGACGGTACGCCGTACTGGGTGCAGGACTTCGGTCGCTGACCGCCCGCGTGCGCCACGCCACGACGCCGCGGTCTGGATCCTATCTCATATCTGAGATACCGTGAGTGACATGACGGAGGACTACAAGGACCGGATCGGCAACCTGATCCGCGACGCCCGCAAGCACCGCGGCCTCACCCAGGCCCAGCTCGCCGAGCTCCTCGCCACCAGCCAGAGCGCCATCAACCG
>CAZQCA010000144.1:0-8709 GCA_964591845.1 uncultured Nocardioides sp.
GCTCCAGGCCGACCGCGACCGCGCCTCGCTGGCCGCTCGCAAGGAGGCCTTGGAGCTGGGCCTGGCGCGCAAGGACGGCGCGGGGGCCCTGCTCGCCGCCACCGACGGCGTCTCGGGCCTGCTGGGCTCGGTCGCCGCCCTGCTGTCGGTGCGCTCCGGCTACGAGGGCGCCGTGGCGGCCGCCCTCGGTTCCGCGGCCGACGCGGTGGCGGTCCGCGACGCCGACGCCGCCGTCGACGCCGTCGCCCACCTCAAGGAGGAGGACCTCGGACGCGCGGGCCTGTTGCTCGGCGGCGCCCCGACCGACGACTCCGTGTGGCCGGGGCTGCCGGGTGACGCGTGCTACGCCGTCGACGTCGTCGAGGCGCCCGCCGAGCTGCGCGGCGCGCTGGCGCGGCTGCTGTTCAAGGTGGCCGTGGTGGACGGTCTCGATCGCGCCCGGGCCCTGGTGCGCGACCTGCCCGACGTCACCGCGGTCACCCGCGAGGGGGACGTGTTCGGTGCGCACTTCGTGTCGGGTGGCTCGTCCAGCCAGCCCAGCCTGATCGAGATCCAGGCCGCGGTCGACGAGGCGGCCGAGCGCCTGTCCGAGGCGGTCGCCGCCTCCGAGCGGCTGGGCTTCGAGATGTCGCGGCTGGAGGCGGAGAGGCTGGAGGCGCAGAAGCGGGTCGACGTCGCGCTCGCCAAGCTGCACGAGTCCGACGCCACGCTGGCCGCGGTGGCCGAGGAGCTGGGCCACTACGGCTCGCAGACGCGCGCCGGTCGCGGCGAGGCCGAGCGCCTGGCGCGGGCCATCGCCGAGGCCGACGAGGCGCGCACCCGCGACCTCGCCGGCCTCGCCGACCTCGAGTCGCGCCTGGTCAGCGCCGAGGAGGCTCCCGACGAGGAGCCCGACACCACCGAGCGCGAGCGGCTGGCCGAGGCGGCGCGAGCTGCCCGTCAGACCGAGATGGACGCGCGGCTCGCGCTGCGCACCGCCGAGGAGCGCGCCCGCGCCCTGCACGGCCGGGCCGACAGCCTGGTGCGGGCCGCCCAGACCGAGCGCGAGACGCGCGCCCGCGCCGCCGAGCGACGCGAGCGCCTGATCCGCGAGGGCCGCGCCGCCGAGGCGGTCGGCGCCGCCGTGGCCGTCGTACTGCGTCGGCTGGAGGGGTCCGTCGACCTGGCCGACGAGGCCCGCCGCGAGGTCGAGCGCTCCCGTCAGGGCAGGGAGCAGGAGCTGGTCGACGTGCGCGCCCGGCTGCGCGACCTGGGGCGGGAGCACGACGAGCTGGTCAACTCCGTGCATCGTGACGAGATGGCCCGCACCCAGCAGCGCATGCGCATCGAGCAGCTGGAGGAGCGGGCGCTCGAGGAGCTGGGCCTCGACGCGCAGGGCCTGCTGGGCGACTACGGTCCCGACACCCTGGTGCCGTTCACCGGCGAGGTCGAGGAGGGCGCCGAGACGCCCGAGCCGGCGCCGTTCGTGCGCGAGGAGCAGCAGAAGCGGCTGCGGTCGGCGGAGCGGTCCTTGGCGATGCTGGGCCGCGTCAACCCGCTGGCGCTCGAGGAGTTCAGCGCCATGGAGGAGCGGCACAAGTTCCTCACCGAGCAGATGGAGGACCTCAAGCGCACCCGCCGCGACCTGCTCGACATCGTGCGGGAGGTCGATGCCCGGGTCGAGCAGGTGTTCACCGAGGCCTACGCCGACGTGGAGCGCGCCTTCGAGTCGACCTTCGCGCGACTCTTCCCGGGAGGTGAGGGGCGACTCGTCCTCACCGACCCCTCCGACATGCTCGGCACCGGCGTCGAGGTCGAGGCCCGACCCCCCGGCAAGAAGGTCAAGCGCCTGTCGCTGCTGTCGGGCGGCGAGCGGTCGCTGGTCGCGGTGGCGTTCCTGGTCGCGCTCTTCAAGGCTCGGCCGTCGCCGTTCTACATCCTCGACGAGGTCGAGGCGGCCCTCGACGACACCAACCTGGGGCGTCTGCTCGAGATCTACGAGGAGCTCCGGGAGAACTCCCAGCTCCTGGTCATCACCCATCAGAAGCGCACCATGGAGGTCGGCGACGCCCTCTACGGCGTGTCGATGCGCGGTGACGGCGTGTCGGCGGTGATCTCGCAGCGGCTGCGTGAGTCGGCGTGACCGTGCGGCCGGAGCGGCCCCTGCCTCCCACGAGGTCCGACTACGTCGCCTGGCGGCAGGTCACGACCCGCTGGCGCGACGACGACGCCTACGGTCACCTCAACAACGCCACCTACTACGAGCTCTTCGACACGGCGGTCAACGCGCACCTCTATGAGGCGACGGGGCTGGACGTCCGGGCGCTGCCGTCGATCGGGATCGTCGCCGAGACGTCGTGCCGCTACTACCGCGAGCTGGGCTTCCCCGCCCCGATCGACACCGGCCTGGTGGTCGAGCGGCTCGGCACGTCGTCGATCACCTACCGGATCGGGCTCTTCCAGGGGGAGGGCGACCGGGCCGCCGCCGAGGGACGCTTCGTGCACGTCTACGTCGACAACACCCGGGCCGACCGTCCCGTGGTCCCCGTGCCCGACGTGATCCGGGCCGCGGTCGAGCCGCTGGTGCGCTGAGGCGCCGAGGAGCCGGGCCCGTCTCTCGGCTGCTGGTTCTTCCGACGGCGCGGTGGGCACCTACTGGTGCGTACGGCGCCGCCCGGGGCATCTACTGGTGCGTACGGCGGCTTCCGGGTCACCTACTGGTGCGTACGCCCGGCATATGCGTCGTACACACCAGTAGGTCCGCAGAGCGCCCGCTCTGTGCGTCGTACGCACCAGTAGGTCCGCGGCGCCCGGATGGACCACTCGTCCCCTCGGGTCGAGCCCGGCCGGCGCAACCCGACCCACGTCACCTCCGCCGATTCTGGGTTTGCCGCCCGGCTTTGGCACCATGGAGTCGAGACGACGACCCCGACACTGGAGTGTTCCCGTGCTGATGATCCTCATCGCGATGCTGGTGGTGCTGGCCATGGCGGGTGCCGTGGTGGCCTACGTCGCCTTCCCCCACCGCGGCCAGGACGTCCCCGGTGCGCCGTGGCTCGGCGAGGCGATGGGCAAGGCCCGTCGTGCCCTGCCCGACCTCGACGAGGACGAGCAGGAGCTCCTTCACCGCTGAGCGGGTGAGCGCTCCGGCACCGGCTGCTCGGCGGGCGTCTCGTCGCGTCCCAGCAGCGACAGCGCCGCGAGCGGGAAGAGCACGACCGACACCAGCCCCGCTGCCACCAGGGCAGTCGCGGTGACGTCTCCGATGCGGCCCGTCACGACGCCGATCTGGGCAGCGGCGACCAGGAACGGCAGCGACGTGGCCTGCAGCAGCCCCGCGGCCAGACTGGTGCGCAGGCCGTGCTCGCGGCGCAGCAGCAGCGCCGGGACTCCACGGACCACCAGGAGCGCAGCGAGGAGCACCGGGACCATCAACAGTCCGCTGGGGCTGGACGCCAGCGCCCTCACGTCGAGTCCGAGACCGCTGGAGACGAAGAAGACCGGCACCAGGAACCCGTAGCCGACGGCTTGCAGCTTCACGCGGAAGTGTCGATGGCTTGCCCGGTCGCGGTCCACGAAGCCGACCACCGTGCCTGCGAGGAATGCTCCCAGGATGGACTCGATGCCGACCTTCTCGGCAGCTGCGACGAACGCGATCAGGAGCACGACCGCGGCCCGCACCCGGATCTCGGCCGTCGTGTCCTGCAGCCGTTCCAGCGTCGTCCCCAGCTGCATGGACCGTCCCGCGAGGAGCAGCGACGCGGCCACCGCGCCGACCAGGACCGCGAACCCGCCCAGGAGGAGGGCCCGGTCGCCGAGGGTGCCACCGGAGGTCGAGAAGAAGAGTGAGAGCAGGACGATGGCCGCCAGGTCCGCGACCGAGCTGCACGCGATGACGGTCTGCCCGAAACCGGAGGAGGCACGCCCCGCGTCGCGCAGGACCGGGACCACCAGCCCCAACGAGGTCGCCGACAGGGCAACCGCCACCAGCACCGGGCTGCTGACCCAGCCGACCGCGCTGAGCCCGAAGCCCACCCCTGTGCCGAGGGCCAGGGTCACGGCGTAGCCGAGCAGAGCCACCCGGAGCACACCTCCCCTGAGCAGCGGCAGCTCGATCTCCAGCCCTGCGAGGAAGAGCAGGAACGCCAGCCCCAGCAGGGCAAGCACCTGCACGGGGAGATCGGCCGTCACCCAGCCGAGGCCGGATGGCCCGACCACGACGCCCGCCACGATCTCGACCACGACGGAGGGGAAGGCCGTCGTCCGGGACAGCCCCAGCAGCAGGGGGGCGAGCAGCGCGATCGCGACGACCGCCAGCAGGTTCACGAACTCGACCTCGGGCATCGGGACCTCCGCGCACATCTCTGGGATGCCTGTCAGTGTCGTGGGACGACGTCGGCGTTACGCGGAACGCGGGTGGGTGACGGCTGCGGACCTCAGCCGCGCGGCAAGGTGCGGAAGGCCTCGAGGAGAGCGCGTCTGGTCTCGGGCGCGAGGTCCGCGACCGACAGGTTCCCGAGCTCGGCGATCGTGACGCGGAACTGATCGACGTACTCGCGACACCCGGGGCAGACGTCGAGATGTGCGGCGAAGCGGCCTCGGAGGTCGTCGTCGAGGGAGCCGTCGAGGTAGGCGGTGACCAGCTCGACGAGCTCCCGGCAGTCGAGGTCCCTCATGGGAGACCACCTCCGGGGGCCTCGTCGGCGAGGTAGCCGGCGAGCTCCGCTCTCACGACGGCGCGAGCGCGGTGCAGCAGCACGCGCTGGTTGCCGGCGGAGATGTCGAGCATGGCGCACACCTCGTCGGAGCTGTGGTCCAGCACGTCGCGCAGCGTGATCACGGTCCGCTGGCGGGGAGGCAGCAGGTCGACCGCGGCGCGGACTGTCTCGCGGAGCTCCTCGGACAACGCCCCCTGCTCCGCGGTCTGCGCCCACCGTGCCGGGAACGACCGCCAGTGCCCCGGGTAGTCGGCTTCCGGACCCTGGAACCAGGCGCCGTCCACCGTCGGGCCCTCGTCCTCCCCGGCGACCGCCGGCACCGGGATCGTGCGGTGCTCACGGACGCCGCGCTTCTTGGCGATGTTCACGAGGATCCGGAAGACCCAGGTGCGCAGCGAGGACCTCTGCTCGAAGCGGTCGATCCCCGTGATGACAGCCACCCAGGTGTCCTGGACGACCTCCTCGGCGGAGGCGTCGGTCGAGACGTACTCCCGGGCGACCCGCAGCATCGACCGGGACCAGCTGTCGAGAAGGTCGGCGAAGACCCCCTCGTCGCCCCCATGCAGCCCGGCGACGAGCTCCGCGTCCGTGCGGAGGGCGGCCATCCCGTCAGCATAGGGGCCGGCCTCGGGGCCCGGGCGCCATGCGGATCCGGCATCGTCGTCCCCCTAGATCAGCCCGGGATCCTGCTCGACACAGAGCAGGACGGGACCGTCCGCGGTGAAGAACCGCCGCATCGCGTCGGCGAGCTCGCCGGCCCGCGTGACACGTATCCCGGTGGCGCCGCACAAGCGCGCGTACTCCGCCCAGTCGGGGTTGCGGAGCTCGGTGTGCCATACCGGGTAGTCGGCGGCGAGCTGCTCCTTGCTGATCTTGCCGAGCGAGTGGTTGTCGAGGAGCAGGTGCTTGACGGGGATGCCGTACTTCACGGCCGTGGTCAGCTCCGCGGCGTACTGGCCGAACCCACCGTCCCCCGTGACGGCCACGATCGGGCGGTCCGGCGCGGCGGCGTGCGCCCCGAGCGCGGCCGGGTAGCCGAACCCGATGGACCCGAGGTAGCCCGACATCAGGACCGGCTGGCCCTTCGACTCCAGGTAGCGGCCGAGCGAGTAGGCGTGGTTGCCGACGTCGACGGTGACAACGGCGTCCTCCGGCAGCTGCTCCGAGAGCTCGGCGAACACCGCCGCCGCCGACAGCCCGCGGCCACGATCGTCCGCCGCCCGTCGCTGCTTCTCCGCCTGCCAGATCCCCCACCTGTCGGCGACGTCCCCGCGCTGGTCCTCCGCCGTCAGCGCTCGACCGGTGAGGCGCTCGGTCAGCGCGGAGAGGACGACGCCGGCCTCGCCGAGTAGATGCTCTGCCACGGGGTCGAACCGGCCGATGGCCGCCGGGTCGTCGTCGATCTGGAGGATCGGCTTGTAGGGGGCGATGCCCGTGTGGTGCGCGAACGACGCTCCGACGACGACGAGCAGGTCCGACTCGTTCATCAGCCAGCTGGCCACGGGCGTCCCGCTGCGCCCCAGGACGCCCGCGCCGAGCGGATGCCGGTCGGGGACCAGACCCTTGGCCTTGAACGTCGTGAGCACTGGCGCCCCGAGCAGCTCGGCCAGCTCCCTGACCTGGGGGGCGGCAGCACGCGCCCCGTGACCGACGATCAGCACGGGGCGTCGGGCGGCGGCGACCGTGTCGGCCGCGGCGTCGACGGCGTGGGCGACGGGGAGGGTGTCGCGGCGCGGCTGACGGCCGGCAGGGGTGCGCGCGGTCTGGTCGGAAGGCTGCACCTGCACCTCGTCGGGCAGCACCAGATGGGCCACCCCGCGCCCGTCCACGGCGTGCTTGACCGCCAGGGCGGCCACCTCGGCGTGGTCGCTGCCGGCCGAAACGGTCGTCGACGACACGGCGACGTCGGAGAAGACGGCAGACAGGTCGAGGTCCTGGAAGGCGCCCCGGCCTATCGCCGAAGAGGGCACCTGCCCGGAGAGCGCGACCACGGGTGCGCGGTCGAGCTTGGCGTCGTACAGGCCGGTGAGCAGGTTGGTCGACCCGGGACCCGCGATGGCGAAGCAGGCGGCCGGCCGCCCGGTCAGCTTCCCGTACGCCGACGCGGCGAACGCCGCGGCCCCCTCGTGGCGGATCCCGACGAAGGTCAGCTCGCCCCGCTCCTCGGCACGGCGCATCGCCTCGGCGAAGCCGAGGTTGGAGTGGCCGACCATGCCGAAGACGTGAGTCACTCCATGAGCCACGAGGGTCTCGACCAGCACATCGGCGACGGTCCGCGGCGGTGACGCGGGATCGGGCAGCTCGACGTAGACGCCGTCGTCGCGCTCGCTGACGGGGTAGGCGGGCGGCGCATCGGAGAAGCCCGGGGGAGGGGTGCCCGTCAGCGGGTCGTAGTCGTAGCCGTGCCACGGGCAGCGCAGCAGCCCCTGCTCGATCGAGCCCTCGCCGAGCGGCCCGCCCTGATGGGGACAGTGGTTGTCCAGGGCGCCCAGGGCCCCGCCGCAGCGGGACATCGCCACGGTGCGGCCGCCGACTGCCACCGTCGTCACCCGACCCTCGCCGGGCAGGTCGCCGTCGTCCACGCGGTGCCAGCTGGTGCTCATCGGACCTCCTGCTCGTGACGGCTCGCCGGCTGCCCGCTGCGAGCCGGTCGGGTGCCTCGCTCCTGTGTGGTCACCGCGGACCGGCCGGGCGTTACACGGCTCTGGTTCTCGCCACTGATGTAACGCGGCGGGACCCTTCGAGGACGGAGGGAGCACGAGTCGTACGCCGGGCGACACGACGGGAGGCAACGGAGGCGATGCGCAGATGACCAGGACCAGCCCAGGGGCACAGATGGACGGCCTCGCGGCCACGAGGCAGTCGATCCACGCCGTCGCGGAGCTCCTCATCGCCGGGCCCCAGAAGCTGGCGATCGACACCGTGCGGCTGCGCTTCGCCGACGGCGCGATCCGGCCGTGGGCGGACGAGTTCCCCCGCGTCACCGCGGCGGGACTCGAGACCTCCGCCGGGGTCCTCCCGCTCGTCGGCACCATCGCCGGCCTCGCGCGGCTCGCCGGGATCGTCCCCCGGACCCTCACCCACGTCTATCGCGACGGGTCGGGTCTCGGCGTCGAGGCGGAGCTGCGCGTGGATCCCGGCCTCGCACGGACGGTGTTCGACACCTATGCGACCGGATCGGCCGCGCTGGCCGACTTCGCGCCCGAGGACGAGCGCGTGCTCTGGCCGGAGCACTTCGACCTGGCCCTCACGCAACGTGAGGTCAACTTCGGGGTCGTGCCCGGTGACGAGCACCTGTCGACGCCGTACGCCTATGTCGGCCCGTGGCAGGCCCGGCAGGGCCCGTTCTGGAACGTCTCCTTCGGTGCGGCGCAACCGCTGGCCGACCTCGGGGGCCCGGGTGCCGTCGCCGACTTCTTCCGGCAGGGCTGCGTCCACGCCGCCGAGGATTCCCCTGCGTGACAGCGGGGTCGCGGTGGGGCGGTGTCGACTGACCGCGCGGCGGCGAATGGTTGGATAGCGGCCATGGGTGACTGGCTCTACCTCGTCCTCGCGATCGCCGTCGTCGGTGTGGTCGCGATCGCCGGCCTGCTGACGCGCGGCCGTCGTACGCCGCCGCCGTCGGCCGGCTCCGACGTGCTCGCGCCGCCGGTGGACACCGAGGTCGCGACGGGTGCCGAGGAGACGTCGGTCGCGACGACCGCACCCGCGCCGGCCCTCGAGCGACCCGAGAGCACGGCCTCCCGGCTGGTGCGGCTGCGCCAGCGGCTCGCGGGATCCCAGGGGGCCCTCGGCCGTGGCCTGCTCGGACTGCTCTCCCGTGACCGTCTCGACGAGGACACCTGGGAGTCCATCGAGGACACCCTCCTCACCGCCGACCTCGGTGTCGCGCCGACCCAGCAGGTCGTCGGCAACCTCCGCACCCGCCTCCGGGTCGAGGGAGGCGCCTCGCCCGAGCCCCGGGCGGTGCTCCGCGAGGAGCTGATGGCGCTGCTCGACCCCGAGGCCGACC
>CAZQCA010000145.1:0-8580 GCA_964591845.1 uncultured Nocardioides sp.
GAAGCCGATGGAGTTGTAGCCCCAGTAGTTCTCGTGGCCGCGCTCGGCCACGCCGGGCTCGGTGAGGAACTGCTGGACGGGCAGCAGCTCGACCGCCGAGACCCCGAGGTCCTTGAGGTAGTCGATCACCGTGTGCGTGCCGAGGCCGGCGTAGGTGCCTCGGAGATGCTCGGGGATCTCGTTGTGGAGCGCGGTGTAGCCCTTGACGTGCAGCTCGTAGATGACGGTGTCGCGCCACCGCGTGCGCAGGTGCCGGTCACCGCTCCAGTCGAACTCGTCGTGGGTCACCACGCAGCGCGGCATGCACGGTGCGGAGTCGAGCGTGCTGATCCGCTCGGGGGAGCCGACGACGTAGGGCAGCACCTCGGGGCCGTGGCGGACCGATCCCGTGATGGCGCGGGCGTAGGGGTCCAGCAGCAGCTTGTGGGGGTTGAGCCGGCGTCCGTGGGCCGGGTCCCAGGGGCCGTCGGCGCGCAGCCCGTAGAGCTGCCCGACCGCCACGCCGGGGATCTTGCCGTGCCACACGCCGAGCGTGTGCTCGGTGAGCTGGTAGCGGGTCTCGGTGCCCTCGTCGTCGAACAGGCACACCCACATGCTGGTCGCCTCCGGCGACCACACCGCGAAGTTCGTCGCGTCCGGGGCCCAGGTGGCGCCGAGCGTCTGGTGGAAGCCCGGCCACACGGGGGCGGTCTCCTCGCGGCTGCTCCAGCTCCAGGTGTTCGGGCTCATTCGCACCATTCTGGCCGACGCCCGGATCCGCGGGCGCGCGGGTCTCATCTAGGCTCCCCGGGTCAGGTCCGTACGCCGTGAGGAGGCCGTCCGTGGGTGAGTTCGTGCGTCTCGAGGTCAACGACGGGGTCGGGACACTCCGGCTGGACCGCCCCAAGATGAACGCCCTCGACGCGGCCATGCAGGAGGAGATCAGGGCCGCCGCCCGGGAGGCCGCCGATCGCGACGACGTCAAGGCGGTCGTGGTCTACGGCGGGGAGCGCGTGTTCGCGGCCGGCGCCGACATCAAGGAGATGGCGGCCATGTCCTACACCGACATGGTGACGCACTCCGGTCCGCTGCAGGCCGCGTTCACGGCGGTCGCCCGGATCCCCAAGCCCGTCGTGGCCGCCGTGACCGGCTACGCGCTCGGGGGCGGCTGCGAGCTGGCCCTGTGCGCCGACGTACGGTTCGCGGCCGAGGACGCGGTGCTGGGCCAGCCCGAGATCCTGCTCGGCATCATCCCGGGCGCCGGCGGGACCCAGCGGCTGACCAGGCTGGTGGGCCCGAGCCGGGCCAAGGAGCTCATCTTCACTGGGCGCTTCGTCAAGGCCGACGAGGCCCTCGCGATCGGGCTGGTGGACCGCGTGGTGCCCGCCGACCGGGTCTACGACGAGGCGGTGGCGTGGGCCCGACAGTTCGCCGGTGCGGCGTCGTTCGCGCTGCGGGCGGCCAAGGAGGCGATCGACCGCGGCCTCGAGACCGACCTCGAGACCGGGCTGGAGATCGAGCGGCAGCAGTTCGCCGCGCTGTTCGCGACCGAGGACCGCGCGATCGGCATGACCTCCTTCGTCGAGCACGGTCCCGGCAAGGCGGAGTTCGTCGGTCGCTGACGCGGCCCGGCGGTTGTGACTGACTCCACCCCGGCTCAGGTTCCGGGCCCGTCATACCGGCGGGTAACCTCACCAGAGCACCGATCGGGCCGCCACGACCGGCCCCGAGGATCGACCCCCGAGGATTGGACCCAGAGCCGTGAACATCGTCGTCTGCGTGAAGTACGTCCCCGACGCCACCGGCCAGGTGAGGTTCGAGGCCGACCACACGGTCGACCGCGTGGGCAGCGACGGCCTGCTGTCGGAGCTCGACGAGTACGCCGTGGAGCAGGCCCTGCAGGTCAAGGAGAAGCGCGAGGGCGAGGAGGTCACCGTGACCGCGCTCTGCGTGGGCCCGGAGAAGGCCGCCGACGCGATCCGCAAGGCGCTGCAGATGGGTGCCGACGCGGGCGTCCACGTCGTCGACGACGCGATCGCGGGCTCGGACGCCGTGGCGACCTCGCTCGTGCTGGCCAAGGCCGTGGAGAAGACCGGCGCGGCCCACGGTGGGGTGGACCTGGTGATGTGCGGCATGGCCTCGACCGACGGCGGCATGAGCGTGGTGCCGGCGATGCTGGCCGAGCGGCTCGGCCTGCCTCAGGTCACCTTCGCCTCCGTGCTGGAGACCCAGGGCGACCAGGTCCGCATCAAGCGCGACGGCGACGTCGCGACCGAGGTGGTCGGCGCGACGATGCCCCTGGTGGTGTCGGTGACCGACCAGACAGGTGAGGCGCGCTACCCGTCGTTCAAGGGCATCATGGCCGCCAAGAAGAAGCCCGTGGAGACCTACACGCTGGCCGACCTGGGCGTCGACGCCGGCCAGGTGGGCCTGTCGGTGGCCTGGTCCGCGGTCGAGGACACCACCGCGCGGCCGCCACGCACCGCCGGCGAGATCGTGGCCGACGAGGAGGGGTCGGGCGCGGCGGCGCTGGCCGACTTCCTGGCCGGCAAGAAGTTCATCTGAGCGGTCGCCCGGCGACCACCCCGCACCCGCACGAGCCCGAGGAGCCCGAGATGTCTGAAGTCCTGGTGCTGGTCGACCACGTCGACGGCGCCGTCCGCAAGCCCACGCTGGAGCTGCTGACGATCGCCCGTCGGCTCGGGGAGCCTGCGGCGGTCTTCATCGGCGGGGCCGGTCAGGCGGCCGCGGCGGCCGAGACGCTGGGCAGGCACGGCGCGGCCACGGTGTACGCCGTCGACGACGCCCAGATCAAGGGCTATCTCGTCGCGCCCAAGGCCGAGGCGCTCCAGCAGGTCGCCGCGCAGGCCGGTGCCGGCGAAGGGCCCGGCGCGATCCTGATCACGTCCTCGGCGGAGGGCAAGGAGATCGCCGGCCGGCTGGCCATCAAGCTCGGCTCGGGCCTGATCACCGACGCCGTCGACGTGCAGGCGGGCGAGGGCGGACCGGTGACGACGCAGTCGGTCTTCGCGGGCAACTACACCGTCACCGCGTCGGTCACCCAGGGCACACCGATCATCACGGTCAAGCCCAATGCCGCCTCACCGGAGGAGACCGGAGGCACCGCGACGGTCACCGACGTCGCGGTGACGGTCTCCGACGCCGCGAAGACGGCCCAGATCATCGCCTCGCAGCCCCGGCAGGCCACCGGCCGCCCCGAGCTGACCGAGGCCGCGATCGTCGTCTCCGGCGGCCGCGGCACGGGCGGCAACTTCGAGCCCGTCGAGCAGCTCGCCGACTCCCTCGGCGCGGCTGTGGGCGCGTCCCGAGCGGCGGTCGACTCGGGCTGGGTGCCCCACACCTACCAGGTCGGCCAGACCGGCAAGACCGTCAGCCCCCAGCTCTACGTCGCCGTCGGCATCTCCGGCGCCATCCAGCACCGCGCAGGCATGCAGACCTCCAAGACGATCGTCGCCGTCAACAAGGACGACGAGGCGCCGATCTTCGAGCTGGTCGACTTCGGCGTCGTCGGCGACCTCCACCAGGTGCTGCCCGCGCTCACCGAGAAGGTCAGGGCCCGCAAGGGCTGAGGCCGGACCCGCCTCGACGGGCGGATCCGGCCCCGCCCGTCAGCCGAGCTGCTGACGCAAGGCGGCCCGGAAGCCGAGCAGGTCGCCCTCGTCGATGATGCCGACCTGGGCCGGCCGCACCCACCGGTTGGCGCCCTGCCCGCCGATCCGCACCTGGCGCAGCGAGCTGTTGTTGGTCGTGTCCCCCTCGACGAGGTTGCCCTGCGGGTTGGCGGTCACCTTGATGTAGTAGATCCCGTTGGGCAGGGAGTCGATCTTGAACGCCTGGCCGTAGCGGAACTGGTAGTAGGTGTCGCCCGATCCCGCGCTGAGCACCTCGCGGATCGACAGCGCCGACTGCCCACCGCACGCCGTGGAGAGGTCGGTGTTCTCGGGGTGCCAGTCCGCGCCCGGGACCGTGTAGTCGACGGCGTCGGTGGCGGCGAGACAGAACGACTGCTTCCTCGACTTCACCGCGAGCGACATGTCGGCGTTGAGCAGCTCGTACTGCGCGAAGTCCTCGAAGTGCCAGTGGTTGTGGTTGGCGGCGTGCCAGTGGAGCTCGCCGACCTGCTGGTAGCCGGTCTCGTTGCCCTGGGCGTCGAAGAAGTACTGGTAGGCGTCCATCACGTCCTCACCCGACCGGCGGAAGCCGTCGAGCACCAGCGGGCTGTCGCCGGCGTTCCAGACGTTGGCGCCGAAGCGCAGCGACCTGCCGTTGGTGCCCATGGAGATGCCGAACGCCGGCAGTGCCCGCAGGTCCATCACGGGCCCTGCCAGGGCGCCGCCGGAGGTGCCGGTGGGTCGCTGTGCGCGCGGGATGAGCGCCTTGCCGCCCGGGGTCGGGGCCGACGGCCGGCAGCCGCGCGCGGATCCCGGGGTGGCCCGGCACTGGGCCTGCTCGACGATGTGGAGGTCGTAGGTCACCTCGGCATCGGCCTCGGCGATCCCGAACGCCGTCCGGTAGGGCTCCTGGATCTCGGCGGTGGCGGTGTAGTCGCCGGGCTTCAGCCGGATCGACTGGTTCCAGTCATAGAGGGCGACCGACCAGCCCTGCTGGACGCCCATCACGCCACCCACGGTGTAGGGGTTGGTGGGGCAGCCGAACGGGTAGGGCGACCGCAGCGGCGCCTCGGGGCCGAGGCGGCCGGTCTCGCCGTTGAGGCAGGCACCCGGGGTCTTGCGGTAGGCGATGCTGCCGTCGGCCCGCCGCACCTTGATGTTGTAGAAGCGCGGCAGCGTCGAGAAGTCGGTGAGCGTCCCGGCGGGGAGCGTGCCCGTGGTGGCGCCGCTGGTCCAGTCGGTGCTGATCAGGTCGTCGTACGTCGGCCGGTGCGAGCGGATCTCGAACGCGGCGTCGGGGGCGTTGAGGCGCACGCCCAGCGAGTCGTAGATGTAGTGGCCCGAGCCGTAGGCCGACACGGTCACCGAGCTCGGCGCCCAGAGCACGACCGGCGAGCCGCTGACGGCAGCGCCGGCGGCGCCGCCGGACGGGATGAGCGCCGCGGCGGTGGCTGCGGGCAGGGCCGCGGCCAGCAGGCCGGCGGCAAGGGTGCGGATGGGTCGTCGCACGAGGGTCCCCCTTGGAAGTTGCTGATGCGGTCTCTAGGTAGACGTCGTCGGGGCCGGCAGGGTTGCCCTCGACCGCGAACGATCGAGCGGGCCCTCCGGCGAGACGCGTCGCGGGCCAACCTACGCCCCGAACTACCCTGGTGGCATGACCGCTGACCACCCGGTGCTCGAGGCGGCGGAGCGCGCCCGGACGGCCAGCTACGGGCTGGCCGTGGCGACCCGCGCGCAGAAGGACGCCGCACTCCTGGCGATGGCGGCCTCCCTGGAGCAGGGCGCCGACGCGATCCTGGCCGCCAACGCCGAGGACGTCGCCCGCGCCGAGTCCGAAGGCACCCCCGCCAACATCGTCGACCGGCTGCGGCTCACGCCCGAGCGGCTCGCGGGGATGGCGCAGGGACTGCGCGACGTGTCGGGCCTCGCCGACCCGGTCGGCGAGGTCGTCCGCGGCAGCACGCTGGCCAACGGGCTGGAGCTGCGGCAGGTGCGGGTGCCGTTCGGCGTGGTCGGGATGATCTACGAGGCCCGCCCCAACGTCACGGCCGACGCGGCCGGCATCTGCCTCAAGTCCGGCAACGCCGTGCTCCTGCGCGGCTCGTCGAGTGCGCGCTCGAGCAACGCGGCGATCGTCGACGCGCTGCGGGGCGCAGTCGCCGCTGCCGGCCTCGACGCCGACGTCGTCCAGCTGGTGCCGGGCGACTCCCACGAGAGCGTCAAGGTGCTGATGCGGGCCCGAGGACTGGTCGACGTGCTGATCCCGCGCGGCGGCGCGGGACTGATCCGCTCCGTCGTCGAGGAGTCCACGGTTCCCGTGATCGAGACAGGCGTGGGCAACTGCCACGTCTACGTCGACGCGGCCGCGGACCTCGACAAGGCGCTGGCGATCGTCGTCAACTCCAAGACCCAGCGGACCTCGGTGTGCAACGCCGCCGAGTCGCTGCTCGTGCACGCCGCCGTGGCCGAGCGGTTCCTGCCGCGGGTGGTCGCGGCGCTCCAGGACGCCGGAGTGACGATCCACGGCGACGCCGCGTTCACGGCGTACGACGGGGTGGTGCCGGTCACCGAGGAGGACGACGCGACCGAGTACCTCTCCCTGGACCTCTCGGCCCGGGTGGTCGACTCGCTCGACGCGGCCGTCGACCACATCCGCCGCTACTCCAGCCAGCACTCCGACGCGATCGTCACCGACGACCTCGGAGCCGCCCGCCGGTTCACCGCGGCCGTCGACTCGGCCGCCGTCCTGGTCAACGCGTCCACCCGGTTCACCGACGGCGGCGAGTTCGGCTTCGGGGCCGAGATCGGCATCAGCACCCAGAAGCTGCACGCCCGCGGCCCGATGGGGCTGACCGAGATGACCTCCACCAAGTACGTCGTCACCGGCGACGGCCACGTCCGCTGACCCGGGCGGGCCCCGGCTGTCCGGTGCGCGGTCGGCCGCCCGCTAGGCTGTGCGTCATGAGTCCGTATCTCGTCGGTGGCGTGGTCCTCGGCCTGCTGCTGTTCCTCCTCGTCGCCATGCTGATGTTCGGCGCGGGACGCGACCACAGCTGAGCGTGACGCAGGCTCCGCTCGCCCGTCCTGCCGGACCGGTCCGCCGGGTCGGGGTCATGGGCGGCACGTTCGACCCGATCCACCACGGCCACCTCGTGGCCGCGTCCGAGGTGCAGTCGTGGTTCGACCTCGACGAGGTCGTCTTCGTGCCGACCGGCGACCCCTGGCAGAAGTCGGGTCGCGTGGTGTCGCCCGCGGAGGACCGCTACCTGATGACGGTCATCGCCACCGCGTCCAACCCCAGGTTCTGGGTGTCCCGGGTCGACATCGACCGGGCCGGGCCGACGTACACGATCGACACGCTGCGCGACCTGCGCCGCCAGCTGCCCGACGCCGAGCTCTTCTTCATCACCGGCGCCGACGCGCTGGCCGACATCTTCACCTGGCGCGACGCGGACGAGCTGTTCGACCTGGCCCGCTTCGTCGGCTGTACGCGGCCGGGCTACACCATGAACAGCGAGACGCTCGAGAAGATCCCCGGCGACCGGGTCACGCTGGTGGAGATCCCCGCGCTGGCGATCTCCTCCTCCGACTGCCGGCAGCGGCGGCAGCGCGGCGAGCCCGTGTGGTACCTCGTCCCCGACGGCGTGGTCCAGTACATCGCCAAGCACGACCTGTATCCCGTCCACGAGGAGCCCGGACCACCGTCCGGCCGGTCCTCCGAGAGGCTCGAGGCATGACCGCCACCGACCACGCGACCGACCTGGTCCGCGCCGCCGCGCTGGCGGCCGCCGACAAGCTGGCCCAGCACATCGTGGCCTTCGACGTCAGCGACCAGCTCGCGATCACCGACGCGTTCCTGCTCGCGTCGGCGCCCAACGACCGACAGGTCCGGGCGATCGTCGACGAGATCGAGAAGAAGCTGCGCGACCACGACGCCAAGCCGATCCGCCGGGAGGGCCACCGCGAGGGCCGGTGGGTGCTGCTCGACTACGGCGACCTCGTCGTGCACGTCCAGCACGAGGAGGAGCGGCAGTTCTACGCGTTGGAGCGGCTCTGGCGCGACTGCCCGCTCATCCCGCTTCCGGCCGAGGTCACCCACCCGGCACCCGCCGCCGACGCCGCCGGTGGCTGAGGGGCGGCCCCCGGCCCGACGTCTCGTGCTGCTCCGTCACGGCCAGACGGCGTGGAACGCCGAGGGGCGGGCCCAGGGGCACACCGACGTGTCGCTCGACGACGTCGGCCGCGCCCAGGCCGAGGCCGCCGCGGCGGTGCTGGCCACGCTGCGCCCCGTCAGGCTGTGGTCGTCCGACCTGGCCCGCGCCCACGAGACCGCCGAGCGCGTGTCGGCCGCGACCGGTCTCGCCGTCGAGCTGTCTCCCGCCTTCCGCGAGTACTCCGTCGGCCTGCGCAGCGGGCTCACCCTCGCCGAGCTCGAGGAGCGCTTCCCCGACGAGCACGCGGCGCTGCGCGCCGGCGGCGCGGTGGCGGGCGCGGAGTCCGACGAGGAGGTGCTCAAGCGCTTCGTGCCGGCGATGGAGGAGGCGATGGCGGCCTTGGGCCCGGGTGAGTGCGGGATCCTGGTCAGCCACGGGGCGGCGCTGCGCACGTCGCTGGTGCACGTGCTCGGGCTGCCGGACTCGGCCCGCGACGCGTTCGCCACCCTGGGCAACGGTCACTGGGTGGTGCTCGAGCACTCGGTGTCGGCGTTCCACGGCACGCCGGCGCGGTGGCGACTGCGGGCCTACAACGACTCCGCGCCGGGGCAGCAGCAGGCCCCGGATTTCGCGTCGGGTGACGCGGTTGGCTAACATTCCCCTTCGGTGCTCGTGAGCACCCGCGGGGCTGTGGCGCAGCTGGTAGCGCACCTGCATGGCATGCAGGGGGTCAGGGGTTCGAGTCCCCTCAGCTCCACCGTGTGATGAGTCGCGACATGTGTCTCACGTGAGTCGCGTCATGGGTCACTCTTGAG
>CAZQCA010000146.1:0-8530 GCA_964591845.1 uncultured Nocardioides sp.
GATCATCATCGCCGGCTACTCGGCCTATCCGCGCCGGGTCAACTTCGCCACCATGCGGGAGATCGCCGACGAGGTCGGTGCCACGCTCATGGTCGACATGGCGCACTTCGCCGGCCTGGTCGCGGGCAAGGTGTTCACCGGCGACGAGGACCCCGTGCCGCACGCCCACCTGGTCACCACGACCACCCACAAGTCGCTGCGCGGCCCCCGCGGCGGGCTGGTGCTCGCGCAGGAGGAGTACGCCGCCTCGGTCGACCGCGGATGCCCTCTCGTCCTCGGTGGCCCGCTGTCCCACGTGATGGCGGCCAAGGCGGTCGCCCTCGCGGAGGCGCGCCAGCCGTCGTTCCAGACCTACGCCCAGGCGATCGCCGACAACGCCCAGTCGCTGGCCGAGGGGCTGACCAAGCGAGGGGTCACGCTCGTCACGGGCGGCACCGACAACCACATCGTCCTGCTCGACGTGTCGTCCTTCGGGATCACGGGCCGGCAGGCCGAGTCGGCGCTCCTCGACGCCGGTGTGGTCACCAACCGCAACGCGGTCCCGGCCGACCCCAACGGCGCGTGGTACACCTCCGGCGTCCGGATCGGCACCCCGGCGCTCACCACGCGCGGCTTCGGCCACGACGAGTTCGACCGGGTCGCCGAGCTGATGGTCGACGTGCTGTCGCACACCACGCCCGGCACCACGAGCGCGGGCGCCACGTCCAAGGCGACCTACACCCTCGGCGACGGCGTCGCCGACCGGGTGCGGGCCGCCTCGGCCGAGATGCTCGACGCCCACCCGCTCTACCCGGGACTCGACCTGGGCTGACCGGTCAGGCCACGAGCTGACGGAAGCCACTGCCGCCACGGCCTTGGGTTCGGGGTCCTGCCGTGGTTGTGTGGCCAGATGACCGACACCGACCGTCCCGATGCCGACCGGCAGGTCCTCGACCGCTCCCTCGACCAGGCGCTGTGGCTGATCAGCGAGGTGGAGCCCGATCACGAGGACGGCCCCACGCCGTGCTCGGACTGGAACGTCGGCGACCTGGCCGACCACCTGGTCGAGGCGCCCGCCAAGTTCGCGCGGATGGCGCGCGGGGAGGAGATCGACTGGTCGCAGCCGGCGCCGACCCATCCCGACCGCACCGCAGCCTTCCGCGAGAACGCCGAGGACCTGCGCGCCGCGCTGGGGGAGGGAGGCGACCAGGCGCCGCCACCGGACTGGCAGACGGCCGAGCTCGCGGTTCACTCCTGGGACCTCGCCACCGGACTCGGGATCGGCAGCGACCGGCTCGACCCGGAGGTCGCCGACCGCGCCCTGGCGTTCATGCAGGCCTCGCTCACCGACGACTCGCGGGCCCCGGTCTTCGGCCCGGAGCAGCCCGCTCCCGACGACGCCGGCGGCTACGAGCGGCTCGCGGCCTTCGCCGGCCGCGACGTACGCCGCTGACCCCGGCCGGTCTCCCATGAGCAGGCTCCCATGAGCAGGGTGGTGATGCACGCCGTCGTGTCGCTCGACGGGTTCATCGCCGACGCGGACGACGACGTCGGGCCGCTGTTCGACTGGTACTTCAACGGCCACGTCCCGTTGGGCGAGCCCGGCTTCGGCGCCGTCTCGGAGGTCTCGGCCGAGTACACCAACCCGTTCTGGGCGTCGGTGCGGGCCACGGTGATGGGACGTCGTCTCTTCGACCTCACCAACGGCTGGGACGGCAAGCCGCCCGCCGGCGAGCACCTCGTCGTCGTCTCCCACCGGCCCCGACCCGACGGCTGGCACCCCGAGGTCCCGTTCGCGTCCGACGTCGAGCAGGGCATCTCCCTGGCCCGCGAGCTCGCGGGCGACGGCGTGGTCGCGCTGACCGCGGGCGACCTCGGCGGCCAGGCGTTCGCGCTCGGGCTCGTCGACGAGGTCGCGATGGACGTCGTGCCGGTCGTCTTCGGCAGCGGCAAGCGCTACTTCGGGCCCGTCGACGGCCGACACCTGCTGGAGGACCCGCACGTGGTGGTCCAGGGATACCGCGTCCTGCACCTGCGGTTCCGGGTGCGTCGCTGACCCGGCTGTCGCGACAGGCTCCCAGCCCGTACACTGGTCCGCAGGTCCTGGCGACCGCTGCCCCGGTGTGACCGCGTCACTGCCGGTTCGTTTCCCGGCGGCGGACGGCCCAGGACGGCGTCGCGAGCCTGCAGGGCGACGCCACCGTTGACCGGCGAGGTCCATCTGCCGTCGGCCGCGGGCCCTCGGCCGGCCGTCGCCGGCGGAGCCGCAGGCGCTGAAGGATGTGTCCCGGCCCACCGTGTGGGCCGCAGAGGAAGGGGCTGCCGGATTGGCGGCACGACGTACGCAGCGGTCCAGCGACCGACGCGGTCAGCAGCGTCCCCGCGCGCGGGGTCGTGACAACGAAGGCATCATCCCGGTCCTGGCGATGACCGTCCGGGAGGTCGAGACCGCGGTCAAGAAGGGCCAGGTCACCTCGGGCGTCACGGCGCGCTTCCAGGCCGTCGCGCTGCTGGCGCGAGCCGAGCGGGCCAAGGTCAAGGCCGACGCCGAGCTGACGGAGGCCCAGCGCGACGGTCAGCTCAAGCGCCTCGACGGGATCGCGACGATCCTGGCCCAGACCGCGGCACACCAGCCTGCGCTGTTCGGGCTGCTGTCGCCCGAGGCCGAGATCGGCGAGGCCACCCGGCGGCTGCAGGCGGAGATGCAGCGGCAGGCGGGCGCCGAGCCCGAGCCGGAGCCCGAGCCGGTGGTCGTCGACGACGAGGGCCGCCACGAGCGCAGAGTCATCCCGCCGTCGGTGATGGCCGCCCAGCTGGCCAACCCGTTCCTCGTCCCCGACTTCAGCCAGGCGCCGCCGCGCACCCAGGGCAAGCTGGTCGGCTGGGAGCTGATCGGGCCGCTGCTCAACGCCTTCGAGCACCCCGCGCCGGGAGCGCCGGCGTGCATGGACCTCCCCGACCAGCGGCCGATGCTGCTGCCCCCGGGGGTCGACCTGATGGCCCACCAGGCCCGGCTGCTCGGCGCGGTCGCCGACGGTCACCGCACGTTCCTGCTGGCCGACGAGCCCGGCCTCGGCAAGACCGCGCAGGCGCTGCTGGCGGCGCAGGTGGCGGGCGCCTACCCGCTGCTGTGCGTGGTGCCCAACGTCGTCAAGACCAACTGGGCGCGCGAGGTGTCGCTGTGGACCCCGCAGCGCTCGGTGACCGTGATCCACGGCGACGGCGAGAGCGTCGACGGCTTCGCCGACATCGTGGTCGTCAACTACGAGGTGCTCGACCGTCACGTGGACTGGATCGGCAACCACGGCTTCCGCGGGATGGTCGTCGACGAGGCGCACTACATCAAGAACAAGAAGTCCCAGCGCTCCCAGCACGTGCTCGACATCTCCCAGCGCATCCGCCGCCGGATGGCGCGGCCGCTGCTGATGGCCCTCACGGGCACCCCGCTCATCAACGACATCGAGGACTTCCGCACGATCTGGCAGTTCCTCGGCTGGATCGAGGAGCGGCGCCCCGGCAACGAGCTGATGGCGGCGCTCGAGGACACCGACCTCACCCCCGCCTCCCACGCGTTCTACCCCCTGGCGCGCCAGGCCGTGGTCGACCTGGGCATCGTCCGGCGGCGCAAGGTGGAGGTCGCCGCCGACATCCCGGCCCGCCGGGTCGCCGACCTGCCGGTCGAGCTCGAGGGTGCCATGGGCCGGTCGATCCAGGACGCGGAGTCGCGCCTCGCCAAGCGGCTGGTGGCCCGCTACCGGGCGGCGCTGGAGCACCGCCGCGCCGGGGCGGCGGTCGAGGACCTCGACGGCATCGACCATGCGCTCGTACGCCGGGTGGCCGAGCGCGAGGTCGCCGAGAGCGCGGAGTCCAAGACCGACGACAACGTCTTCACGATGGTCCGCAAGATCGGCCAGGCCAAGGCCGAGCTGGCCGCCGACTATGCCGCCCAGCTCGCGCGCAGCGCGGGCAAGGTGGTCTTCTTCGCCAAGCACCTCGACGTGATGGACACCGCCGAGGAGGTCTTCGCCAAGCGCGGGCTGCGCACGACCACGATCCGCGGCGACCAGACGGGCAAGGCCCGGACCGAGGCGATCGACTCCTTCGTCAACGACCCCGACGTCGCCGTGATCGTCTGCTCGCTGACGGCGGCCGGCGTCGGCATCAACCTGCAGGTCTCGTCCAACGTCGTGCTGGCGGAGCTGTCGTGGACCGACGCCGAGCAGACGCAGGCCATCGACCGGGTGCACCGGATCGGTCAGACCGAGCCGGTCACCGCCTGGCGGATCATCGCCGCCCAGACGATCGACGCCAAGATCGCCGAGCTGGTCGACAGCAAGGCCGGGCTGGCGGCCCGGGCCCTCGACGGCGCGGCCGAGGACGCGGGCGACACCGCCGACGTGCAGGTCGAGACGCTGGTCGCGGTGCTCACCCAGGCGCTCACCCAGACGGCGACGGAGAGGGAGACGGCTCCGGTGCCGGTGGCCGCGGGCTGACGACCACGACCCGCGCCCGCGCGGGCGTGTGGTCGCGGGTCGGTGACAGCCGCACGGAGAAGACCCGCTTCTTGGCCGGCGTACGGAACGTGAAGGACACGGTCCCGTCGCCGCCGACCTGACCGCGCCCGACGACGACCGGCTGCCTGCGCACGAGGGTCACCAGCACCACGGCGTCGCCGGGGGACGCGCCGCCGGCGGTGCCGACGATCGTCGTCTGCTCGGCGCCGACGTCGGCGCTGGCCGCCATCGTCGCGTCGATGCGGAGCCGCCAGGGGCGGCTGTGGATGCCGGCGCTGCGCCAGCGGTAGCGGGCGAGGCCCGTGACCGGCAGGCTGCCGGCGCTGACGAAGCCGGCCTGGTCGGTCACGGTCCTGGTCACCGGCGCCCAGCCGCCGGCCGCACGCTTGACCTGCAGCTTCACGCGCACCCCGGCTGCGGGGTCGCCGGCCGCGGTGGTCAGCTGACCGCTGAGGGCCACGGTGCCGCCGTAGGCGACCGCGTGGGCGGCCGCCGAGATGGTCGCCGACGTCGCCGGGGCCGGAGGTGGCGGCGGGGTCGACGGGGCGGCGCTCGGCTCGTCGCTGGGGGTCGTGGAGGGCTCCGGGTCGCGGCTCGGCCCGCCGGGGCCGCCGGGGCCGCCGGGGGAGGACGGACCTGGGGCGGACGACGGGGCGGCGCTCGGCTCGGCGCTCGGCGCCGCCGACGCGGTCGGGGTCGAGGGGCTCGCCGGGTCGTCGGGAGACGGACCCTCGGGTGAGTCCTTGCGGGACGGGGCTGCGTCGGGCCTCTGCTCGGTGTCGGGACCCTCCGGGGCGGGCGCGCCGATGACGGTGTGCGCCAGCTCCTGCACCGGGTCGGGCAGGCTGCCGGTGTAGGCCGCGGCGGCGGCGCCGCCGCTGAGCGCGATCGCGACCACCACCGCGGTGCCGCCGGCACCCAGCCTCCGGATCGCCCGGCGGGGGAGCGGGATCGGGGCGGGGATCGCGCCGACGGCCTCGCGGTACGCCGCGGCGTACTCCGGCTCGCGGGCGAGCTCCTCGGGCGACCCGGGTGCACGGAGCGCGCGCACCAGCGCGTCTTCGGCCCACTCGCCGAGGTCGTCGTGCTCGCTCACGTCACACCACCTCTCGTGAAGTGCGGACCCGAGGGTCCTGGGACAGGGACTTCAGGGCCCGGTGCACGGCCACGCGCACCGCCCCGGGGCTCTTGCCGACCAGCGCCGCGACCGCGGCCACGTCCAGCCCGGCGACCACGCGGAGCATCACCATCTCCGCCTGGTCGGGGGGCAGGCTCGCGACCAGCCGCAGGGCCGAGACCGTGGCCTGGTGGTCCACGGCGGTCTCCTCGGCGCTCGGGGCCCGGCCGTCGCCGTCCCCCGGCTCCGCCACCGGTACGACGGGGCGCGCGGCGCGGGCCCGGCCGTGGTCGATGGCCCGGTGCCGGGCGACGGTGAAGAGCCATGCGCGGAACTCCGCCACCCCGCCGGTGAAGCCCCGCAGGTCGCGCACCACCTGGAGCCAGGTCTCGGCGGCGACGTCCTCGGGTGCCTCGTTGCCGCGCACGGTGAGGTAGCGGAGCAGCCGAGGGTGCAAGGTCCGCCAGAGCACCGCGAAGCCCTGCTCGTCGCCGCGGCGAGCGGCGTCCAGCGCCGCCGCGAGCGCCGGCTCCGGGGCAGCACCCTGCCCACCGGCCGGGTCCCCCGTCGGGTCGGGCCGGTGGGCAGGGTGGGGCGGACGCGCGTCCAGGGCGGATCCTCTCGGTCTCGGTCCAGCCGAGACGCTAGTGCCTGGTCAGGCGGTCGGGGCTGAAACGACGACCCGGGCGATCCCGCTCCAGGCGCCGGCGGCGCTGTCGCTGGGGACCACCTTGAGCCGGTAGCGCGTGGTCTGCTCCGGGGTCACCGTGAACGACACGCTGCCGTCGGCGGCTGTCGTGGCGTGGTCCACGACCTGCGCCCCGGCGGGGTCGCCGGCTGGGATCCCGACCAGCTTGACGGTGACGCCGGCCAGTGCCGCGCCGCCGAGGCTGACCGTGCCGGACACGGTGGCGCTCTCGCCGGGGGCGACGGAGGCCGGGTCGGCCGCGATCGTCACGTCGGGCCGGACCGGCACCCGCACCACACCGCTGCGCGAGGGCATCAGGAGGCGCGTCCCGAGGAACACCATCCGGTACGCCGTGTCCTGCTCGGGGTCGACCCGGAACTTCACGACTCCGTGGCGGTGCGTCCGGTGCACGCCCTCGAGCGTCCACGCGTTCACGTCGGCGGTGCGGGACAGCAGCAGGATCGGGCGGTGCGGCAGCGCGATCCGCCGGGCGCGCAGCATGCCGCGGACGATGTCGACGGCGCCGTCGTGGGTCGGCCGGTAGAGCGTGCGGATCGAGAGCGAGGTCGGGATCCGACGCGGGGCGTGGGCGTCCTCCTTGACCCGGACCGCCGCGATGCCGCTCACGCTGGCGCGGGCGTCGTCGGCGCCGGCGTACCGCCAGCGGTAGCGGGTGGTGACCTCCGGGGTGACCTGGATGCGAAGCCCGCCGCGGTCACCGGCGGTGACGTCGGCGATCGGCACGAACTCGGGGGCGCCACTGGGCTTGGCCTCGAGGCTCACGACCCGTCCTGCGCCGGTGAGGTCACCGGCCACGGCGAGGTGCCCGGTCAGCTTCGCGCTGTCGCCGGGCTCGACCACGCGCTGGACGGCGCGGATCGACAGGGAGGTCGGCGCCTTGACGGCGGCCTGGGCCTGGAACGCGGGGGCGGCGACGAGGCCGGCGACGGTGGCCAGCGCCGCGGCTGCGGCCACGCGGCGAAGCAAGGACCTGATCATGGTTCCTCCTGCTCGGGCGCCCGCGGTCGGGCGCGTCACCCCTGACAGCGGGGGAGGCACGCTCCGCGTTACAGGCCGGCGTGAGGGCTAGGCCGGCACCGGCGTCGTGCGCTCGACGATCGACCGCAGGACGCCCGTACCCAGCGCGGCCGGCAGGGTGCCGAACGTGCCGTGGTACGCCGTGTCGAGGCGGGTCGCGCAGAACGCGTCCGCGACCTCCGGCGGCGCGAAGCGCACCAGCAGCGACCCCTGGAGGCAGGCGGCCATCGCCCCCGCCAGCCGCCGGGCCGACACCTCGAGCGAGCCCGCGTCCCCGAGCAGGGCCAGCGCCTCGTCGATGGCACGGTCCAGCCGCGGGTCGGCGCCGCGCGCCCGCCCGACCTCGGTGATCCACGCGCCCAGCACCTCGGGCTCGCGGGCCAGCGCCCGCAGCACGTCGAGCGCGTTGACGTTGCCCGACCCCTCCCAGATGGAGTTGAGCGGGGACTCCCGGAAGAGCAGCGGCAGGCCCGACTCCTCCACGTAGCCGTTGCCGCCCAGGCACTCCAGCGCCTCGGCGACCATCGCGGGGGTGCGCTTGCAGACCCAGAACTTCGCCAGGGGCAGCGCCAGCCGGCGCAGCGCCGCCTCGTGCGGGTCGTCGGCGTCGTCGACGGCCGCCGCGAGCCGGATCGCCAGCGCGGTGGCGGCCTCGGACTCCACAGCGAGGTCGGCCACGACGTTCTGCATGAGGGGCTGGTCGGCAAGCAACGCCCCGAAGGCAGACCGGTGCGCCACGTGCCAGGCCGCCTCGGCGAGCGCGCGCCGCATCAGCGAGGCCGACCCGAGCACGCAGTCGAGCCGGGTGGCGGCGACCATCTCGATGATCGTGCGCACGCCGCGGCCCTCGTCGCCCAGCCGGCGGGCGAGAGTGCCGTCGAGCTCCAGCTCGGCCGAGGCGTTGGAGCGGTTGCCGAGCTTGTCCTTGAGCCGGACGACGTCGAGCCGGTTGCGGGTGCCGTCGGGCAGCACCCGCGGGACGACGAAGCAGGTCAGCCCGTCGGGTGCCTGGGCGAGCACCAGGAAGACGTCGTTCATCGGCGCGGAGGTGAACCACTTGTGGCCGTGCAGCGTGTAGTCGCCGCTCCCCTCGGAGCCACCGACCGGCCGGGCCACGACCCGGTAGCCGCGCACGTCGGAGACGCCCTGCTTCTCGGTCTTCCCCATGCCGGCCAGCGCGCCGCGCTTGTGCTC
>CAZQCA010000147.1:0-8507 GCA_964591845.1 uncultured Nocardioides sp.
GCCATGGGCTACAAGGAGATCGAGATCGGCTTCCCGAGCGCGAGCCAGACCGACTTCGACTTCGTGCGCAAGCTGATCGAGGAGGACCGGATCCCGGACGACGTCCAGGTGTCGGTGCTCACCCAGGCCCGTGAGGACCTGATCGAGCGCACCGTCCAGTCGCTGGTCGGAGCCGACCGGGCGACCGTGCACCTCTACAACGCCACGGCGCCGCTGTTCCGGCGGGTCGTGTTCGGGGTCGACAAGGACGAGTGCCGCTCCATCGCGACCCGAGGCACGGAGATCGTGATGAAGTACGCCGAGGAGCTGCTGGGCGACTGCCGGTTCGGCTACCAGTACTCCCCGGAGATCTTCACCGGCACCGAGCTCGAGTTCGCCGTCGACGTGTGTGAGGCCGTCTCCGACGTCTGGCAGCCCGAGCCGGGGCGGGAGATCGTGCTCAACCTTCCGGCGACCGTCGAGATGTCGACCCCCAACGTCTATGCGGACCAGATCGAGTGGTTCAGCCGACGGCTGACCCGCCGCGACGTGAGCGCGATCAGCCTGCACCCCCACAACGACCGGGGCACCGCCGTGGCCGCCACCGAGCTGGCCGTGATGGCCGGGGCCGACCGCATCGAGGGCTGCCTGTTCGGGCACGGCGAGCGCACCGGCAACGTCGACCTGGTCACCCTGGGCCTCAACCTGTTCAGCCAGGGCGTCGACCCGCAGATCGACTTTTCCGACATCGACGAGATCCGTCGCACGGTGGAGTACTGCACCCAGCTGCCGGTCCACCCGCGCCACCCCTACGCGGGCGACCTGGTCTACACCGCCTTCTCCGGCTCCCACCAGGACGCCATCAAGAAGGGGCTGGAGGACCTGGAGCGCCAGGCGGCCGAGCGCGGCACCTCCGTGTCCGCGCTGCCGTGGGAGGCGCCCTACCTGCCGATCGACCCGCACGACGTCGGCCGCACCTACGAGGCCGTCATCCGGGTCAACAGCCAGTCCGGCAAGGGCGGGGTGGCCTACCTGCTCAAGGCCGAGCACAAGCTCGACCTGCCGCGGCGGGCCCAGATCGAGTTCAGCCGCGTCATCCAGCAGCACACCGACTCCGAGGGCGGCGAGGTGTCTCCCGAGGAGATCTGGTCGATCTTCTCCGCCGAGTACCTCGACCGGGTCGCGCCGCTGCGCCTCAACTCCGTGCACACCTCGAGCGCCGCCGGCGAGAAGGACGCGCTCACCGTCAACGTCTACGTCGACGGCGAGGTGCGCACGCTGGAGGGCTCCGGCAACGGGCCGATCGCTGCGTTCGTCGACGCGATCAACGGGCTCGAGCACGGGTTCGACGTGCGGGTGCTGGACTACGCCGAGCACGCGCTGTCGGCGGGCGGCGACGCCACCGCGGCGGCGTACGTCGAGTGCGCCGTGGGCGACCAGGTGCTGTGGGGCGTCGGGCTCGACGCCAACATCGTCACCGCGTCGCTCAAGGCGGTCATCAGCGCCGTCAACCGCGCGCGCGCCTGACCGGGTCGGCCGACGCGTCAGCCGGCGTACCGCATCAGCTCGACGCGCAGCGGCGACCCCTCCCGCAGCGGCTCCACCTCGCCGGTCGGCTCGAAGCCGTGGGCGAGGTAGAGCCGCCGGGCGGAGTCGTTGCCCACGGTGACGTGCAGGAACACCCGACGGCCGAGTGACTCGGGTGCGCCCAGCACCGTGTGGGGCAGGCGGGTCGCGTGGCCCCTGCCGCGGGCCTCGGGGGCCGTCCACATGCCCCAGACGAAGTAGTCGTCCCGTCCCTCGGGCGCCCAGCCGCCGCCCATCGCGACCGGCCGGCCCCTCTCGACCACGAGGAAGATCGGCCCTCCCAGCCGCTGGCGCCACCGCGCCTCGGGGAGGTCCTGGACCTCGGTCAGGGTGACCGCGAAGCCGTCGGGGTCCTCGGCGAGGGCACGGAGCCGGATCTCGCGGAACGCCTGCCAGTCGTCGGGCTCCAGGCGGCGTACGTCGACGATCGTGTCGGTCATACGCCAGGGTCGCCCGTGGTGGCGGCTCGGGCAACTAGATTGTGGGCATGTCCTTGGTCTCCGAGCGGGTCGGCCAGTTCTTCCTCGACGGCCCGGGTGGCCGCGACCGGCTGGAGTACACCGACTACGGCTCGGGCGACGCGTGGGTGGTCCTGCTCCACGGCCAGCTGATGCCGCGCCGGATGCACCAGCCGCTGGCCCGGGCGCTCGCCGCCGAGGGCCTGCACGTGGTGACCCTCGACCTGCTGGGCCACGGGCGGTCCGACCGGCCGGCCGACCCGCTCGCCTACTCGGTGGGGGAGTTCGCCCACCAGGTCGTGGCGCTGCTCGACCACCTCGGGGCGGCGCAGGCGGTGGTGGGCGGGACCTCGCTGGGCGCCAACGTCTCGCTCGAGGTCGCGGTCGAGCGGCCCGAGCGGGTGCGGGGCCTGCTGCTCGAGATGCCGGTCCTCAACAACGCGCTGGAGACCGCGATCGTGGCGTTCGGCCCGCTGATGTTCGCGGCGCGGTTCCTGCCGATCACGGTCCGTGCGGCGCGGGCCCTCACCCGGCCGGTCCCGCGGGGACTGGTCCCGTTCTGGGCCGGGATCATGCTCGACACCCTCGACCAGCGGCCCGACGCGATGGCGGCGGTGATGCACGGGCTGTTCTTCGGGATGGTGGCACCGACGGCTCGGCAGCGGCGCGCGATCGAGGTGCCGGCCCTGATCGTCGGTCACCCGTCCGACCCGATCCACCCCGCGGCCGACGCGGCGATGCTGGCCGACGAGATGCCGCACGCCCGGTTCGTGAAGGCGAGGAGCATCCTCGAGTGGCGGATGGCGCCCGAGCGTCTCGACGCCGAGGCCGCCGAGTTCGCCCGCTCCTGCTGGGAAACGCCGCGCCGGCGCCGTCGTACCGGTGCCTGAGCGGGCAGAATGGTCCGGTGCCGCTCTACCGTGACGAGGCGATCGTGCTGCGCACCCACAAGCTGGGTGAGGCCGACCGCATCATCACGCTGCTGACCCGCCAGCACGGCCGGGTCCGGGCGGTGGCACGCGGCGTCCGGCGGACGTCGTCACGGTGGGGCTCGCGGCTCGAGCCGTTCACCCACGTCGACCTGATGATCGCCGAGGGCCGCACCCTCGACGTGATCACCCAGGCCGAGACGCTGACGCCGTTCTCGGCCGAGCTCGGCGGCGACTACGAGCGCTACACCGCCGGCACCGCGATGCTCGAGACCGCCGAGCGGCTGGTCGTGGAGGACCGCGAGCCGGCGGTCCAGCAGTTCCTGCTGCTCGTCGGCGGGCTGCGGGCCATCGCCGGCAAGGAGCTGCCGGCCGGGCAGGTCCTCGACTCGTTCCTGCTGCGGTCGCTGTCGGTGGCCGGCTATGCGCCGTCGTTCGACCACTGCGCCCGCTGCGGCGACCCGGGGCCGCACCGCTGG
Source organism: uncultured Nocardioides sp. (assembly GCA_964591845.1). GTDB lineage: Bacteria > Actinomycetota > Actinomycetes > Propionibacteriales > Nocardioidaceae > Nocardioides. The sequence goes on from CAZQCA010000147.1 coordinate 3,433, forward strand.
CTCAACCCGTCGGCCGGCGGGGTGCTGTGCGCCGACTGCCGGCTGCCCGGGTCGGCGACGCCGGCCGCCGAGACCGTCGCCGTCCTCGGCGCCCTGCTCGCCGGCGACTGGGCCGTCGTCCAGGCGGCCGAGCCGCGACACCTCAAGGAGGCCAGCGGGCTGGTGGCGGCCTACCTCGCCTGGCACGTCGAGCGCGGCCTGCGCTCCCTGGCCTACGTCGAGCGCTGAGCGGTGCGGCGCGACTACGACCCGCCGACGCGGCACCCCTCGGGTGCCCGCCCGCCCGAGCTGCCGGCCGCGCTCGTCCCGCGGCACGTCGCGATCATCATGGACGGCAACGGCCGCTGGGCGGCCCAGCGCGGGCTGCCGCGCACCGAGGGCCACAAGCGCGGCGAGCATGCGCTCTTCGACGTCGTCGAGGGCGCGATCGAGCTCGGGGTCAAGGCGATCTCGGCCTACGCGTTCTCCACCGAGAACTGGTCGCGCTCGCCCGACGAGGTGCGCTTCCTGATGGGCTTCAACCGCGACGTCATCCGCCGGCGCCGCGACGACATGCACGCGCTCGGCGTCCGCGTGCGCTGGGCGGGCCGCACTCCGCGGCTGTGGAAGTCGGTCGTCAAGGAGCTGCAGATCGCCGAGGAGCTGACCCGTCACAACGACGTCCTGACGCTCACGATGTGCGTCAACTACGGCGGCCGCTCCGAGCTGGCCGACGCGGCCCGCGCCATCGCCCGCGAGGTCGCGGCGGGGCGGCTCAACCCCGACAAGGTCGACGAGCGGACCCTGGGCCGGCATCTCTACGTGCCCGAGGTCGGCGATGCCGACCTGGTGTGGCGCACGTCGGGGGAGAACCGTCTGTCCAACTTCATGCTCTGGCAGGCGGCGTATTCCGAGCTGGTCTTCACCGACGTGCTGTGGCCCGACGTCGACCGACGCCACATGTGGGAGGCCGTGGAGACCTATGCCCGCCGCGACCGGAGGTACGGCGGGGCGCTTCCCAACCCGACCTGACGTGGGTCGAGGTCCGAGTGACGCCAGCCACCTGTTTCCCCACTCCTGCGCCGCTATGGCGACTGAGTGTCCCGCCGGCGTTGCCCCCAGTCCCCACAACGGCGCACCAGTGGGGGAAGGGGGACGGGCGGGGGTCGGGGGCGTGAGGCGGCGGTGGACGGGTCAGGCCCGGCAGCGCGGGCAGGTGCCGAAGATCTCCAGCTCGTGGGAGACGTCCGAGAACCCGTGCTCGGAGGCGATCGCGGTGGTCCAGCGCTCCACGGCAGGCCCCTCGACCTCGACGGTGGCGCCGCAGGTCCGGCAGACCAGGTGGTGGTGGTGGGTCTCCGAGCAGCGACGGTAGATCGCCTCGCCCTCCTCGCTGCGCAGCACGTCGATCTCGCCGAGCTCGGCCATCAGCTGGAGCGTGCGATAGACGGTCGCCAGGCCCACCGGGTCGCCCCGGCTGGCCAGCAGCTCGTGGATCTCCTGCGCGGAGCGGAAGTCGGCGAAGGTCGTCATCACCCGCGCGACGGCGCGTCGCTGCCGGGTCGGTCTGGGGGAGGGGCGCTGCGGGGTCTCCGCGGGCCGGCCGGGCTCAGTGCTCGTCATAGTGGCTCCCGTGCTCGGCGTGCCGGTGGCCGTCGTGGACGTAGTCGACGTGGTCGTCGTGGGGGACGGCCGCGTGACCACAGTCGGGGCCGTGTACGTGGGGATGCTCCTCCCGCACCTCGTGGGGCTCGGCCTGTCCGGCGGCGAACGGCGTCGCGAGCCGCCGCCGGCGGCGGGCCAGTACGCCGGCCGGCCAGGCGGCCGCGAAGCCCACCAGCGAGAGCAGCACGATGGAGGGCCCGGGCGCCACGTTGGCGTCGTACGCGAGGGACAGCCAGGCGGCGGCCACCAGCCCACCCACCGCGGCCGCGAGCCCCAGCGTCATGCCGAGCGCGAGGGTGCCGCGGAAGGACCGGCTGAGCTGCTGCGACGTGGCCACCGGCACGACCATTAGTGCCGAGACGAGCAGCAGGCCCACGGTGCGCATCGCGACGGTGACCGTGACGGCCGCGAGGGCCGCGACCAGGAGGTTGTACAACCGCACCCGCAGGCCTGTCACGCGGGCGAACTCCGGGTCGAGCGCGACGGCGAAGAGCTGGGGGAGCAGGCCCAACGAGGCCACGACGATGACCAGTGCCAGCACGAGCGTGACGACCAGGTCGCCGGTCGAGACGGTGAGGATCGACCCGAAGAGGTACTCCTGCAGTCGCGCCGCGCTCTGCCCGGCGAGCCCGGTGATCAGGACGCCGGCGGCGAGGCCGCCGTAGAAGAGCAGCGCCAGGGCGACGTCGCCGTTGGTGTGCCCCGCCTCGCGGATCACCTCGATCAGCACCGCCCCGATGACCGCCACCAGCACCGCGGTCCAGGTCGGCGAGGTGCCGGTGAGCAGGCCGAGCGCGACGCCGGTGACCGCGACGTGGCCGAGGCCGTCGCCCATGAGTGCCATCCGGCGCTGCACGAGGTAGGTGCCGACCGCGGGCGCGGCGAGTCCGGTCAGCAGCGCGGCCAGCAGGGCACGCTGCATGAAGGGCTCGGTGAGCAGGTCGATCACGTGGCACCCCCGTGGCCCGGCAGGTCGAACGGCGAGGCGACATGGGGCGCGTGGTCGTGGGCGCTCGGCACCGGGTGATGGTGCTCGTGCGGGTGGTCGCCGAAGTCGGGCTGGTGCACGGCATGGTCGTCGAGAGGGTCGCCGTCGTAGGCGACGCGGCCGTCGCGCATGACCACGGACCGGTCGATCAGCGGCGCCAGTGGGCCCAGCTCGTGGGTGACGAGGACGATCGTGGCGCCGTTCTCGGAGAGCAGGGCGAGAGTCTGCGCCAGTGCCTCCTGGTTGGGCAGGTCGACGCCGGCGGTCGGCTCGTCGAGGAAGAGCAGCTCCGGCCCACCCGCGAGGGCGCGGGCGATGAGGACGCGCTGCTGCTGCCCGCCCGACAGGGTCGAGACGCCCTCGCGGGCGCGCTCGGCCAGCCCGACCACCTCGAGAGCCGACGACACCGCCGCCCGGTCGCGCCCCGTCATCGGCCGGAAGAGCCGTCGTCGGGTGAGCCGTCCCGACGCCACCACCTCCCAGACGGAGGCCGGTACGCCGCCCGCGGCCCCCGACCGCTGTGGGACGAAGCCCACCCGGTGCCACTCGTCGAACTGCTCGATCGGGACGCCGAAGAGGGAGACGGAGCCGCGGGAGGTGCCCGTGAGGCCGGTCATGGCCCGCACCAGCGTCGACTTGCCGGAGCCGTTGGCCCCCATCAGCGCGACGAACTCACCCCGCGCGACGGAGAGATCGATGCCGCGAAGGATCGGCCGGCCGCCGATCTCGACGGAGGCACCCACGGTACGCACGACGTCGTCGCTCAACAGCCGTTCGCCTCCTGGAGCGCGGCGAGGTTGGCTCGCATGAGCGAAAGGTAGTCCTGGTCGCCGGTGTCGTCGCCGAGGCCCTCGATCGGGTCGAGCACCGCCGTCTCGAGCCCGAGGTCGGAGGCGAGCGTCTCGGCCAGGGCAGGCGAGGCCAGCCGCTCGGAGAAGACCGTCGTGATGCCCTGGGCGCGCGCCACGTCCTGGAGCCGGGCGAGGCCTGCCGGGGTGGGCTCGGCGTCGGGGGTGAGGCCGGCGATCGGCTCGAACTCCAGGCCGTAGCGGGTGAGGTACTCGAACGCATCGTGGCTGACCACCACGATCGTGCGCTGGCAGCCGCGCAGCCCCTGTGAGTACTCCGCGTCGAGGGTCTCGAGGTCGCGACGCAGCGCAGCGGCGTTCGCGGCGTAGTCCGCGGCGTGGTCGGGATCGGCGTCCGAGAGCGCGCCGGCCACGGCGTCGCCCAGGTCGGCGAGGAGCAGCGGGTCGAGCCAGAAGTGCGGGTCCCGGTCGCCGTGCTCCGAGTCGTCACCGTGCTCGTCCTCGTGGTGGGTGGCCACCCGGAGCTCGACCACCTCGGCGGCATCGACGACGACGCCGTCGACCGCGTCGGCCGCGTCGTCCACGGCCGGCTGGAAGCCGGACTCGAGCACGACCACGTCGGCGCCGAGCAGCCGCACGGTCTGGCTCACCCCCAGTTCGAGGTCGTGGGGCTCGCCACCGGGCGTGGTGAGGTTCTCGACGTCCGCGAGGTCGCCCGCCACCCGCTCGGCCACGAACGCCAGCGGGTAGAAGGCCGCCACGACCGAGGGACCGTCGCCGTCGGCCCGCCCATCTCCTCCGCAGGCGACGAGGAGAGGACTGACGACGACCCCCAACAGCCCCGCCATGGCGGCGCGGCGGATGCCAGGGGAGAGCCTCATGAGAACCATTCTCATCATAGTTGAGAACCGTTTTCAAGTTGGCGGTCGGCTACGGTGACCGGGTGCTGGTCGTCAACCGCTTCCGCGTCCCTGCGGCCGATTCTGAGGCGTTCCGTGCCGACCTGGTGGCGGCCCGCGACCTGCTGGCCGCCCAGGCCGGCTACCAGGATGGCTCGCTGGGTCGCAACCTCGACGACCCGGAGCTCTGGGTCCTGGTGACGCGGTGGGAGTCCGTGGGGGCCTACCGCCGCGCGCTGTCGGCGTACGACGTCAAGCTGCACGCCTGGCCGACCTTGGGCCGCGCGCTCGACGAGCCGGGAGCGTTCGAGGACGCCGCACCGGGAGCCGACCTCAATATCGCCTCGACCCGCTCGTTAGGCTGAGTCCTTCCGAGCGGTCCTCAGCCAGACGACCGCGCCCGCAGCACGAAGGAACGCTCCATGGCCAAGCCCGCGCCGTCCGCCCTCGACAAGGTCGTCTCCCTGGCCAAGCGCCGGGGACTCGTCTACCCGTGCGGCGAGATCTACGGCGGCACCCGGTCGGCCTGGGACTACGGCCCGCTCGGCGTGGAGCTGAAGGAGAACGTCAAGCGCCAGTGGTGGAAGGCGATGGTGACCGGCCGCGACGACGTGGTCGGGATCGACTCCAGCATCATCCTGCCGCGCCGGACCTGGGAGGCCAGCGGCCACGTCGGCACCTTCACCGACCCGCTGACCGAGTGCCAGTCGTGCCACAAGCGCTACCGCGCCGACC
>CAZQCA010000148.1:0-8496 GCA_964591845.1 uncultured Nocardioides sp.
GCACGCCCGCCGTGGTCTCGGGGTAGCCGGCGGCGAGGGCCGCCGTCTTGGCGATGTCGCCGCCCTGGTCGCCGATCGGCGTGACCACGCCGAGGACCACGTCCTCCACGGCCGCCGGGTCGAGCGACGGGTTGCGACGGCGTACGTCGTCGAGCAGGCCGACGACCAGGTCGACCGGCTTGACCTCGTGGAGGGCGCCGACGTTCTTGCCCTTGCCCCGCGGGGTGCGCAGGTGGTCGAAGACGAACGCCTGGGTGGTGGTCATCGCCGCTCCTCACTCGCCGCACGCGCCTCTCGCGCCGTACGCCGCCATCGTGCCACGGGGGCTTCGCGGGCGGCCCGACTAGGGTGACGGCATGAGCGAACCGGCGGCCACGAGGGTGCTGGTCACCGGCGCCACCGGGTTCGTCGGCCGCCGCGTGACCCCGGCCCTGGTCGAGGCCGGGTACGCCGTCCGCGCGATGACCCGCCGCCCCGCGCAGTACGACGGCCCCGGCGACCCCGTGGGCGCCGACGTGCACGAGCCGGAGACGCTCGGCGACGCGCTGGCGGGCGTCGACGTCGCGCTCTATCTCGTCCACTCCCTCGACTCCGACGACTTCGAGCAGCGCGACGCGACGGCGGCCCGCGCGTTCGGTGAGGCGGCCGCCGCGGCCGGCGTACGCCAGATCGTCTACCTGGGCGGCCTCGGCGCCGACGGCACCGACCTCTCGCCCCACCTGCGCAGCCGTCGCGAGGTCGAGGGGCTGCTGGGCGAGGCCGGCGTCCCGGTGACGGTGCTGCGCGCGGCGATCATCGTCGGTCACGGCGGCATCTCCTGGGAGCTCACCCGCCAGCTCGTGAAGAACCTCCCCGCGATGGTGGTCCCCCAGTGGGTCAGCACCCGCACCCAGCCGATCGGCATCGACGACGTGGTCCGCTACCTCGTCGGCGTGGTCGACGAGCCGCGCGCGCTCGGCCGGGTCTTCGAGATCGGCGGGCCCGACCGGCTCACCTACCTCGAGATGCTCCAGGTCGCCGCGGAGGTCCGCGACGGCCGCCGGCTGCCGATCGTGCAGGTGCCCGTGCTGACACCCCGGCTGTCGTCGTACTGGCTGGCCCTGGTCACCGACGTCGACGTGACCACCGGACGCAACCTGATCGACTCGATGGGGACCGAGGTCCTCGTCAACGACGAGTCGATCAAGGACGTCGTGCCGGGCGAGCCGGTCCCCTACGCCGAGGCCGTACGCCGGGCGCTCGAGGAGCGCGGTCGCGACTAGCCGAAGACGACCGGCAGGGCGAGCAGCATGGTCACAGACCAGGTGACGTGGGTCAGGATCGGCGCCAGGATGCCGCCCGACGCCCGCCGCTCCAGGCCCACCACGGCGCCGAGCACGACCGCGGCGAAGGTGAGCATGACGTTGCCCGTGGCCAGGGTGGCCAGCGTGTAGCCGGCGGTGGTGACCGCGACCGGGTGCCGGGTGGACGCGGCGTAGGCGGCGCCCCGGAAGAAGAGCTCCTCAGCGACGCCGTTGACCAGCGTGATCAGGACGATCAGCGGCCCGACGCCCTGGTCGGCGTGCTCCAGCACCCAGCGCACCTGACGGTCCAGTGCCGGGACCTCCCGCACGACCAGACCGCCGACGAGGAAGACCCCCGCCAGCAGCAGGCCCAGCAGGATCGGCGTGATCACCGGGCGGCCGTGCGGTCCGTCGGGTCCCTCGGGATGCATGATCCGGCCCAGGTGGAGCGGCCCGGAGAGGAAGGCCCCGCCCGTCCACACCGCCGCCAGGGCGAACGTCGCCGGGTAGAACCAGTCGTTGCCCGGCTCGATCCGCAGCGACAGCCCCAGCGTGAGCGCCCCGACCACCAGCACGCCGAGGGTCACCAGCTGCCGGCGCCGCAGCCCCTCGGCCGTCTCCCAGTGGTCGCGCGGGACCTTGTCCCACAGCGATCGGCGGAGCCAGGTGCGCACGCCCAGACTCTACGGTCAGGGCCGAGCGTGCTCAGCGGACGAACTCGAGCACCCCGTCGTCGAGCTCGCCGCGCCGGATGGTGCGCAGGTCGTGGAGGTAGTTCTGGCGGAGCATCCAGGGCTCGCGGTCGCCCTGCTTGGGCAGGTCGTCGAGCGCGCGGAGCACATAGCCGGCGGAGAAGTCCATGAAGGGCCTCTCGCCCACGGCCGGGTCGCGACGCGGCGCCACGGAGCGGTAGCCCTCGCGGTCGAGGTGGTCGAGCAGTCGGCAGGCGAACTCGGCCACCAGGTCGGCCTTGAGCGTCCACGAGGCGTTGGTGTAGCCGACCGTGAACACCAGGTTGGGCACGCCCGAGAGCATCAGCGCCTTGTAGGACATGGTCTCGGGCAGCTTGACCTCCGCGCCGTCGACGGTCAGCCCGATGTCGCCGAAGGCCTTGATCGCGAGCCCGGTCGCCATGACGACGACGTCGGCCTCCAGCTCGCGGCCCGAGGCGAGTCGCAGGCCGTGCTCGGTGAAGGTCTCGATCGTGTCGGTGACGATCTCGGCGCGACCGTCGGAGATCACCTCGAACAGGTCGCCGTCGGGCACCAGGCACAGACGCTGGTCCCACACGTTGTAGCGGGGCTTGAGGTGGGTGTCGACGTCGTAGCCGTCGGGCAGCGCCTTGATCGACGCCTTCCGGATCAGGCCGCGCACCAGGTCGGGCCGCTTGCGGCTCAGCGCGTAGAGGCCGCTGGAGATGCCGACGTTCTTCCAGCGCGACGCGGCGTAGGCGGCCCGCTCGGGGAGGACCCGGCTCAGGCCCGCGGCGATCGCGTCGCGACGGGGCACCGACAGGATGTAGGTCGGCGAGCGCTGGAGCATCGTCACGTGCTCCGCCGTCTCGGCGAGGGCGGGCACCAGCGTCACCGCGGTGGCGCCCGAGCCGATGACCACCATCCGCCGGCCGGAGTGGTCGAGGTCCTCGGGCCAGTGCTGCGGGTGCACGATGCGGCCGCGGTAGTCCTCCATGCCGGCGATCTCGGGCTCGTAGCCGTGGTCGTAGTCGTAGTAGCCGCTGCAGGACCACAGGAGGCGGCAGGTCAGCGCCACTTCCTCGCCGGCGTGCCGTGCGGTGACCGTCCAGCGGGCCGTGCGGGAGTCCCACGAGGCCGACGTCACGGCGTGGTCGTAGCGGATGTGCCGCGCGACGTCGTACTCCTCGGCGGTCTCCTTGATGTAGGCCAGGATGGCCGGGCCGTCGGCCAGCGCCGCCTCGTCGCGCCACGGCTTGAAGCGGTAGCCGAGGGTGAACATGTCGGAGTCGGAGCGGATGCCGGGGTAGCGGAAGAGGTCCCAGGTGCCCCCCATCGCGCCGCGCGCCTCGAGGACGGCGTACGACGTGCCGGGGCGGGCGCGCGTGAGCTGGGCCGCGGCGCCGATGCCGGACAGACCGGCCCCCACGATCAGCACGTCGACGTGCTCGGGCCGTCCACCGGTTGCGCTCATGGAGTGGAGCGTAGACCCGTGACGTTCCCCGGACGGTCGGCGCTGTCGGCAAACCGCCGCCGGGTTCGGCGGTCGTGGCCTAGCCTCACGCTGTGCTCACGCCTGTCACCTTCTCGAGCGCGGTCGACGAGTCCGACCTGGTCTCCGTCGTCCGGCTGAGGCGTCGGGCGCTGAGCCTCGGACGTCACCGCCTGATCCTCCTCGGACTGGTGGTCGAGGTGTGCCTGCTGGCCGCACTCGCGTTCCTGGGCCAGTGGCTGATCGTGGCGGCCGTCGCTCCTCTGCTGGCGCTCATCGCGTGGGCGGTGTCCCCGATGGCGGCCCGGGTGATCATCGGGAGGCAGGCCCGGGCCAACCCGTTCCTCACCGAGTCGAGGTGGGTGACGCTGACCGACTCGGGCGTGGACATCCGCAGCGAGAGCTACCAGATGAGCCGTCCGTGGTCGGCCTTCTCCAGCTGGATCGACGACCCCGCCGTCCTGGTCCTCAACCTGAGCGACCGACCCCAGGGAGCCTGGGTGGCGCTGGGTTGTCGTGATGCCGACGACGGCACCGGGGCGTCGGTGCGGGCGACGCTGCTCGAGCACCTGGGCCCGCCTCGAGGCTGAGCCCGCTGCCGGTGACGGCCGACGCGGCCGCGGGCGGCGCTCCCCGGCCGGGCCTCCGGGTCGTCACCGAGGGGCAGTGGCAGCGGCTCGGTCATCTCCTGGCCACGCACATCGGCCCCCCGACAGCCTGAACCCCCAAGGCGCTCGGTGCCTCCGAGGACCGAACACCAGGAATTCGGCGTCCAAAACCTCGTTTACGGTCCTCGGAGGCGCTATCCGGCCGCGTAGAGCTCGACGAACCGCGGCAGCAGCCGCATCGGCTCGGTGACCGAGCTGGCGTGCGCCATCGCCTTCAGGGAGTCGACCTCGTCGGGGTCGAAGTAGCCGTGGTGCTGGTAGACGTCGACGCGGGTGCACAGTCCCTCGACGTCGAGCTCGGGGTGGAACTGGGTGGCGTAGACGTGGCGGCCGATCCGGAACCCCTGGACCGGGCAGGCCGCCGACGACGCCAGGAGCACGGCACCGTCGGGCAGCCGCGACACCGCCTCCTTGTGACCGAGGAAGGCGTCGAACGACGCCGGGAGCACTCCGAACAGCGGGTCCCGGACACCGTCGTCCGAGAGCGAGATGTGGGTGCACCCCACCGGCTCGGTGTAGGTCCGGTCCACGACGCCGCCCTGCAGGACCCCCAGCGTGCCGATGCCGTAGCAGGCGCCGAGGAAGGGGAAGTCCGCGGCGATCACGCGCAGCGCCAGCTCACGCAGCTCGGCCTCGACCCGGTGCTGCGTGGGCGACTTGGACGCCTCCGGGTCGCTGACGTTGAACGGCCCGCCGCCGAGGATGATCCCCGACCAGTCCTCGAGGTCGACCCCGCCGAGTGGAGCCCTCTCGAGCCGCCGGCGGCGCAGCTGCTCCTCGGTGAGGCCGGCGTAGCGGCGTACGGCGTCGTACTCGCCGTCGGCGGCGTCGTCCTCGGCGCGCGTGCCGAGGAAGAGGAACGGCCTCACTGGTCGGGGATGATGTGCAGCCAGGGCCGCGACAGCTCGAAGCGCCGACCCGAGAGCTCGGTGGGCCTGATCTCGACGACGTTGTACTTCAGGGTCGGCACCCAGGGCCGCAACGGGACGTTCTCGGCGCGATGCTCCTCGTCCTCCTCGAGCAGCCGCGCGGTGCCGCGCAGGATCACGCTCGTGGCCAGGTCCTCGCTGTAGGAGTCGATCTCGAAGGCGATGTCGGGGTTCATCACGACCGCGAGCAGCTTGGAGCCCTCAGCGGTGCGGAACAGCAGCGTCTCACCGTCGACGGCGTAGTTGATCGGCGTGATGTGCACCTGCTCGGCCAGGTGGAAGGCCAGCCGCCCGAACTCCTCGGATCGCAGCAGGTCCCAGCACTCCTCGTCGCTGAGGATGCTGACGGGGTTCTCTTCGCTCATGCTCGGCTCCTGGCGGTCGGTCCGGCAGATGTATCGGCTTGGATCGAACCTACGACCGTTCGTCGTCGACGCGGAAGGGCGAACGTCACAGTCTCACCGACCGGGCCCGAGGGAGGGCGCGCGTCAGCCGGGCAGCACCCGGCTCAGGAACCGGCGGGTGCGCTCCTCGCGGGGCGCCGAGAAGATCTCCGCCGGCGGGCCGGACTCGAGGATCCGGCCGCCGTCCAGGAAGCAGACCATCGTGGCGACGTCGCGGGCGAAGGTCATCTCGTGGGTGGCCAGCACCATGGTCGTCCCCTCGGCGGCCAGGTCGCGCACGATCCCCAGCACCTCGCCCACCAGCTCCGGGTCGAGCGCCGCCGTGATCTCGTCGAGGAGCAGCAGCGCCGGCCGGGTCGCCAGCGCGCGGACCAGCGCGACCCGTTGCTGCTGACCGCCCGACAGCCGGTCGGGGTGTACGTCGGCCTTGTCGGCGAGCCCGAAGCGCGTGAGCAGCTCCCGGGCGTGCCGCTCGGCCTCGGGGCGACCGACGCGGTGGACCTTGCGCGGCGCCAGCGTGACGTTCTCCAGCACCGTCAGGTGCGGGAAGAGGTTGTAGGCCTGGAAGACCATTCCCATCCGGGAGCGCACCGCCCGCCGGTCGCACGACGGGTCGGACACCTCGGTCCCGTCGAAGAGGATCACCCCGTCGTCGACGTCCTCGAGGAGGTTGAGGCAGCGCAGCAGCGTCGACTTCCCCGAGCCGGACGAGCCGATCAGGCAGATCACGTCGCCGGTGTTGACGGCCAGGTCGATGTCGGCGAGCACGACCTTGTCGCCGTAGCCCTTGCGCAGGTGGTGCACCTCGAGGATCGGCCCTCCCGCCGTCGACCCGCTCAATGGAACCCCGCCCGTTCCCGCTCGGCCATCCGGCGGCCCAGCCAGTCCGTGAACCGCGCCAACGGGATGGTCAGCACGACGAAGAACGCCGCCACGACGACGTACGGCGTGAAGTTGAACTGGTAGAGCCCGTAGTCCTGGGCGGCGAAGACCGCTTCGAAGACGCCCGCCGCGGACCCGAGCGCGGTGTCCTTCTGCAGCGACACGAAGTCGTTGAGCAGGGGCGGGATCACCCGCCGCACCGCCTGCGGCACGACGACGTGTCGCATGGTCTGCGCACGCGAGAGCCCCAGGGCCTCCGCGCTCGCGACCTGGGAGGGATGGATCGACTCGATGCCCGAGCGGAAGACCTCCGCGACGTAGGCGCCGTACGACGTCACGAGGGCGACCACCACCCAGAACATCGGGCTGTCGGGCACCCCCTGGAGCCCGAGGGCCGGCATCCCGAAGGCGAAGAGCAGCACCAGCAGCAGCGTCGGGATGCCGCGGAAGAGGTCGGTGTAGACCACCGCCACCACCCGCAGCGGCACCAGCCAGGGCGATCGTGACTGCCGCGCCAGCGCCACCAGCAGCGCCAGGACCAGGATGACCGGCTCGGCGATCATGAACATCTGCACGTTGAGCCAGAACGCCTCGAGGATGTCGCGGAACGAGGCACGTGCGTGGAAGCCCGAGAAGAAGGTCTCCCGGACGCGGTCCCACCCGGGCGAGCCGACCACGCCAAGCGCCACGAGCGCGAAGAAGGCGATCGTGGCGACGGATGCGATCGTCAGCGACCGGCGTCGCTGCCGGGACCGGACCCGCTGCCGCGCGAGCTCGCGCTCGCTGGGCGTCCAGGCGGGGGCGGTCACTGGAGGACGGGCACGTCCACGGTGTCGGACAGCCACTGCTGCTCGAGGTCCGCGAGCGTGCCGTCGTCCGTGAGCGACTGCACCGCCTCGTTGACGCAGGAGACCAGCGGGTTGCCCTTCTCGAAGAGCATCCCGAACTCCTCCTGGTCGCCCGAGGTGGGCTGGAACTGTCCGACCAGCTCACCGTCGTCGAGCTCGGCCGCGACGATGTAGAAGCCGGTGGGCAGGTCGGCGATGATCGCGTCGACCTGCCCGTTCATCAGCGCCTGGGTGGCTGCCGCGGTGTTCTGGAACACGGCCGGGTCGGCGTCGGGCTGGATGATGTCGCGGATCGCCGTCAGCGAGGTGGTGCCGGTCTGGGCACCCAGCTTGAGACCCTTGAGGTCGGCCAGGCTGGCGGCGCTCTCGGCGGGCGAGCCCTTGACGGTGACCACGGACTGGGCGGCCAGGTAGTAGCCGTCGGAGAAGTCCACGACCTCGGCCCGCGCCGGAGTGATCGAGATCTGGTTGATGTCGAAGTCGAAGTTCTTGGGACCCGGCTTGTAGGACGAGTTGAACGGCACCTTGACCCAGGTGACCTGGTCGGCGGTGAAGCCGAGCCGGTCGGCGACGGCGTAGGCCACCGCCGACTCGTAGCCCTGGCCGTTGGTCGGGTCGTTCTTGCGGAACCACGGGTCGTACGCCGGCGAGTCGGTGCCGATCGTGAGCGTGCCGGGCGAGAGCACCGGGAGGGACTCGGTGGCGCAGGGGTCGGCGGCCGAGCTCTCCTCCGCCGGCGAGCCCGAGTCGCTGGCGGTGGTGTCGGTCGCGGTGGTGTCCTCCTCGGGCGCGCACGCGGCGGCCAGGAGCAGGAGCGGGGCGGCGAGGGCGGCGAGGGACCGCCGCAGAGCGGGCTGACGCATGGCGGCATCGTAGTGCCGCCGGCCCGGCTCAGTCGTGGTGGTGGTGGTCGTGGACCACGGCGTGGCCGCGACCGCGGCTGATCATCGCCCGGTTGACCGGCACCGTCACCACGAAGGCGACGGCGAGCGCGACGGCCAGCGAGACCCAGAACAGCACGTCCGCCAGCCCCGCGTCCATCGCCTCCGGCCACCCGAGGAGGATGCCGTTGTCGACCACCTCCATCACCGCGATGGAGACGGTGTCGGCCGCCAGTGCGGTGCGGACTGCGGCTGCCACGGAAAGCCCGGAGCGGCGTACGCCCACGAAGGTCAGCAGGTAGCCACCGCCGTCCGCCACGTCGGGTCCGCGGAGCCACGCTACCCACGAGTCTCGACGGCACCCCCATTGCAACTCGTTGCAGACCTCGCCTACCCTGCCTCCGTGGCCCTCGAACA
>CAZQCA010000149.1:0-2350 GCA_964591845.1 uncultured Nocardioides sp.
ACATGCCCACGGGGTGACCGAGCGCGATCGCGCCGCCGTTGACGTTGACGCGGTCCTCGTCCACGCCGAGCTGGCGGGCCGACTCGATACCGACCGCGGCGAAGGCCTCGTTGAGCTCGAACAGGTCGATGTCGGACACCGCGATGCCCTCCTTGGCGGCCGCCTGCTCGATCGCCCGTGCGGGCTGCAGCTGGAGCGTGGAGTCGGGGCCGGCCACCTGGCCGGACGCGCCGATCTCGGCGAGCCAGGTAAGGCCCAGCTCCTCGGCCTTGGCCCGGCTCATCACCACCACGGCGCAGGCGCCGTCCGAGATCTGCGAGGCGGAGCCCGCGGTGATCGTGCCGTCCTTGGCGACCGGCCGCAGGCCCGACAGGCCCTCCGCGGTGGTGTCGCCGCGCACGCCCTCGTCCTGCGACACGACGACGTCACCGCGCCGCGAGCTGATCGTGACGGGGACGACCTCGTCGTCGAAGAGGCCGTTCTTCCAGGCCTCCGCCGCCCGCTGGTGCGAGCGCGCGGAGAACGCGTCCTGCTCCTCGCGGGTGAGGTGCGCTCCGGCCGCGTTGCAGCTCTCCGTGAGGTTGATCATCGCCTGGTCGGTGAACTGGTCGTAGAGCGCGTCGTAGGCCATCGAGTCCACCAGCGCGGTGTCGCCGTACTTGAAGCCCTCGCGCGACCTCGGCAGCAGGTGGGGGGCCCGGGTCATCGACTCCATGCCCCCGGCCACGACGATCTCGTGCTCACCCGCGCGGATCAGCTGGTCGGCCATGGCGATCGCGTTGATGCCCGACAGGCACACCTTGTTGATCGTGATCGAGGGCACCGTCATGGGGATGCCCCCCTTGACGGCGGCCTGGCGTGCGGTGATCTGGCCCGCACCGGCCTGGATGACCTGCCCCATGATCACGTAGTCCACCTGGTCGCCGCGTACGCCGGCCTTCTCCAGGGCGCCTTGGATGGCCACCCCGCCCAGGTCGGCGGCCGACAGGTCCTTGAGGCCACCCAGGAGACGGCCGATGGGGGTGCGCGCCCCGGCGACGATGACGGATCCGGACATGCTGGCCTCCCACGGTTGCGGCTCGACCCAGCGAGCCTACCCACGCCGCGGGAGGTGCGGCGAGGGCCGCGGACCGCCCCGGCGTGAGGAACATGTCACATGCGCTCGCGCGTCGCCGCGACGGCGTACGAACATGTGCGCCATGACCTCCGGCCCGCTCGGCATCCCCGGCGACCTCTTCACCGCGATCGACCATGTGGGCATCGCCGTGGCCGACCTCGACGCCGCCATGGCGTTCTACCAGGACGCCTACGGGATGCGGGTGGTGCACGAGGAGACCAACGAGGAGCAGGGGGTCCGCGAGGCGATGGTCGCGGTCGGCGACTCCGGCTCCTGCCTCCAGCTGCTGGCTCCGCTCACCCCGGAGTCGACGATCGCGAGGTTCCTGGACCGCTCCGGCCCCGGCCTGCAGCAGCTGGCCTTCCGGGTCACCGACGTGGAGGCGGTCGCCGAGGTGCTGCGCAGCCGCGGCCTGCGGCTGCTGTACGACGTCCCGCGGCGCGGGACCGCCGGCTCCCGCGTGAACTTCGTCCACCCCAAGGACGCCGGCGGCGTGCTCGTCGAGCTGGTCGAGCCCGCCGCAGACCCGGCCCACTGACCCGGCCCACCGACCGATCCTCGCCCGACCCCGATCCCGCCCGACCGCTCCAGGAGCCCCCGTGCAGCAGATCCTCGACGCCATCCTCGCCGGTGACACCTCGGCCGACGACTACGCCGGCCTGTCGGTGCCCGACTCCTACCGCGCCGTCACCGTCCACAAGGACGAGGTCGACATGTTCGAGGGCATGGCCAGCAAGGACAAGGACCCCCGTCGCTCCCTGCACGTCGACGACGTGCCGGTGCCCGAGCTGGGTCCGGGCGAGGCGCTGGTGGCCGTGATGGCCAGCGCGATCAACTACAACACCGTCTGGACCTCGATCTTCGAGCCCGTGTCGACGTTCGGCTTCCTCGAGCGCTACGGACGGCTCTCCCCGCTGGCCAAGCGGCACGACCTGCCCTACCACGTCGTGGGCTCCGACCTGGCCGGCGTGGTGCTCGCCACCGGCCCCGGGGTGCACCTGTGGAAGACCGGGGACGAGGTGGTCGCCCACTGCCTGTCGGTCGAGCTCGAGTCGCCCGACGGCCACAACGACACGATGCTCGACCCCGAGCAGCGCATCTGGGGCTTCGAGACCAACTTCGGCGGGCTCGCCGAGATCGCCCTGGTGAAGTCCAACCAGCTGATGCCCAAGCCCGCCCACCTGACCTGGGAGGAGGCCGCCTCCCCCGGCCTGGTCAACTCCACGGCCTACC
>CAZQCA010000149.1:2450-8487 GCA_964591845.1 uncultured Nocardioides sp.
CACCTGACCTGGGAGGAGGCCGCCTCCCCCGGCCTGGTCAACTCCACGGCCTACCGCCAGCTGGTCTCGCGCAACGGCGCCGGGATGAAGCAGGGCGACAACGTGCTGATCTGGGGCGCCTCGGGCGGGCTGGGCGGCTTCGCGACGCAGTACGCCCTCAACGGGGGCGCGGTGCCCGTCTGCGTCGTCTCCAGCGACGAGAAGGCCGACATCTGCCGCGCGATGGGCGCCGAGCTGATCATCAACCGGTCGGCCGAGGGCTTCCGCTTCTGGAAGGACGAGCAGAACCAGGACCCGAAGGAGTGGCGCCGCTTCGGTGCCCGGATCCGTGAGCTCACGGGCGGCGAGGACGTCGACATCGTCTTCGAGCACCCCGGCCGTGAGACGTTCGGCGCGTCGGTCTACGCCGCCCGCAAGGGCGGCACGATCGTCACCTGCGCCTCCACCAGCGGCTACCTGCACCAGTACGACAACCGCTACCTCTGGATGAACCTCAAGAGCATCATCGGCTCCCACTTCGCCAACTACCGCGAGTCGTGGGAGGCCAACCGCCTGGTCGCGAAGGGCATGATCCACCCGACGCTCTCCCAGACCTACCCCCTCGAGGAGGTGGGCCAGGCGGCGCTCGACGTCCACCGCAACGCCCACCAGGGCAAGGTCGGCGTGCTGTGCCTGGCGCCCGAGGAGGGCCTGGGCGTCCGCGACCACGAGATGCGCGACCGCCACCTCGAGTCGATCAACCGGTTCCGCGGCGTCTGACCCACGCCCGAGGTCCGCGCGCCGCGATGTGAGCCGGACGACACCGGGGCGACGGGTCGGGTTCGCCCAATCCACGGCACCCCCGGGGTGTCCTGTGGTCGGATGATCCGACAGACTGGTGCTCCAGTCTTTACCGACCACCCACCCAGCCGAAAGGTACGCCAGGCATGACTGACGAGGGTCTGTCCATCTTCGACGACGGCGAAGGGGACGCTGCCGCCACCAAGGTCTCGCCCGGCAGCGGGCCGAGCGGTGCGGGCCTCGCGTCAGGCGCGGCGGGGCTGCCGCTGGTGCGACGCGGCGGTTACGACAAGGACGCCGTCGACGCCCATCTCCGCAAGCTGGCGGGTGAGCGCACGTCCGCCGACACCCGGGTCGCCGACGCCGAGCGGACCGTGGCGTCCCTGCGCAAGGAGCTCGACCAGCTCCGCGCCGAGCTCGCCGAGAACCAGACCCCGTCGTACGCCGGCCTGGGCGGCCGCGCCTCGGCGATGCTGCGGCTGGCGGAGGAGGAGGCCGCAGACGTCCGCGACGCGGCCCGCAAGGCGGCCGAGGAGATGCGCGAGCAGGCCGAGCGCGACGCCCGCGCCCTGCGCGCCGACGCCAAGCGCGACATCGAGGCCGACCGGGGCTCGATGACCCAGGAGATCGAGGACAGCCGCACCCGCCTGGTCTCCGAGGCCGAGCAGGAGCGCGAGAGCGCCAAGGCCGAGGCCGAGGACACGCTCGCCGCCGCCCAGCGGGAGGCCCAGCAGCTCAAGCTGGCCGCCGAGCAGGAGGTCAACGAGCTCCGCACCAGCGCCCAGCGTGAGGCCGAGCAGCAGCGCGCCGCCGCCGACCGTGAGGTGCAGGAGGCGCGCCGGACCCTGGCGGTGGAGAAGGAGCGGCTGGCCCGCGAGGCGACCGACCACCACGCCCAGGCCACGGCGGAGACAAAGCGACTCGTCGACGAGGCCGAGAGCCGGGCCGCGGCGGCGGAGCAGCGCGCCCGCGAGGCCGGCCAGCAGGCCCAGCAGCACCGCCAGCAGTCACAGCAGGAGTCCGAGCGGCTGCTCTCGCGCGCCCGCAAGGAGGCCGAGCAGATCGTCTCCGCCGCCCACGACCAGGCCGAGACCATCACCACCGGGGCGACCGACGAGGCCAAGAAGGAGCTCGCGGCCGCCAAGACCGAGCTCGAGCGGGTGTCGCGCCGCCGCGACGCCATCGCGGCCCAGCTGTCGTCGTTGAAGGACGTCGTCGCCGGCTTCACCGAGCGCCACGACGACGAGGACGACGAGGACGACGAGCCGGGCGAGGCCGTCGCGGAGGCCGCCGACGAGTCGGGCGAGGACGCCGAGGACAAGCAGGCCGAGTGACGTCGCAGCCGCCGCCCGAGCGGCAGGAGGAGGAGGACGAGCACGCCGCCGAGCCCGCCGGGCCGGACGAGCACGACTTCCTCCACGACCCGCTGAGCGACGACGAGCCCAGCGAGCCCGGGGCTCCCCTGCGGCGCTCGCCGTTCCTCCTCGGCTTCGCGGCGACCGCCGGCGGCCTGCTCGCCTGGTGGCTCGGCGGGCTGCTGCTCTCGCTCGGCCCGGTGCTGATGCTGATCGTCGTGGCGCTCTTCCTGGCGGTCGGGCTCAACCCGCTGGTCGAGATGCTGATGCGGCGTGGGCTCAAGCGCGGCTGGTCGGTGCTCGTGGTGATCATCGGCGTGCTCTCGGCCGTGGCGCTGTTCGTGATCGCGATCGCCCCCGTCGTCGCCGACCAGGTCAACACCATGGTCGACAACGCACCCGGCTGGCTCGAGCAGCTGCAGCGCAACCAGACCGTGCAGGACCTCGACGACAAGTACGACGTCATCGACAAGATCGAGGGGTTCGTCACCAGCAGCGACCTGGCGCAGCGGGTCTTCGGCGGCGTGCTCGGCTTCGGGCTGGCCCTGCTGTCGTTCCTCGGCAACGTCTTCGTCGTGACCGTGATGACGCTCTACTTCCTGGCGTCCCTGCCGGCCACCAAGCGGGGCCTCTACCGCCTGGCCCCGGCGTCGCGGCGGGAGCGGGTGGCGTTCCTGGGCGACCGCATCCTGCGCAGCATCGGCGGCTACGTCTCGGGCGCGTTCGTGATCGCGACCCTGGCGGGCATGTCGACGCTGGTGTTCCTGTTCGCCGTCGGCCTCGGCGAGCACGCCGTCGCGCTCGCGCTCGTCGTCGCCGTCCTCGACGTCATCCCGATGATCGGCGCCACCCTGGGCGCGGTCGTCGTGTGCGCGATCGGCTTCGCCACCGACGTGCCCACCGGACTGATCTGCGTGGTCTTCTACATCGCCTACCAGCAGTTCGAGAACTACCTCATCTACCCGCGCGTGATGTCGCGCTCGGTCAACATCCCCGGGGTCATGACGGTGATCGCCGCGCTGGTCGGCGGCAGCCTGCTCGGCGTGGTCGGCGCGCTGCTGGCCATCCCGACCGCGGCGGCCATCCTGCTGCTCGTCAACGAGGTGTTCCTGCCCCGGCAGGAGGCTCGCTAGCCGTCGCCGGCTCGCCCAGCTTGACGACGACGACGCCGGCCAGCACCAACAGGCCACCGACCGCCTGCAGCCCTTGCGGCAGCTCCCCCAAGAGGGCCGCCGCCCACAGCATCGCGGCGAGCACCTCGGTCAGCGCCACGAACGACGCGAGGCGGGAGCCGAGCCGGCGGGTGGCGGCCACGCCGGTGGTGTAGGCGAGCGCGGCGGTCAGCACGCCGAGACCGAGCACGACCAGCCACCACGGGACCGCCGCGCCCGCCAGCCGGGCCGGCGCCGTGGTGAACGTGAGCGGCACCAGGCCGAGGGCTCCCAGGCCGAGCAGCGCGAGCGTGCCGACCAGCAGCCCCGACCCCGCGAGGACCAGGGGCGGGAGTCCGTCGTCGGGATCGCCCGGCAGCAGGAAGTAGGAGACGACGCCCAGCATCGCCAGCAGTGCCCATCCCAGCCCGACCACGTCGAGGTCGACGGCGCCGGTGACACCGAGGACCAGCGGCAGCCCCGCGGCGGCCAGGGCCCCTCCGGCCACGGTGAGCCTGCCCGGCCGATGGCCCCGGCGCAGCCACAGCCAGAGGACCACGGCGACCGGGGCGGTGAACTCCACGAGGATGGCGACCCCGACGGCCAGGTGCTCGATCGCGCTGAAGAACGCGAACTGCACTCCCGCCACCGACACCGTCCCGAAGGCGAGGATCTTCCAGACGTTGCGCCGCAGGACCGCCCCGCGGCCCCGGAGGGAGACCGCGACGGCGGGCAGCAGCACGAGCGCGGCCAGCCCGATCCGCGCCGTGACCGCGGCACCGACGCTCCACCCCGCTTCGAGCAGGCCCTTGGCGAGCGGCCCGGCGAGCCCGAACGAGCCGGCCGACGCGAGGGCGAGCACGAGACCGGGCACCGCGCCCGGCACCCCGGGATGCGCCGAAGGCGTCCCAGGTGTCTGGAGAGTGTCATCACTCATCGTGCTCATGACTAGTGACGGTATCGCGGTGGGTGTAATGTGTCAACGTGCATTTCGCCCATGACACGACCAGCGTGCTCACGGCCGTCTCCGCGCTCGTCAACTCCGCCGAGGAGCCCGACACGCTGCTCACCGTCGACGACCTCGACGAGTTCTGTCTCCGCCACGACTACAGCGGCAGCCGGACCCACGACCGGGCGGAGCTGGACGCCGTCCGCGCGCTGCGACCGCGACTCAGGGAGCTGCTGCTCGCGGGTCGCGACGACCAGGTGCGTCTGGCCAACGACATCTTCGAGGCCAGCGAGGCGCTCCCCCAGCTGGTCCGGCACGACGACTGGGACTGGCACCTGCACCTGGTCGGCCCCGAGCGCCCCCTGGCCGTCCGCATCGCCGTGGAGGCGGCGATGGCCGTCGTCGACCTGCTGCGCGCCGACGAGCTCTCGCGCATCTCGCTGTGCGCGGCCGACGGGTGCCAGGGGGTCGTGGTCGACCTCTCCCGCAACCGGTCACGCCGCTTCTGCTCGACGACCTGCGGCAACCGCACGGCCGTGGCCGCCTACCGCGCCCGCCGAGCGGAGCGCCGCTGACCGGTCCGACGACGCCCGCCGCGAACCGGCCATTGCCGACGGGGCGGTCCGTGCCCCACCATTCCGCGGGTGGCCAGTCACTCTCACGCGGGCGCCCGGCGCCCGCACATCCTGGTGGTGCTCGTCGACGACATGGGCTTCGGCGCCTCGTCGGCGTACGGCGGCCCGTGCCGGATGCCGGTGGCCGACCGGCTGGCCGAGCAGGGGCTGCGCTTCAGCCGCTTCCACGTCACGTCCCTGTGCTCGCCCACGCGCCAGGCGCTGATGACCGGCCGCAACCACCACTCCGTCGGCATGGGCGTCACCACCGAGATGTCGACCGACCACCCGGGCTACAACGGCCGGCGCCCCGACGAGGCCGCCACGATCGCCCAGATCCTGCGTGGCCAGGGCTACCGGACGGCGGCGTTCGGCAAGTGGCACCAGACCCCGGCGTCCGAGGTCGGGCCCGACGGCCCGTTCGACCGGTGGCCGGTGGGTGAGGGGTTCGAGCACTTCTACGGCTTCATGGGCGCCGAGATGAACCACTGGTACCCCCAGCTCTACCTCGGCACCCGGCCGGTGGTGCCCGAGCGGCTCCCCGAGGAGGGCTACCACCTCAGCGAGGACCTGGTCGACCACGCGGTCCAGTGGCTGGCCGACCGCGACCGCGAGGCGCCGTTCTTCTGCTACCTGGCCTTCGGTGCCACGCACGCCCCGTTCCACGTCTGGCCGTCGTGGATCGAGCGCTACGCCGGTGAGTTCGACGACGGCTGGGACGTCCAGCGGGAGCGCATCCTGGCCCGGCAGAAGGACCTGGGGGTGGTGCCGGCCGACACGGTGCTGGCTCCCTGGGTCGACGGCGTGCCGCACTGGGACGAGCTGACGCCCGACGCCCGGGCGGTCGCCGCCCGGATGATGGAGACCTACGCCGGCTTCGCCGAGCACACCGACGACCAGGTCGGGCGGGTGGTGGCCGAGCTCGAGCGCCAGGGCGTCCTCGACGACACGCTGGTCCTCTACCTGCTGGGCGACAACGGCGCCTCCGGGGAGGGCGGCCTCGAGGGCACCACCCGCGAGCACCTGGTCGGGCACGGCCTCGCCGACGACGTGGCCGACATGGCGCGCTCGCTCGACGAGATCGGCTCGCCGACGACGTACTCCCTCTACCCCGTGGGCTGGGCGCTGGCGATGAACACGCCCTACCAGTGGACCAAGCAGGTGGCGTCCCACTTCGGCGGCACCCGC
>CAZQCA010000150.1:0-8487 GCA_964591845.1 uncultured Nocardioides sp.
CCATGGCGGTCAGCAGGTTCGCGGTTCCGACGCCGAAGTGGATGCGCGGCACCCCGAGCCGGCCCGCCCGCTCGAGCACCGCGGCGGAGTGGCGCTGGACGTGCGCCGCGTAGTCGGCCGGTGCCAGTGCGCCCGCCCACGAGTCGAAGAGCTGCACGGCCGAGGCGCCGGCGGCGACCTGGACCTCCAGGTAGGTCGCCGCGATCCTGGCGATCTTGGCGAGCAGCGCCTCGAACACGTCGGGCGCCCCGAACATCATCGCCTTGGTGAGCGCGTGCTCCTTGGACGGCCCGCCCTCGACCAGGTAGGACGCCACGGTGAACGGCGCTCCCGCGAACCCGATCAGCGGCGTCGCGCCGAGCTCGGAGACCAGCGCCTCCACGGCCTCGGTCACGAACGGGACGTGCCCCGCGTCGAGCTCGGGGATCGCCTCGACGTCGGCCATCGTGCGGACCGGCGAGGCCACGACCGGGCCCACGCCGGGCTTGATGTCGAGGTCGACGCCGGCGGCCTTGAGCGGCAGCACGATGTCGGAGAAGAAGATGGCCGCGTCGACGCCGTAGCGTCGCACCGGCTGCAGGGTGATCTCGACGACCATCTCGGGGTCCATGCAGGACTCCAGCATGCCGACGCCCTGCCGCACCTGCCGGTACTCCGGCAGCGACCTGCCCGCCTGGCGCATGAACCAGACCGGGGTGTGGTCGGGGCGCTCGCCGCGCGCGGCCCTGAGGAACGCGCTGTCACGGAGCGGGTCGGCCATGCCGCGATCCTCCCAGGTCAGGCGGCGTGTTGGCACATCGCCGCTGCGGCCGCAGACCGTACTGTGGGGACCATGGTCGTGGGGCACGAGACGCACGGCGCCGCGGCGGAGCCGCCGGCGTTCCGCGCGGCCGTGGCCGGGCTGCACGAGGCGGCGCTGCGTCCGGAGGTCTTCTGCGAGGAGATGCCGGCACCGCAGCGGATCGCACCCTACGCCGCGGCACTGTCGGGCGACGTCACCGTCGACGGCGCCGAGGTCGGCACCGGCCGGCTGATCCTGCTGCACGACCCCGACGGCAACGACGCCTGGCAGGGCACCTTCCGCTGCGTCGCCTATGTCCGCGCCGACCTCGATCCCGAGCTGATCGTCGACCCGATGCTGGCCGAGGTGGGCTGGACCTGGCTCACCGAGGCGCTGGAGGCCCATGGGGCCGTCCACGTCGCGGCGTCTGGGACCGTCACCCGGGTGGCCACCGAGAGCTTCGGGTCGATGGCCGACGAGGAGGCGACGGCGCAGATCGAGATCCGCGCGTCGTGGACGCCGTGCGACGCCGCGGGCGCGTCGTACGACGTCGTCCCCGACGTCGCCGCCCACACCGAGGCGTGGGGCGAGCTGCTGTGCACGGCGGCCGGGCTGCCGCCGGTGCCCGACGGGATCACCGCGATGCCGAGTCGCCGTGGTCAGCGCGGCGCCCGGTGATGTCCGACCTCTCCGACACGACCGACGAGACGCGGGACGACAGCCCCGAGCCCGGCGGCGACGTCCCCGAGGCGCCGCCGGCCCCGCTCCTGGAGCTCCGCGAGGGCCTCCCCGGGGTCATCGAGACCCGTGACGCCCTGGTCGGCTACTGCACGCGCCTGGCCGCGGCACGCGGGCCGGTGGCCATCGACGCCGAGCGGGCGTCCGGCTACCGCTACACCAACCGGGCCTACCTGATCCAGCTGCGGCGCGAGGGCGCCGGCACCGCGCTCGTCGACCCCGTGGCCGTCGGTGAGCTGGCGCCGCTGACCGACGCGCTCGAGGGCACCGAGTGGATCCTGCACGCCGCGACCCAGGACCTGCCCTGCCTCGCCGACGTGGGTCTGCGACCGGCGCGCCTCTTCGACACCGAGCTCGCCGGGCGGCTGCTCGGCTACCCCCGGGTCGGGCTGGCGACGCTGGTGGAGGACGTGCTGGGCTGGCGGCTGCGCAAGGAGCACTCCGCGGTCGACTGGTCGACCCGACCGCTCCCGACCCCGTGGCTGGAGTACGCCGCGCTCGACGTCGAGGTGCTCATCGAACTGCGCGCGGCGCTGGGGGACCAGCTCGCGGAGGCCGGCAAGGACGACTGGGCGACCCAGGAGTTCGCGCACCTGCTGGGCTTCGAGCCGACCGTGCGTCCCGAGCCCTGGCGCCGCACGTCGGGCGCCCACCGGGTGCGCGGCCGGCGGGGCCAGGCCGTGGTGCGTGCGCTGTGGGAGACCCGCGACCAGATCGCCCGCGAGCGAGATGTCGCTCCTGGCCGGCTGATCCCCGACTCCGCGATCGTGGCGGCCGCGCAGGCGATGCCGTCCGACACCCGCACGCTGCTCGCCACCTCGGGGTTCCACGGGCGCGGCGCCCGCCGCTTCGCGCGCCAGTGGATCGCCGCAGTCGACGAGGCCCGGGCGCTGCCCGACCACCGGCTGCCCGGTCGTCCGCCACGCCCCGATGGGCCTCCGCAGCCCCGGGCCTGGGCCGACAAGGACCCCGTGGCCGCCCGCCGGCTGGCGCTCGCTCGAGAGGCCATCACCGCCCTCGCCGACCGTCTCCGGCTCCCCGTGGAGAACCTGCTGACGCCCGACCACGTACGCCGGCTGCTGTGGACGCCGCCCGGGTCCCGCGACCCGCGGGTGCTCGTCGAGCAGGTGGCCGCCCAGCTGGGCGGGTACGGCGCCCGGGCCTGGCAGGTCGAGCTCACCGCCGAGCTGCTGGCCCAGTCCGTGCTCGACGCGGAGCGACCGGCCGAGGGCTCCTGACCCCGGCCGGCGACGTCAGGACGAGTCGGCGCTCGAGGAGGCCGAGTCCGACGCCGAGGGCGAGTCCGACGGACCGTCGCTCGGCGGGCTCAGCACCGCCCGCGACCGCTCGTCGATGTCGTCGGTGAGCGCGTCGAGCGTGGCCTCGTCGAGGAGACCCTGGCCGGTGACGAGCTGACGGAGGGGCTCGTCGACGGCGGCCTCGAGGTCCTCCCACGACTCCAGGAGGGGTGGGATCTCGATCCGGCGCACGCTGGTGCGGAAGACGACGGCGTTGAGCGGCTGCAGCCCCGGCTGCAGGAAGTCGTCGGAGGAGGCGACGGTGACGTTCGCCGGGACGGTGTAGCCCTCGCGGACCACCTGGGCCACCGACTCGTCGGACAGCATCGAGACCATGAAGTTGGCGGCGGCCGACACCTCCTCCGTCTGGGAGGAGAGACACAGGCCCACCACGTCGCCGACGGTCGCCGTCCGCGAGATCGACGGCATCGGCATTACGTCGAAGTCGAGGTCGGGGGCGGCGCGCAGTCGCGGCACCAGGCTGCGGTATCCCGCGATCATGCCCAGCCGGCCGTCCTCGAACAGGGTGGTGGCGTCCGACTTGGCCAGCTGCGCCGCGGTCGGCGTGACCTGGGCGTCACGCAGCAGGGTCAGGGTGGTGCGCAGCGCCTCGCGCGTGCTGTCGTCGGAGAAGGCCAGCGAGGTGGGCTGACGGTTGTCGTCGAAGACGCGGCCCCCACCGGCGTAGACGAACGGCGAGAGCCCGGAGAGGGTCGGCGCGATGTGGACCCCGCGGGTGCCCCGCCGTGGCCGGGTGGCGAACTCCGCGGCAGCCGTGAACTGCTCGAAGTCCCAGCTGCTGGGCAGCTCCCCCTCGGGCGCCTCGGGCGCGTCCAGCCCACGCTCGAGCATGGTCGGGAAGTCGATCAGGTCGTTGTTGTAGTAGATGACCATCGGCGACACGGAGTAGGGGATGCAGGTCAGGGAGTTGTCGACGGCGAACGCCTCGAGCGCGTCGCGCGAGTAGGTGTCGCCGAAGGAGACCCCCCGCTCGTCGAGCAGCTCGTCGACAGGGCGCAGCAGGTCGCCCTCGGTGAACGGCGCGAGGTCGCGCTGGCTGAGCAGGAACAGGTCGGGCAGGTCGCCCGACCGGTAGGCACGGCTGGCCGCGTCGGCCGTCGGGTAGGACACGACGTCGACGGTGACGTGGGGCTGCTGGGCGTGGTACTGCTCGGCCAGCGCGCCGTAGGCCGCGACCTCCCGCTCCGGCCCGAACACCCCGAGGATGAGCGTCACCGGCTCCGGCTGCTGGGACGGGCTCGACGGCGTCGGCTCGGGGCTGTCGCCGTCGCCGGTGCAGGCGGTGAGTGCCAGCGCCAGGGCAGCCAGCGCGGCCCCGACCACCCTGCCACGCCCCACGAGATCCCCTCTGCTGCTCGACGGTCCCCCCGCCGGAGCCCGGTGCCAGGCAGCCTACCGAGGAGGACCAGGCGTGGCGCCAGCGAGTATCCGCGCGGAGCGGCCGCGAGGCTGGAGGAGTACGCCGGACCGGGAGCGCCTCACGGCGCGTGGCCGCTCGCAGCGGCTGATATTGGGACCCGGGGCTGCCGCGGCCCGGCGTACTCGACTCCTCAGTGTAGGAGGTCAGCCCAGCCCGTGCGCGAGTTCGACGTGCCCGGCCGACTCGAGCTGCTCGGCCAGCGCCAGCATCCGGGCGACGTCCTGGCCGGGGTCCTCCTCGGCGCCGCCCGGGGCGAGGACCGCGCGGCCGGTGGCGACCACGCGGGCGAAAGCCGCGGCCCGGAAGAGCACGTCGGCGAAGTCGCTGGACGCGATGCCGCGCAGCACCTGGTCGACCATCAGCTTCAGCTCGTCGGGGCCCGGCGGGTCGGCCACGCCCGCGACCACTCGGGCCACCGGCGCCCGGGTGCGGCCCGCCTCGAACTGGCGCGCCACGGTCACCGGGTCGGCGTAGACCCAGGAGCGCAGGAGGTAGAGCCGCCACAGGCAGCCGGCCAGCGAGTCGGCCGGCGCGCCCGACCAGAGCTCGGCGAGCGTCTCCAGCCCCTCGGCGTCGGCCAGGTGGACCAGGCGCTCGGCGACGGCGGCGTCGCCGGAGTCGTGGGCGCCGCGGACCAGCAGCCGGGCCGCCACCTCGGCCCGCTCGCGCACCTGGGCCGGGTCGGAGCCGTCGTCGGACACGGCCTCGAAGAAGCCGTCGCCCGGCGTCATCGGCCGATGGTGGTCGCGTCCGCTCACCCGCCCACCCTACGAGCCCCTCCCCCGCCGAACCGGCAGCTCCGCCGCGCCGGACCGGCAGGTCCGGGGTCAGCCGGAGAGGGCCTTGCGGATCCGCTGGTCGCTGACGGCCCCGTCGGTGCCGAGCTGCTGGGCCCAGAGGGAGACGCGGAACTCCTCGAGCAGCCACCTGACCCGGCGCAGGTGCTCCGGCGGGGGGTGACCCTCGGGGAGGGCAGCCAGCTGGTGGTCGTAGGCCGCCTGCAGGTCGGCCACCCGTGCCATCAGCTCGCGGTCGCGCGCCAGCTGCTCGGCCAGCCGCTCGCGGCGCTGGTCGAGGGCGGCGAGGTAGCGGCGGTAGTGGCGCAGGCGCCCGACGCCCACCTCGCCCACGAAGCCGGGATGCACCAGCCGGGAGAGCTGGGCGGACAGGTCGGTGCGGGCCGGCAGCTCGGCGAGCTCCGCGCGGCCGCCCAGCTGCCGTTCGGTGGCGCGCCACTGGGTGAGCACGGCGGCCACGTCGGCCGTGGCGCGCTCCAGACGGCCGAGCCGGTCCGCTCGGGCTTCGGCGACCAGCTCTGTGAACGCGTCCTCGGTGCGGATCACCGGGCGCGCGTCGACCAGGTCGAGGACCAGGCCGGCCTCGACATCGGCGACCAGCTCGGCCGCCGCCGCGTACGGCGGCCCGGCGAGGGCTAGCCGGCCGGCGTTGTCGAGGCCGTCGAGCAGCTCGCGGACCGGCGGCGCGCCGAGCTGCAGCAGCGCGAGCCGTCGTACGCCGTGCCGGTGCCGCGCCGAGGCCTCACGCGCGGACCCGAAGACCGCGAGCCCGACGCTCCCGCCCTCGTCGACGAGGGCGGGGAAGGCCACCACCTCGTGCCCGGCGCGGGTCTCGACGAGCTCCTCCGCCACGGTGCCGAACGTCCACGAGGTCTGGCCCCCGACGGTCAGGCCGGCATCGCCTGCGACACCGGCGAGGGCCTCCTCGAACGCCGGTCGCAGGGGCTCCTTGAGCCGCTCCAGGTCCTTGCCGCGCGCGGCCTCGCGGCCGCCCTCGCCCACCACCCGGAACGTCGGCCGCAGGTGCTCGGGGACCTTGGTCCAGTCCCAGGCGTCACGCGGGACGACGACGCCGGTCGTGGAGCGGAGGTGTCGCTCCAGCGCGTCGAGCAGCGGCTCGTCGCCCGGGGACACGTCGGCCAGGAAGGCGCGAGCGGTGTTGGGCGCGGGCACGAAGTGGACCCGCAGCTGCTTGGGCAGGCTGCGGACCAGCGCGGTCACCAGCTCCTCACGCAGCCCGGGCACCAGCCACGAGAAGTCGTCGCCCGACACCCTGTTGAGCGTCGCGACCGGCACCTCGATGGTGAGCCCGTCGTCCGCCGCCCCCGGCTCGAAGTGGTAGCTGATCGGGAACGTCAGCCCGCCGTCCTCCCAGGTGGTCGGGTAGTCCGCCTCGCGCACCGCCTCGGCCGTGTCCTGGGTGAGCATGTCCGGGTCGAACGTCAACAGCTCGGGCCGCTCTCGGCGCATCTGCTTCCACCACTGGTCGAAGTGGGCGCCGCTGACGACCTCGGCCCCGATCCGGGCGTCGTAGAAGTCGAAGAGCGTGTGCTCGTCGACCACGATCCCGCGCCGCCGGGCGCGGTGCTCGAGCTCCTCCGCCTCGGCCAGCAGCCGCAGGTTCTCGGCAAAGAAGCGGTGCTGCGTGCGCCACTCCCCCTCGACGAGCGCGTGCCGGATGAACAGCTCGCGGGCGACGCCGGGGTCGACCCTGCCGTAGGGGACGAGGCGGTCGGCGACCAGCGGTACGCCGTAGAGCGTGACCCGCTCGTAGGCCATCACCGAGGCCCGCTTGAGTGACCAGTGCGGCTCGGAGTAGGTGCGCTTGACCAGGTGGGCGCCGAGCCGCTCGGCCCACTCGGGGGCGATCGCGGCGTTCTGCCGAGCCCACAACCGTGAGGTCTCGACGAGCTCGCCGGCCATCAGGAACTGGGGGTTCTTCCCCCGCAGCGCGCTGCCGGGGAAGATCGCGAACCGGGTCCCGCGGGCGCCGAGGTACTCCCGCGGCCCGCGCGGGCCGGTGGGCCGCCCGGGCCCGGTCGGCTCGCGTTCCTGGAGGGAGCCGATGTGTGACAGCAGCCCCGACAGCAGCGCCTGGTGGATGCCGTCGGCGTCGGGCTGGTCGGCGGCGCGCCCCACCTGCACCTTCATCTCCCGGCAGACCTGGCGCAGCTGGGACTCGAAGTCCTGCCACTCCCGCACCCGCAGGTAGTTGAGGTACTCCCGCCGGCACATCCTCCGGAACGCGCTCGACGACAGCGCGCGCTGCTGGCTGCGCAGGTAGCGCCACAGGGTGAGCCAGGTGAGGAAGTCAGAGGTCTCGTCCTTGAAGCGGGCGTGCTGCAGGTCGGCCTGCGCCTGCTGGTCGGCAGGGCGCTCCCGAGGGTCCTGGAGCGACAGCGCGGCGGCGATCACGATCACCTCGCGGACGCAGCCGAGCCGCTCGGCCTCGAGGATCATCCGGCCCAGTCGGGGGTCGATCGGCAGCCGGGCGAGCCTGCCCCCCAGGCGCGTGAGCCGTGGGGGGTCGCCCTGCCCGGACTGGGCGAGGGCGCCGAGCTCCTCGAGGAGCTGCACGCCCGCCGCGACGTGGCGGCGGTCCGGCGGGTCGACGAACGGGAAGCGGGCCAGGTCCCCCAGCCGCAGCGAGGCCATCTGCAGGATCACCGAGGCCAGGTTGGTCCGGAGGATCTCCGGGTCCGTGAACTCCGGGCGCGACTCGAAGTCGTCCTCGGAGTACAGGCGTACGGCGATGCCCGCGGCCACCCGCCCGCAGCGCCCGGACCGCTGCTGGGCCGACGCCTGGCTGATCGACTCGAGGGGCAGCCGTTGGACCTTGGTGCGGGCGGAGTAGCGGCTGATCCGCGCGACGCCGGTGTCGACGACGTACCTGATGCCCGGCACGGTGAGCGACGTCTCGGCGACGTTGGTCGCCAGCACGACCCGGCGCCCGGAGTGCCGCTCGAAGACGCGGTGCTGCTCGGCCGCCGAGAGCCGGGAGTAGAGCGGCACGACCTCCCACGGCCGCTGCGACGGCCGCCGCCGCTGGACGTCGGCCAGCGCGTCGGCCGTGTCGCGGATCTCGCGCTCCCCCGGGAGGAAGACCAGCACATCGCCGTCACCCTCGCCTGCCAGCTCGGTGAGCGCCTCGAGGATCGCCTCCGTCTGGTCGCGGACGACGGCCTCCCCCTCGTCGTCCTGCTCGGGCAGCTCGACCAGCGGGCGGTAGCGGACCTCGACGGGGTAGGTGCGCCCGGAGACCTCCACCACGGGTGCCGGAGTGCCGTCGCGGCCGGCGAAGTGGGTGGCGAACCGGTCGGGGTCGATGGTCGCCGAGGTGATGACCAGCTTGAGGTCGGGGCGGCGCGGCAGCAGCCGCTTGAGGTAGCCGAGCAGGAAGTCGATGTTGAGGCTGCGCTCGTGGGCCTCGTC
>CAZQCA010000151.1:0-8474 GCA_964591845.1 uncultured Nocardioides sp.
TGCGGGCAAGTCCACCACCTTGCGCGTGCTGCTCGGGCTGATCCAGGCCGGCGGTGGGGCCGCCGCGGTGTTCGGGCTGGACCCGTGGCGCGACGCCGTCGACATCCACCGCCGCGTGGCCTACGTGCCGGGCGACGTCGCGCTCTGGCCCAACCTGACCGGCGGCGAGACGATCGACCTCCTGCTCCGGATGCGGCAGGCCGCCGGCGACCCGCCGAGGAGGCAGCGGCTCCTGGAGCGCTTCGAGCTCGACCCGACCAAGAAGGCCAGGGCCTACTCCAAGGGCAACCGTCAGAAAGTCGCCCTCGTCGCGGCCTTCGCCGCGCCGGCCGAGCTGCTGGTGCTCGACGAGCCGACGTCGGGGCTGGACCCGCTGATGGAGCAGGTCTTCAACCAGTGTCTGGCCGAGGCCCGTGACGAGGGGTCGACGGTCCTGCTGTCGAGCCACATCCTGAGCGAGGTCGAGCAGCTCGCCGACCGGCTGACGATCATCCGCGCGGGGCGCGCGGTCGAGACGGGCTCGCTCGCGGAGCTGCGCCACCTGCATCGCACGCGCGTGACGGCCGAGGTCGCGGGGACGCTGCCCGACCCGGCCGACCTGGCCGGTCTCGCCGGAGTCCACGACCTCGCCGTGGACGACCACACGGTCACCTGCACGGTCGAGCCCTCCGGGCTGGTGCCGCTGCTCGAGGCGCTGACCGCAGCCGGCGTACGGTCCCTGACGAGCAGCCCGCCGACGCTGGAGGAGCTGTTCCTGGACCTCTACCGGAGCACGCCGTGACCGCGCTGGCCGGCACCCTCCAGCTCACCCGGTTCGAGCTGCGGCGCGATCGCATCGTCATCGCGGTGTGGCTGGGACTGCTGCTGGCCGTCGTCTACGCCTCCGCCGCCGCCACGCCGTCGCTCTACCCGACGGAGGCCGAGCGCGTCGCCGCCGCCCGGCTGATCAACGCCAGCCCCGCGGCGGTTGCCCTCTACGGCCCGATCCTCGACACCTCCAGCCTCGGGGAGGTGGCCATGACCAAGCTGACGGTGCTGTACGCCGTCTTCGTGATGGCCCTGTCTTTGGTGCTGGTGCGCCGGCACACCCGCACCGAGGAGGAGACCGGCCGCCAGGAGCTGGTCGCCGCCACCGTCGTCGGGAGGTCGGCGCCGCTGGTCTCGGCGCTGGTCGAGTCGCTCGCCGTGGTCACCCTGCTCGCCGTGCTCGTGGCGGCCTGCCTCGTCGGGGGCGGCCTCCCGGTGGCCGGGTCCCTGGTCTTCGCCGGTTGCTGGTGGGGCTCCGGGGTCGTCGGCATCGGCATCGCGGCTGTGGCCGTCCAGCTGAGCGCGAGCGCCCGCACCTGCGCGCTCGTCGGGGCGACGGCCGTCGGCGCGGTCTATCTGCTGCGGGTCGTGGGCGATCTGGGACCCGACTGGGTGGGCTGGCTCTCCCCGCTCGGCTGGAACACGAGGCTGCGCGCCTGGTCCGACCCGCGGTGGTGGGTGCTCGGGCTCTACCCGGTGCTGGCGGGGGGCCTGGTCGCCTGGGCGCTGATGCTGCGCGG
This sequence comes from uncultured Nocardioides sp., assembly GCA_964591845.1. Lineage (GTDB taxonomy): Bacteria > Actinomycetota > Actinomycetes > Propionibacteriales > Nocardioidaceae > Nocardioides. The sequence goes on from CAZQCA010000151.1 coordinate 1,548, forward strand.
TCGTCGCGACCTGGGGTCGGGTCTGGTGGCGGAGCGCCCGGGTCCGGCGACCGGGGACCGCACCCTCAAGGACGCTCTCGGGCTGACGCTCCGCCTGCAGCGGTCCGCGTTGGCGGCGTGGACCGTGGTGGCGATCGTGATGGGCGCGGTGTTCGGCTCGCTGGTGCCCAACCTGGGCTCGCTCTTCGAGTCCGAGACGGGCCGCGAGATGCTGCGCAGGCTCGGTGGCGCGGGGTCCGTCGAGGACGCCATGCTGGCCGGGGTCATGTCCGTGGTCGCGCTGGTGCTGACGGCGTTCGCGGTGTCCGTGGTCGCCCGTGGCGGGTCCGACGAGAGCGACGGGCGCACCGAGCAGGTGCTGGCCACCGCGACCCCGCGGGCGTGGTCCTTCGCGGCCGTGCTGGTGGTCGCCCTCGTCGGTGCCACCTGGCTGCTGCTCGCCACGGGGGTCGCCGCCGGCCTCGGCTACGGAGCCCAGCGCGAGGTGGGCGAGACCCTGGACCGCTCGGTCGGCTCGACGATGGTCGTCGCTCCCGCGATGTGGCTGGTGACCGCGCTGGCCATGCTCGGCCTGGCGCTCGGCAGCCGCTGGGCGATCGCCGGCTGGGTGCTCCTGGTGGCCTTCGCCACCGTGGGGCTGGTGGGGGAGCTGCTGCGCCTTCCCGACTGGGTGGTCGACCTCTCGCCCTATCAGCACGTGGCCAAGTACCCCAGCGAGCCGGTGTCCTGGAGGGCCGAGATCGTGCTGGCCGCTCTGGCGGCCGTCACGGCGGTCGTGGCGTGGTGGGCCTATCGGCGGCGTGACATCGGCTAGCGTGCCCGGGGAGTAGGACCAGCGGCCCGGGAGGCAGCATGTGGAGCCCCGAGCCCGGGTGGCGTCAGCTGCCCGGAGGTGCCGGCCCGTCGACGTACGGCGTGTGGCTGGCGACGGTCGGCGGTCGCGAGCTGGTCGTGAAGCGTCTGGTGCCACCGTCGGCCCACGACGCGCACGAGCTCGCGGACCCGCGTCACTTCGCCTACTGGCGGCGTGAGGCCGACGTGGTGCTCTCCGGCGTGGTCGACGCGACCCCCGGACTCCGGGCCCCGGCCGGAGGCCTGGTCGAGGAGGACGCCGACGGCGTGACCCTGATGACGCCGCGCGTCGACGGCCTCGACCCGCCCGGGCTCTTCCTGGCACGGGCGCTGGGCCGGTTCGCGGGAGTGCCGCCGCCCGACCTCCCCTGGCTGGCCCGCGATCAGCTCCGCGCCCGCCTGCGACGCGTCGAGCGGCGCGGCGGCTGGCCGACGCTGGCGCGCACGACCGTGGCCGATGTCGCCGATCACCTCTGGCAGCGGCGCGAGAGCGAGCTCGCGCGTTGCGACGCGCTGCCGGTCGTCCTCCAGCACGGCGACCCCGTGCCCGCGAACCTCCCCGGACGAGAGGGCGACGACGTCGTGGCCATCGACTGGGCCGGCCTCGGCACGGGGCCGGTCGGCGCCGAGGTCGGCTACCTCGCGCTCTCCTGCAGGGAGGACCTCGAGCACCTCGTCGACGCCTACCTCACCGGGCTGCCCGACGGCGTGGCCACGCGCGACGACGTGCTCCTGGGCGCCCGGGTGACGGCGGTCTACACGGCGCTCTGCCGTGCCGAGTGGGCGCTGGCCCGGGTCTCCGAGGGGGAGGGGGCGTTGGCCGGCAAGTTCCGGCATCCGGCCGTGGCGCCGTACCTGCTGTCGCTGCAGCGTCAGTTCCCCCACCTGGAGGCTCTGGTCGGAGCGTGAGTCGGAGGCCCACCGACCGAGGTCAGGGGGTGTCGACCGCCCAGGTGTCACAGGCGTTCAGGTCGCCACCGGACTGCATGCCGGTCTGGAACCAGCGCATCCGGGAGGCGGCCGAGCCGTGCGTCCACGACTCCTCGGTGACCTGGCCCTGCGTCTTCTTCTGGATCCGGTCGTCGCCCACGGCCTCGGCAGCCGCGATCGCGTTCTGGATGTCCTCGTCGCTGATCTCGGTGAACAGGGCCTGGCCGCCCTCGTCCTCGGTGCGGGTGGCCTGGGCGGTCCAGATGCCGGCGTAGCAGTCGGCCTGCAGCTCCAGGCGTACGGCGTCGCTGCGCGGTCCCTGCTGGGTCTTCACGCGGTTCATGGTGCCGAGGAGGTTCTGGATGTGGTGGCCGTACTCGTGCGCGAGCACGTAGGGCTCGACGAAGGCGCCGCTGGGGCCGCCGAGCGCGCCCTGCAGGACCTCCTGGAAGAACGTCGTGTCGAGGTAGATGGTCTGGTCGACCGGGCAGTAGAACGGCCCGACCTGCGAGTTGGCCGCGCCGCAGCCCGTCTGGGTGCCGCCGCTGAAGGTCTGCATCGTCGCCGGGGTGAACGTCTCACCGTACTGGGGGAGGGTGGCGTCCCAGTAGTCGTAGAGGGAGTTCTCCACCGCGATCCGGGCGCAGTCGGCCGAGTTGTTGGCGTCGTCGCCGGTCTTGCACGCCGCGTAGCGCTCGGTGTCGGCCGGGGCGACCCGGCTCGTGTCCATGGGAGTGCCGCCGCTCGCCGGACCGCCGCCGCCCAGCATGCCGCCGCCCTGGCACATCGCGAGCACCACGAACAGGATGATGATGACCACGCCGCCGATGCCGCCGCCGGCCATGTTGCCCCCGGGGATGGGGAGCCGCATCCCCGACCCGCCCATGCCACCTCCGCCTCCGCGGCCGGAGTCGGTGACCCGGGAGGTGTCCAGGCGAGCCTTCGGGTTGAAACGCATCGGTGTGGCCTTTCTGGCGCCGCCCCGGGACGGTTTCCCGCGGGCACCCGCAGGTAGAGTAATCGCCGCGATGATCACCGCCCAACACCTGGAAGTGCGGGCCGGGGCGCGACTGCTGATGGACGACGTCAGCTTCCGGGTCGGGGCGGGGGACCGCGTCGGCCTGGTGGGGCGCAACGGTGCCGGCAAGACGACCCTCACCCGCATCCTGGCCGGTGAGGCGCTGCCGGCTGCCGGCAGCGTCCAGGTCTCCGGCTCGGTGGGCTACCTGCCGCAGGACCCGCGCTCGGGCGACCCCGAGCAGGTGGCCCGCGAGCGCATCCTGTCGGCGCGCGGCCTCGACGACGTCGTACGCCGGCTGCGGGAGGCCGAGGCCCAGATGGCCAGCGACGACCCCGCGGTGCGCGAGCGCGCGATGCGCCGCTACACCCGCGCCGACACCGAGCTCCACGCCGGCGGCGGCTATGCCGCCGAGTCCGAGGCGGCGCGGATCGCGGCGTCCCTGGGCATCGAGGAGCGGGTGCTGCACCAGCCGCTGCGCACGCTCTCGGGCGGGCAGCGGCGGCGCGTCGAGCTGGCGCGCATCCTCTTCTCCGGCGCCGAGACGCTGCTGCTCGACGAGCCGACCAACCACCTCGACGCCGACTCCATCGTGTGGCTGCGCGAGTTCCTCAGGGCGCACAAGGGCGGGCTCGTCGTGATCAGCCACGACACCGGGCTGCTCGACCAGACGGTCAACCGGGTCTTCCACCTCGACGCCAACCGCGCCGAGGTCGACGTCTACAACATGGGCTGGTCGGCCTATCTCGCGCAACGCGAGACCGACGAGCGGCGACGCAAGCGCGAGCGCGACAACGCCGAGCGCAAGGCGTCGGCGCTCCTCGAGCAGGCCAACAAGATGCGCGCCAAGGCCACCAAGGCCCAGGCCGCGCACTCGATGATGAAGCGCGCCGAGCGACTCCTGGCCGGGGTCGAGCACGAGCGGCGCGGCGACCGCGTCGCCCGGATCGCCTTCCCCGCGCCGGCGGCCTGCGGACGGACGCCGCTGACGGCGGGCGAGCTCTCGAAGAGCTATGGGTCGCTCGAGGTCTTCACCGACGTCGACCTCGCCGTCGACCGCGGCTCACGGGTGGTGGTCCTGGGCCTCAACGGTGCCGGCAAGACCACCCTGCTGCGCATCCTCGCGGGGATCGACCTCCCCGACACCGGGCAGGTCCAGCCCGGACACGGCCTCAAGCTCGGCTACTACGCGCAGGAGCACGAGACGCTCGACGTGGGGCGCACGGTGCTCCAGAACCTGCACGGCAACGCGCCGCAGCTCACCGACACCGAGGCCCGGTCGGTGCTGGGCTCGTTCCTCTTCTCGGGCGACGACGCGGACAAGCCGGCCGGCGTCCTGTCGGGCGGCGAGAAGACGCGGCTCGCGCTGGCGATCCTCGTCGTGAGCAGCGCCAACGTGCTCCTGCTCGACGAGCCGACCAACAACCTCGACCCCGCCTCGCGCGAGGAGGTCCTGGCCGCGATCCGGTCCTACGAAGGGGCGATCGTGCTGGTCACCCACGACGAGGGCGCGGTCCACGCGCTCCAGCCCGACCGGGTGCTGATCCTCCCCGACGGGGTGGAGGACCTCTGGACCGAGGACTACGCCGACCTGGTGGCGCTGGCCTGAGCCCGGATCGAGGCGGAGCCCCCGCTCAGGTCGTCTCGATCGCGTCGCCGACGGCGATCTCGCCGTCCGTCACGATGTCGGCCCGCAGGCCACCCCGATGGATCAGCCCGCGCAGCGCGCCGGGGCCGGTCAGCCTCTCGAGGTGGGCGCAGGGCTCGCAGAGCCGCTGACCTACGCACTCGACCGAGCCGACCCGGAAGCGCCGGCCCACCAGCGCGTTGAGGTCGAGGCCGCAGGTCACGACGTTGCGGCGCGCGTCGGCGTACGCGATCCGGCCGCCGCTCGGAAGCACCAGGTCGTCGAGTGCCTCGGCCTCGATCAGCGTCAGGTCGTAGCCGCGGGCGGTGTCACTGGCCGGGGTGAACGTGCCCGCCTTGGCGGCGTAGCGGTCGCCGTCGAGGCCGCGGCCCGCCAGCGCACGTGCGTGCGCGACCTCGCGCATGGCGCCGGTGGCGCGCTCGGCGAGGGCGATGGTCACGACCGATCCGCTCAGGCGCGGCAGGGGCGCGCTCGGTCGCACGAACGCCGGGTCGAGTCCCGCCAGCACCCAGCCCTCGTGGACGACGAGGTCGGTCGCGCCCAGGCCGAGCAGGCCGGAGTCCTGCGGGCTCAGCACGACGCCCGGCGGGGTGCCGAACATCAAGACCGCGACCCGTTCATCGTCGCGGCCGGCCCTGCCGACGACCGCCAGCCAGTAGCCCGGCCACTGGAAGCTCTGCGGGCGGCCGAGCGTCACCAGCCCAGTTCCCCGGCCGGCGAGCCAGCTGCGCCAATGGGCCACCGCGCCGCGCAGGTCGGCGTCGGGGACGGGGACCTCCTCGAGCGGCGTCTCGGTCACCGCGGCCACGCAGGCGGCGAACGAGCGGGTCAGCTCGGGGGAGCCGGAGCCGGCCGGCAGGGCGACGTCGATCATGTGCGCCTCCTCGGGACGACGGCGTACGGTTGCTCGGTCTCGTGTCGATCGCTCGGCGATCGTCGTCCCAGCGTGGCACGAGCCGCCGCTCCGCTACAGTCCCCGGGCGGGCGACCGAGGGCGAGGACCGGAACAAACCCGGCCCGCCGGCCGTTGCGGCGGCGGGGACGTCGGGAGGGAGCAGCGAGTGTCGGGGATGACGGGGATGGGGCCCGCGTGGCGCCACCTGCGCTCCGACCGGAGCGCGGTCGACACCCGGCTCGACCGCGGCACCGTACGCCGGGTCGTGAGGTTCGCGCGGCCGCATCGCCGGCTGATCGAGGTGTTCCTCGCACTCACGGTGGTCGACGCCGCCCTGGTGATCGTCACCCCGCTGCTCGTGCAGCGCATCGTCGACGACGGCATCCTCAAGTCGGACGGCCGCCTGGTCACGCTGCTCGCCCTCGCCATGGCGGGGACGGCGCTCTTCAGCGCCGTGCTGTCGGTCGGGACCGGCTACCTGTCCTCACGCATCGGCGAGGGCCTCATCTTCGACCTGCGCACGCAGGTGTTCGCGCACGTCCAGCGTCAGTCGCTCGCCTTCTTCACCCGCACCCAGACCGGCGCGCTGGTCTCGCGGCTCAACAACGACGTGATCGGTGCCCAGCGTGCCTTCACCTCCACGCTCTCGAGCACGGTGTCCAACGCCATCTCGGTCGGCGTGGTGGGCGTGACGATGCTGGCGCTGAGCTGGCAGGTCACCCTGCTCTGCCTGGCGCTCTTCCCGGTCGCTTTCGGCATGTCGCGCTGGGTGAGCGGGCGCCTCGCCGGGCTCACCCGGCAGCAGATGGACGGCAACGCCGACATGGGCAACGTGATGACCGAGCGCTTCAACGTCGGCGGCGCGATGCTGCTCAAGCTGTTCGGACGCAGGGCCGACGAGGACGCGCTGTTCGCCGAGAAGGCCGGTCGGGTGCGCGACCTGGGGGTCCGGATCTCGCTCGTCACCCGGATCTTCGTCGCCACCATGATGACCGTGCCCGCGCTCGCGACGGCCCTCGTCTACGGCGTCGGCGGGCACCTCGCACTCGACGGGTCGCTCACCGTCGGCACCCTGCTGGCGCTCGCCACACTGCTGCTGCGGCTGCTCGGGCCGCTCCAGGGACTCTCCAACGTGCGCATCGACGTGATGACGGCGCTCGTCAGTTTCGAGCGCGTCTTCGAGGTGCTCGACCTGCCGTCGATGATCCAGGAGCGGCCCGACGCGGTCGCGCTCGAGCGCGGTGCGTCCCGGCTGGAGTTCGAGCACGTGGGCTTCACCTATCCCCGCGCCGACGAGATCTCCCTCGCCTCGCTGGAGGCGGTGGCCCGCTCCGAGTCGCGTGACACCGGGCCCGTGCTCACCGACATCAGCTTCGTCGCGGAGCCCGGCCAGATGGTCGCGCTCGTCGGCCCCTCCGGCGCCGGCAAGACGACGATGACCCACCTGGTGGCACGGCTCTACGACGTCTCCGAGGGCATCGTGCGGGTCGGAGGGCACGACGTACGCGACGTCACGCTGCAGTCGCTCGAGGACGCCGTCGGCTACGTCACCCAGGACGCCCACCTCTTCCACGACACGATCCG